>CAINWP010000083.1 GCA_903854475.1 uncultured Verrucomicrobiota bacterium
CGATTTGGGTGAAAAGCTTCTTCACGATGTCCTTGTGCTTGAGATAGGCGATCGCGATACGGCGGGCATGGAGATCTCCCTTCTTGCCGAGGGTAACCATCCGCTCTGCGAGCGGTTTGGTCGCCTTCGCCTTGGCCAGGGTGGTCTTGATGCGACGATGTTCGATCAGGCTACACACCTGATTCGACAGAAGCGAATCGCGGTGGGCCTGACTGCGACCGAGCTTGACGGTCTTTTTCTGGTGACGCATGGCGTTGTGTTCCTTGCTTTCCTTATTCTGCCGCCGGAGCTGCCGCTGTGGAATCCACGAGGCCCGCTTCGAACTTCATGCCGAGGCCGAGGCCGAGCTGGACCAGCTTATCCTTGATCTCGTTGAGCGACTTCTTGCCGAAGTTGCGGTACTTGAGCATCTCCGCCTCGCTCTTGAGGGCGAGTTGGCCGACCGAGGTGATATTCGCGTTGTTAAGGCAGTTGGCCGCACGAACGGACAACTCGATCTCGTTAACGCTCATGGCGAGCAGCTTCTTGAGGCGGCTGTTCTCTTGGCTGACTTCGGCGGGGGTTTCGTCGAACTCGACCTGGGTATCGTCGAATTTCACGAAGACATCGAGGTGATGACGCAGGATGGCGGCGGACTGAAGGAGCGCCTCGTCCGGAGTGAGACGGCCGTCGGTCCACAACTCGAGGATGAGTTTGTCGTAATCGGTGCGCTGACCGACGCGGGTCTGCTCGACCGCATACTTGACCTTGGTGACGGGTGAGAAAATCGAGTCGATGGCGATGACGCCGATCGGCTTGTCAGCGGCCTTGTTCTCGTCACCGGTGGCGAATCCGCGGCCGACCTTGACCTCAAACTCCGCATCGAACTTCATTTTCTTGTCGAGCGTGCAGATGTGCTGGTCGGGATTGAGGACCTCGCACTGGGCGGTCGACTGGATGTCGCCGGCCGTGACGGCTCCCTGCTTGTTGACCGAGAGGGTCAGGTTGCGGGGTTCATGGTCGTGTGCCTTGAACTTGACCTTCTTGAGGTTGAGGATGATCTCGACGACGTCTTCGACGACGCCCGGGATCGCGGTGAACTCGTGGGGAGCCCCCTCGATTTTGACCGAGGTGATCGCGGCTCCCTCGAGCGAGGAGAGAAGGGTGCGGCGGAGTGAGTTGCCGATGGTGTGGCCATAACCGGCCTCAAAGGGCTCGGCGACAAACTTGGCGTAGGTTTCTGTGGCGGATTTCTCGTCCTTGACGAGGGTCTTCGGCATTTCGAAGCGACCGAGGCGGATAGGCATGGTGTCTGTGTGTTTCTCGTTGCCGGGTTTCCCTTGGCGCTTTCCGGTGAAGGACAAATGTCCCTCACCCAAGGACCGACGGCAGAGTGTTTAGTGCGCGGTCGGATAGAATAGCCAATGAGGGATTCCATGCAAGACCCAAAAAATGCCCCCAAGGCTTTCCGGAGCCTCCCAGCAGACTGAGATTGGTTTTTATGCCTTTTCCGTTTTCGTGCTTGGGTTCTGCCTAAAAAACAAAAACGCCGCCCCGTTTCCAGGGCGGCGCTTCGTTGAGTTTTGGGCCCCTTACTTGGTGGGGACGGTCTTAATCGTCTGAAGAACGCGGCTTGAGATCTTGTAGGGGTCGCCCTGGGAATTTGGACGACGATCCTCCAGATAGCCCTTGTACTCGTTGTTCACGAAGCTGTGAGGGACACGGATTGAGGC
>CAINWP010000084.1 GCA_903854475.1 uncultured Verrucomicrobiota bacterium
GTGAAAGTGCCCATGTTCATCACCCACAAGAAGGGCCTCAAGCCCAACGGACAGACACCCACGCTCTTGTACGGGTACGGCGGGTTCAACATCTCGCTCACACCGACCTTCAGCGTGGGCAACCTCGTCTGGCTCGAAATGGGCGGCATTTACGCGGTACCCAACTTGCGCGGCGGCGGCGAATACGGCGAAGAGTGGCACCAAGCCGGCACGAAGCTCCGCAAGCAGAACGTCTTCAACGACTTCATCGCCTCGGCCGAATGGTTGATCCAACAAGGCTGGACCTCGCCGAAGAAGCTGGCCATCCAGGGCGGATCCAACGGCGGCCTCCTCGTCGGCGCTTGCATGACCCAGCGCCCGGAGTTGTACGGAGCTTGCCTCCCGGCGGTGGGAGTGATGGACATGCTCCGCTTCCATAAATTCACCATCGGCTGGGCTTGGACCAGCGACTACGGATCGAGCGAAAACGAAAACGAGTTCAAGGCGCTGTACGCCTACTCGCCCTACCACAACCTCAAGCCGAAGGTCGCCTATCCACCCACCTTGGTGACCACCGGCGACCATGACGACCGCGTCGTGCCGGCCCACAGCTTCAAATTCGCTGCACGCCTCCAAGAGGTTCACACCGGGCCGAATCCGGTGCTCATCCGCATTGACGTCAAGGCAGGCCATGGCGCGGGCAAACCGGTGTCGAAGCAAATCGAAGAGCGCGCCGATCAACTGGCGTTCCTTGCTCGCCAATTCGATGTTCCGGCACCGAAAGCTCCCTGAATCAAAACCCTTTCCCGCCTAAATCCCTTTATTTTCCTATGACTCCCCATCGCATTGGCATCATCGGCGGCAGTGGACTCTACTCCATCGAAGGCTTTACCCGTCAGAAATGGGTGAAGGTGAAGACTCCCTTTGGCGATCCTTCCGACGCCTTTCTCACGGGCGAACTGGCTGGCCGTGAGGTGGTGTTTTTGCCGCGCCATGCACGCGGCCACCGGATCCTGCCGGGCGAGCTGAACCATCGGGCCAACCTCTGGGCGATGAAGAAGCTCGGCGTGCAGTGGATCATTAGCGTCAGCGCAGTCGGCTCGCTGCAAGCCAAGCTCAAGCCGTGCGACATCGTGCTCGTGGACCAGTTCATCGATCGCACTAAGCGCCCGGTCGAGCATTCCTTCTTCGGCCGTGGCATCGTGGCCCACATCGCTTTTGCTGACCCCATTTGCGATGAATTGCGCCAGTTGCTGCACAAGGCAGCCAAGGCCGAGAAGGCCCGCGTCCACAATGGCGGCACCTACGTGAACATGGAGGGCCCCGCCTTCAGCACCCGCGCCGAATCGCTGGCCAACCACCGCGATGGCCACGATGTCATTGGCATGACCAACCTGGGCGAAGCCAAGTGCGCCCGCGAAGCCGAGATCGCCTACGCCACGATGGCCATGGTCACCGACTACGACTGCTGGAAGGTCGACGAGGCCCACGTGACCTTAGATATGATTATCGCCAACCTCCACCGCAACGCTGGTCAGGCCAAGGCCATCTTGTCCCGGGTCATCCCCACCCTGCCCTCCGAGCCGAACTGGCCCTGCCACGACGCCCTGCGTAACGCGATCATGACCGAGAAATCGCTGTGGCCCGCGGCGACTCGCAAGGCCCTAGGACCGATACTTCAGAAATACACCTGATCCTCGAGCCCCCTGAGCCTGACACCCCCTGAGCACCCTGCCCCCTGATCCAGAAAAGGCCCTCGGAGGTGCTGCACCGGGAGCCGTCGCTCAGGCCACAGCCATCGCAAGCCCTGTGCTTCCGGTGATCCACGACTGGTTCGCTCGCCGGCACGGGCAGCCCACTCCGATCCAGGCGGCGGCTTGGCCCGTGATCGCGGCGGGGCGGCACGTGCTCATCGTGTCGCCCACGGGCACGGGCAAGACCCTCGCGGCATTCTTAGGAGTGCTCGATGCCCTGAATCGAGAACACGCCTCGGGCCAACTCCGCGAGTCGCTCCGCTGCCTTTACGTCTCACCGCTTCGGGCGCTGGGCTATGACCTAGCCAAGAACCTCCAGGCGCCGTTGCAGGAAATCTATGGCGAGACCAGCCCGATCCGGATCGGCCTCCGCTCCGGCGACACGAGCACCACCGAACGCCAGCGCCAGTTCAACCACCCGCCCCACCTGCTGCTCACCACACCTGAGAGCCTCTGCCTGATGCTCAGCCAGGAAAAGTGGCTCCCAAAGCTTGCCACGGTGCGCTGGATCATTATCGATGAATTGCACGCGCTCGCGGAGAACAAGCGGGGCGCCCAACTCACCCTGACGCTGGAACGACTCGAACAGGTCATTGCCTCGTCCCTCGGTGCTTCCGGATCTTCGGCCTGTCCAGCCGGCCCCAATCCCCCGTTACCCCGCCTGCAGCGCATCGGGCTTTCCGCCACGGTTCACCCGCGCGAAGACGCCGCCACCTTCCTTGGAGGCACCGGTCGGGATGTCTCGATCATCGAAGCCCCCACAGCCAAACGGATGGATTTGCGGGTGTATTGTCCGCTGCAACGCGATCCGTATCCCAAGGCAGGATTTACCGGACAGCGCCTCATCCGGGAATTGGCCAAACTCGTTTCCGCAAACCGCACCACACTGGTCTTCACCAACACCCGTAGCGGGGCCGAGTCAGCCACCTACTGGCTCAAGGAACAACTGCCCGCGCTGGCAGAAACCATCGAGTGCCACCACGCCTCGCTCGACCGCGAACTACGCCTCGACGTCGAAGACCGCCTCAAGCGCGGAGAACTGCGGGCGGTGGTGTGTTCCACCTCCCTCGAACTGGGCATCGACATCGGGAGCATCGACTTGGTGGTGCTGTTGGCCACGCCGAAGGGAGTCGCCCGAGCCTTGCAACGCGTAGGGCGCGCGGGGCACAGCATTCATGAGGTCAGCCGCGGATTGCTCATGGCCACCAACGTCGGCGACTTGGTCGAATGTTGCGCCACCGCCTTGTTGGCTCGCGCGGGCCACCTCGACCGTATTCGCATCCCCGAAGCACCGCTCGACGTGCTCGCCCAGCATCTGATGGGTTTGGCCTGCGTTGCCACGTGGTCGCGCGACGAAGCCTACCAACACGTTAAACAAGCCTACCCGTACCGGAACCTCAGCCGCCCCGACTTCGATGCGGTGCTCGATTTCCTAGCCGGCGGCGGCGAGTCCCTCCGCCAGCAGTACACCGATCTCTTCGGCAAAATCCACCTCGAGGCCGA
>CAINWP010000085.1 GCA_903854475.1 uncultured Verrucomicrobiota bacterium
CATCGAAAGAAGGAAGAAACGCGGACGCTCATCTCGGAAGAAAACGTCCGTAAGAACCTGGCAAAACCGTGGATTTCAAACCGGCAACTTTCAGAGGGTTCCGGAACGGTGCTGACAGCAGGATCGGTCCTGCGCGCGCGAGGAAGCTCTGGAAAGGATGGGGCTTTCGCGCTGTGCGCGAGGGGAGGGTTTGATCGCTTCCAATGCTTGCTCCGGCCCGGTCCCGCTGCTGCTTCCAGGTTGTCGGGTGGTTCGGAGATTTTAGGGACAGGCTGCAGGGGAGGTTTTAGGGACAGGCTCGGAAAGGGTGAATCGTGGGTTGGATTAGGGACAGGCTCCGAAGTGAGTGGGGGTGGAGGGTTGGAGAAGATTTTTTCGATGTCCTGAAAGAATTCGGTCGAGGCCTACGAATCCTCTTCTGAATATGAAACCGATAGACTTTGTGGGTGCCTGGCAATTCACACTAGAGCACTTCCTGCAATCCTTCCTCGAGGTAGCCTTCCCAGTGATCGCGGCGGTGATCGATTGGAAGGTTCCTCCCGTGTCGTTCGACAAGGAATTGCAGGAAATCGTGCCTGAAACACACCCGGATCCCGAGCGCTTCGACAAGTTGATCCGGTTTCGTCTAATAAGTGGGTTAGATGCATGTCTGTGGATCCACTTCGAGTTCTGTAATCACCCAGATCCGGACCTGGAAGATCGTCTCAACAATCATTGCCAACGCTTCTTCGACCGTTTCGGGGTCGGGGTGACGCATGTGACCGTCTTGGCCGGCGAGGAATGAGGGTCAGTGGCGTGCCTGTCACCGCAACGAGGTGCGCCACGACAAGATGGGTTACGACAGGGAGTGAACGACTGGGCCCGATGACTGGATCATTGTTGGTCGGGTTTTTCGGCTGAAAACGTTTCGGTGACGGTCGTGTCGAGGTCGTGGGTGCGGGTCCGTGGGGCCTCGTCGATGTTTGGGCGTTCCAGTGCTCCCCAACGGTCTGCTGGGCTTTTAGCCGCTGGTGGAGTAGCCTTTTTGGATGATTCGTTTCGGCTCGTTGGAGCTGAAGTCCAACCTGTTTCTGTCGCCGCTGGCCGGCTACACGAACTTGCCGTTCCGTCTGGTGGCGCGGGAGATTGGCGGGCTCGATTTGGCGACGACCGATCTGGTTAACGCGCGGTCGCTCATCGAGGAGAATCCCAAGGCCTTCAAGCTCATTGAAACCAATGAGAAGGATCGGCCTCTGGCGGTGCAGTTGTTCGGTTCCGTGCCCGAGGAGATGCGCGATGCGGCGGTGATGCTGCAGGAGCGCGGGGTGAGTGCCATCGACATCAACATGGGATGCCCGGTACGCAAGGTGTGTCGGGTGGGTGGCGGTTCGGCGATGATGGTGGAGCACGAACGGACGCAGCATCTGGTGCGGACGATGGTGGATGCGTTGCGTATCCCGGTGACGGCCAAGATGCGCTTGGGTTGGGATGACGACAATTTGACGGCGCCCGACCTGGTCCGGGCGCTGGAGGATGCCGGTATCGCCGGGGTATTCATTCATGGGCGGACCCGGGAACAGGGGTTCTCGGGCTCGGTGAATCTTGCGGGCATTCGCAAGGTGGTGGAGGCGGCGAGGACGATCCCGGTGATTGGCAATGGCGACGTGACGACGCCCGAGGCGGCGGTGCATATGAAGTCTGAGACGGGGTGTGCAGGGGTGAGCGTGGGGCGTGGGGCTTTTTATGATCCTTGGATCTTCGTGCGGACGCGGGCGCTGATGCAAACGGGGGTGCTGCCGCCAGAACCCGGCATCGAGGATCGGGTTCGGGTCATGTCTCGGCACCTCGACCTGATGGTGGAGGTCTTCGGGGAGCGGCATGGCTGCGTGATGTTTCGCAAGATCGGCCCGTGGTATGCGAAGCGCTTTGGTCCGGCCAACGAGTTCAGCAAGAAGATCGTGCGGATGGAGTCCCGGGCCCAATATCTGGAAATCGTGGACAGCTATCTGCGCTGGCGTCGGCAGTTCTGTGACGAGTCGGGCCACCTGCTGCCGCGCTACCAGTTGGCACCGATGGTGGCCAGTTTCATGCGCGACGACGGAAACTCCGATGAACCCGCCAGCATTCGGCGCGAGGCGATCCCCGTGCCCAAGGGGCCGGTGGAGGTATGGTGAGGAAAGGTGTCGTGTCCGAGGGACCGTAGACCGGGCTAGCGGAGCGGGGCTCAAGGGTGCGATGGGTCCCCAATCGGTATGAGCCTGATGCTATACCGTCCGGAAACCGTCCCGAGACCGATGGGGTCTTGATACCCACGATTTTGGATATCCCGGGGAAGGGTCCCGTTTAACCGCGCTTTTCGGCGACGACCCAGGCGTTGAAAAGACCGTATTTCAGGGGGGAAGCATTGAGGAGCAAGTTGATCCAGCCGGGCACGGTGCGGTCGGTGCAAGCCACCTCGACGAGGCGGGCTCCGTTGCGCTCGAGGAAGAATCCCATGTCGAGGGCATTGGTGCAAACGATGGCGTCGTCGTCCGGGGTGAACGGATCCTTGATGATGGGGGACATCCGCTCGAAGCGAACCTGATCGGGCGTTTGCCGCATGGCTTGTCGCCGCTCCAGCAGGCCCTGGAGGTTGTGCCACTTGTTGCTGAGGCCTCGCATGCGCGGATGGTAATCGCGCCAGCCGAGGAATCGCAGAAAGTTGGGACTGCTCAACACGATGCGTCCGCCCGGAGCGCACACTCGAACCGCTTCGGCGATGAAGGCCTCCGGATCCTGCACATGCTCCACCACGTTCAGCGCACCGACTCGCTGGAAATGACCGTCGGGGTAGGGGAGTTGGTTGCCATCATACAGCAGGCACCGGTCGGTGAAGGCTCGGGTGCGCTCGATGTTCGGCCCGGACACATCCACACCGTGCGCTTCAAAGCCCTCGCGCGTCAGTTGGGCCACGACTTGGCCTACGCCGCATCCGATGTCGAGCACTCGGGCACCCGGTGTCCTCGGGCGAAGAGCTCCCGTGAACTTGGCGTAGAAGGCTGCGTCCCAGTTGGCCAGGATGTCGGCATAGGCCAGGTCATTGCGGACGTGGTCGAGATGGCTGGGCGTGGAGGCCATGGTCAGTCGGCGCTGGAGGGCTTGGGTGCTAAGATGAGGATGCCCACCAGGAGGAGGCCTGTGGCGACGGCCGCGAGGCTGACCCACAAGGTCTGGTGAGGCGGATCAAAGCGGTACTCGACGGTGTGTTCGCCGGCGGCCACCGAGACTCCTCGCATGAGAAAGTTGGCCCGCAGCAGTGGTGTGGATTGACCGTCGACTGTCACTTTCCAGTCGGGGTGCCAGCGGTCATTAAGCAGCAGAATGCCGGGCGCGGTGGAGCGGGTCTTTACTGTGATGTGTTTGGGTGCGTATTGGGTGATGGAGGCTTCGGATGTGGCGGACGAGGGTGACGGTGTGGTCCCTGCGATCTTCTCTGAAAGGAGGACTTGTCGGGCCGGGTCCCAGTCGGGCGCGCGAAGCTGCTGGAGGGTTTGCGCGTCGCTGAGGCCAGCCTGCCAGTCGGTGTAGAACTTCGCACGAGGTAGCGTGCCGGTAAATTCCAACACCGCAAAGGGTCCCGTTTCGGAGGCGGTGGCCGTGAGCAATTGCACCATGTCGGCGGTGGCGGTTGAAGCGTTGGGGGGCGTGACTCCCGGCTTGAGCCCGAGACCGAAGGGCATCTTCAGGCGGATGCGCTTCTGGACGGGGTCCACCATGCCGTTGAGTTGGTCGACCACCTCCTTAGATCCGAGGATATACCGGGTGTTGGTGAGCTGCCACAGGCGGCCGACCAAAGGCAGGTTGCTCTGATTTTCCATCAGGCCCAGCGCGCCAAAATAGGCCGTCTCCAGCTCGGGCACACGGGGCATCTGGGAGATGTCCAGAGACTGGATGTTGAAATACTGGAACTGGTTTTCCAGCCATTCCTTCTGCAAATAGGTCCAAGAGAGGGCCGACTCACCCCCGACGAGCGGTCCCTGGCGGTGCGGATCGAGGAAGGCGGTCACGCGTTGTTCCCAGGGTTTGTCCTTGAGCAAATCCAACACCAGGTTCGATTGATAGCGGGTCACCCAATCGTAGTACTTCACCCAGGGCGTATTGGCTCGATACAGGTCTACTACCAGTACGGTCCCCAGCAGCATCCAGCCAATCCGGGCCCGGGTGCCGTTGAAGAATCCGGTGATCATTCCCCCAACCAGTGCCAGGGAGATCGCGAAAAAGCCGAGAGCCTTCCACGCTTCGCCGATGGAGAATTCGGCGGTGGCCGGAGGCCCCATCTGGAACTCGATGCCACGCAGGTGGGATTTTAGTTCAGCGGCACCTCCCGCGTAATTGAGGACCCCCACCGCCGCGATTGCAAAGCAGGCCACGGCACCGAAGACCCAGTTGACCTCGCCCGGGGCGGCC
>CAINWP010000086.1 GCA_903854475.1 uncultured Verrucomicrobiota bacterium
CGGCCGGGTCACCCTGCCCATCCCGACCAACTTCCCCACGGCCACCGAAGTCCGCAGCCGGGAGTAAGCAGCCCTGGCGCTAAATTCGTCCCAACAAACCTCTCTGCCCTATGATCCCATCACAACCTCTCCGCTCGGTGTTGCCTTTGGTGATCGGACTGGTCGTGGGAGGGCTCGGTGTCGGCCTGTTCCAACACAGCAGACCCGGGGCGGCCGGCTCTCCCGAGGCGCAAATCCAGCACTTGGAGTCCGAGTTGCAGCAGGCACGCACCCGCATCGCAGCCCTCGAGGAAACCCGACCCCGTTCGTCACGCTCGCCCGCGCAAACCACCTATGACCGGGGCCGTGATATCGCCCAACGTCTGCGCGAGGGGCGCCCGGTTAGTTCCGACGATCTCTTCCGCGCCGCCCAACCCCTGCTCCGCGACATGGCACCGCTGTTCGAGCGCATCGCCGATCAGAAATTCAAAAGCCGGGCCGACAGCCTCATCGGAGAACTGGCCCGCAAGTACGACCTGAACCCCAACCAACAAAATTCCCTTCAGAAGTGGTTCTCCGAAAAATCCCGGGCGGATCGAAAGAAATGGAATGACCTCATTTCCAGCGACGACACCACCTACTTGCAGCTGGTGAAGTCGATGCGCAATGACCGCACCGATGCAGGGCTGGACCCGGTGATGGAAGGCCTGCTCCAAGGCCCTCAACTGGAAGCCTTCAAAGCGGAGCGTCTGGAGGAAAGGTCTCAGCGAGTCCAGCAGTACGCCGACATGCAGGTGCAACGAATTAACAACCTCGTCCAGCTCGACCCCGCGCAAACGGATCGACTCTTCGGCATCATGGCTCAGTCGTCTCCGGATTATGACGCGTCCATCCGACTCGAGGGGGCGACCGGTGAGATCGCACCCGCCAACCTCCATCCACGCGATGCTCTTAAGTCGGTGCTGCGGCCGGACCAACTGGCCGAATACGAGGCAGATCGCGAACGACGACTCGCGGAGGTCTCGCGAAAAATGAACGAGTTGGGTGTTCAACTGCCTGCTGACTGGGATGAACTCGAGTTTGCCCCCTAACTCCCCACCGCTGGGCAGCACAGCCGGGGGCCTCGCGCCGGCAGGCCGCATGGCAGGCCGCCTGGCTGTAGATATCCGATCTCTGCGGGTCGATTACGGGGATTTTGTCGCCGTCGACAACCTCACTCTGGCGGTACCGCCGGGCGAGATCTTGGGCATCGTGGGCCCCAATGGCGCGGGCAAAACGAGCACCTTCCGGGTGCTAGCCACGCTCATGGAACCCACCCACGGCGATGTCTTCTTCGACGGTGTCGACATCGCCGAAGACCCCCGCCGAGCCCGTCGACTCATGGGCTACATGCCCGACTTGGCTCCGGTCCCCAGCGATCTCAAGGTGTGGGAGTTCCTCGACTTCTACGCGGCCGCCTACGGGTTGCGCGATGCACAACAGCGGCGTCAACGCGCCGACCGATGCTTGGAAACCGTGGGCCTGTCGAACTTGCGGAACAACGGTTGCCGTGAGTTGTCCAGAGGCCAGACCCAGCGGGTGGTCTTGGCCAAGACCCTCTTGCATGAACCCCGCGTGCTCATTCTCGATGAGCCTGCCAGCGGGCTCGATCCGCTGGCCCGACGGGACCTCCGCACCGCCCTGCAACGCCTCGCGGCCACCGGTGCGACCATTCTCATCAGCTCCCACATTCTCAGCGAGTTGAGCGAGATGTGCACTTCCCTGTGCGTCCTCAACCGAGGCCGACTGTTGGCCCACGGGAGCGTCAACGAGGTGCGGTCCCAGCTCGGCAACACACGCCGCCGGCTCACCCTAGGCTTGCTCTCGCCCCCGTCCGAGGCGGCCGATTGGCTCGCCCAACAGCCGACGATCGGTGAACTGCGCGTCGAATCCGCGCGAATCTCCTTCGAGTTCACCGGTGATGACGAAGCCCAGGCGGAACTGTTGGAAGCATTGGTTCGGCGCCGGGTCCGTCTGAGGACCTTCGAGGAGAAACGTTCCTCACTGGAGGAACTCCTCGTCGACATTGCTACCCCGCCTCTCCTGCCATGAACGCCCCTACGACGGACTCCGACCAAAACGAGGTCTCCGCTTGGCGGCTCTGGGAGAATCCCGTGCTGCGACGCTACGTGCGCTCTCGGCTTCGATCCCGCGATTTGGCTGTGGGGCTTTGCATCACGCTGGTGCTGTCGGCGTTCATCGTCGGCATTTCCTACTCACTGGGTATTCGCACCGAGTCCGATCCGATGAGCGCCGCCCGCGCAGCCATCATCCCGCTGTTCGTCTTACAGGCCTTTATCTTGTTTGTCATGGGCACCGCCCAGGTCTCCGGCGGCATGATCACCGAACGGGACGAAGGGAGCGTCGATTACCAACGGCTCGTCCCCATGGCCCCACTGACCAAAGTGGTCGGATACCTCTTCGGCCTGCCCCTACGCGAATACCTTTTGGCCGCCTCCAGTCTCCCGTTCACCGCCTGGGCCATGGCGCGCGGCCACGTTCCCGCTTCGGCCTGGGCTCCGCTGTATTGGATTCTCTTCACCACCGCGGTCACTTACCACGCCACCGGACTCCTGACCGGCACCGTTGTCCGGAACCGCCGGTGGGCCTTTCTCATTTCCATCGGAATGGTGTTCTCGCTCTACACCGTCATCCCCCAGTTGGCCAAATTCGGTCTCGTTTTCTTCAAGTACCTGACCATCACACCGGTCTTCTACGAGAGCTTGCCGGATCTGCTTCCCGAACGTTCCGGAGCGGCGCTGCGCATCGGTCAGAATTTCTTTCCAACGCCCCGGTTCTTCAATCTCAAGCTGCCCGAGGTGGTCTTCACCACGGTTTCCCAAGCCGGGCTGATCGGCCTGTTCGTAGTAATGCTCTGCCGCAAGTGGCGGCAGGAAGAGGCTCATTTGCTCAGCCAATTCTGGGCGGTGGGCACCTTTATTGCGATGCAAGTGGTACTACTCGGGCATGCGCTGCCGCTCATTGATCCCGGAGACTTATTCCCGTCTCGAAATTTCCGTTGGTTCACCCCTCAAGCCATCGACTGGAAGCCAGACAACACGGAGGCGCTGGCCATGATCGCTGTGTACGGCCTGTTCACCACCGGCCTAGCCTGTGTGCTCGCCGGGATCATCACGCCGGACCGAGAGCGGCAACTCCGGGGTTGGCGGCGCGCCTTCAAGAACGGCGAGGATCGTCTGCCCGCCTTCGGTGACACCGATTCGGCCACCCTCAGCACTGCAATCCTTTCACTTTGCGGCGGCATCGGCTGGTACCTCTTCACCCAGGGCCTGCTCGAATCGCGTTGGTTTCCGGGCCATCACGCAGGGCTTCAAATCCTGATTATCCACTGCCTGATCCTTTTCGCGGTGACCGGATCGCTGCAAGCCCTGTTGGATGCCCAAGGGGGCCGAGCCGTGGGCATGGGCTTGCTCTTCATTGGCGTACTGCCGCTCATGGCCGGAGCGATCATCGCCAGCATCGACAACGACTACTTGCACGTGGGGATTTGGATCGCGGGCGTCTCGCCACTCTCGTTGCCCGCGTCGGCCCCCGTGGCCCTATTGTCGCTCGCCGATTCCGAGACAATGGCCGTGCGCCCAATCCAGGGCGCGGCCCGATTCGGATGGATCGTCTGGGGGCTCGTCAGCCTCTGGCTCGTGCAGCGCCAGCGTGCTCACCGTGCGATTCTTCGCAGCCGCACCCTGTCACCCGAGAGGGGCCAGCCGGACACGTGACTCGGACCCCTTATTTCCCGGGTTGGCACGGACCCCTCACCTACGAAACCGGCTTCCACCCGGCAGAGGCATAGCGTTGGCAGTATCCACCCTGAAGGCAGAAGAGGTGGATCCACCCATGGTCGAAGAGCTGTCGAACCGACGGATGGGCCTCTAGCACCTGGGTAATCTTGTGGGGCTCGGCCTCGATGAAGACCGACAACCGCCGGGGCTCGTGGACAAACCGCTGACCATCGTGAATGGATTGAAGCGGAAGTCCGACCCGAAGATCGCCTCCGTTTCCTTCGACGACACCAATGCCGCCCAGCACATTGTGCAGCACCTTGTTGCCACTGCCGAGCAAGTCCGGGTTCACCCGGGAACCGTAGTATTGCAGGTTGATCCAGCTCGCGACCACCACCGGTGCACACAGAATGAGCGTCAGCCCCTTGCAGTCTGGATCGGCTGCTGCGTCGTAGTCGTGGAGGAACACACGGCCTTCGAGATTGTGGGCGGCCGTGCGCTCACGGGGAGCAGCAACGAAGGCAGCATTGTTGGCCAGCCCCCATTCCGGTCGCACTTCCGAGATGTCCGTAGCGCGACGGGCAAATGCCTCCAGGATTCCAACGTTGGAATCCGCACCAGTGCCCAACATCCCCGACCTCTCCTGTCGGGCGGTGTGTCCGGCTTGAGACAGCGCCCTGCCCAGGATGACCAGCTCCTCTGCGTGCGAATCGGGGAGATCCGTTCGGTCAAAGACTGTGACCACATCCGTCGTCGTGTTGTGAATGCCGGCAACGAAACAGGTGTCCTCGGGAATGGAGATGCCCCGCGAGTTCAACCGTTGACGGATCTCCGGATCGTTTAAAGCCGCTGCCGCCAACCGCGCATTCACGTCGCCCGAATGCCCACCACAGGCACCACAATCCAGCCCGGAGGCGTAGGGGTTGTTGGCGCTTTGGCTGCCATGACCGCAAATCAGGACCAGTCGCGCAAAATTCCGGGTGAGGCTCATGTTCCGGAGCGCGCCCTCCGCCAGATTGGCCCGTGTCTCCAGCGCGGCGACATCCCCCGAGCGCAGCACCGGACGCGGGGAACCACAGGTGGGAAACGCCCCAGCCGAGGGCCTATTCAGGCTTTGGGCAAATCCGAACCCCGCGGTTTCGACAAAGGAGAAACAGGAGGCGGCAGAATTCTGGAACGCCCTCAAGGCCTCGGCCTCGGTATTGGCACCTCGACGGAACCGAAGCTCGCACTCAGTCAGATCATCACAGGACTCCACCGGAGGCACCAAGAGCACCGGGCAGCGGGAGCCTACCTCGCCGGCCGCGGGCGTATGAACGACCGGAAATCCAAAGAAGCCGGCAAAACCAATGGACTGAAGCCCCGGCAACGCCGCCTCGAGATTCCGGCGGAACACCTCCGAACGCACGTCGATGCAGAAGATCGCTTGAACCAGCGGACGTTCCGCCACCTGGGGGGTCGAGGAGGTCGTCAGCAGTTGGGCCAGATGCCGTTGGTAACCGGTCTCATAGGCCAACTGCCACCGGACAAGCGCCTCCACCAACACCGGATCCAAAGGGGACGCCCTCACTGCACGCCAGCCCTCCGCGATCCCGGGTTGATCTCCGAAGGCGGCTTGCAGCGCCGCATCGAAGGCCAACCGGATCGCCAAAAGGTCCTGCAACGCGTCATTTCTCCGACCCCGCATGGCATCCTCTCGAACCCGATACTGAAGGTATCCTGCCCACCCGGAGACGGTGACCAACTGCCGATGCAGGAAGTCGGCAAGATCCGCCGTGGGCGACACTCGTTGCACACAGAAGCGGATGCATTCGAGGGAGTCATCCGGCAAGGCATCCACGAACCGCCGAAAGCCACGTAGACCCAGGGTCTCTGGATTGAGATCAAGGCCAGCGGCCGCCTTCCAACCAGAGTAGAGGCCCGCCTCCGCCCACGGTGTCCGCCACGTTGTTTGATTCTGATCGAAAGCGACCGCACACCATTTGGAAATCTCTTCGATGACCAGCGGGCTCCAGTGCGACTCCGGAGTCTGTCCATCGAGAAAATCGGCGAAGGTGGGCAGAGCCCAACTCAGCGTCCCCGCGTCGGGTCGCACGGCGTCAATCAACCGATCTGGCGTCCAATCGGCGTCGCAAACTGAAGCCAGATCCGAGGCGGTGATGGTTCCCCGCGTCCACAAATCGCGGTACTCGCGCGGGGTCAGAAGCGGGAGAGACCCGGTGGCTTTATGGAACGTCCCACAGGCCTGCGCAAACGGCCGGTTGAGCAACCCCACGAAAGGATTCACCGCGACAAAGTGCTTCAGCGGCCACAGCGGCGGTATTCGGCTCAACACCTCGGAGAGTGTCTCCGTCGAGACAGTTTCAGTCGGAGCGACCGGTATTGGATGAGTCATAGGATGAAAGAGATGAGAAACGATTGGAGTACGAAGAAAGGAGCCGCCGATCCGAGTGCCTAGAACTTGGGCCACAGGCGGGACAGCACGCGGTTGGCATAAGTGCCGACGTAAAATCCATTGAGCGCATGCACGTAAAACCACCGTCCGAACGGAAGGGAGCGAAAGCGCCAGAGAAGCACCTGGAAGAGGAACAACCCGACAAACACCACGGCGACAACGAAGGCCACGGGCCAAGGCGGTTCCGAGAGGAGTTTCCCCAAGGGAAAGCGAGCCGAGGCCGCGTGAAGCAACAAGGCCAGAGCTGTGAATCCGACCGCAGCCGGAAGGCCTCGATGGAAAGCCCGCCGAGCACCCGCGCCTGAAGCGATTCGCGCCAGCCCATAGGTGATGGCTAACCCCAAGGGAATCGCCAACAACCCGGAAGGAAGGGCCACCGTGGGGAACGCCCATTCCAAAAAGGCCAAGCCACCCCCAACCAGAACAACCGAGACGAGCGCACCCGCAGCCAACCCGGAGGTCTTGAGCGCAATGGCGGTCCTCGGACTCGATCCGATGCTCGATCCGGCGTGAAGGAAGGCGTGAGCCTTGTAGAGGGAGTGCGCCACGATGTGGATCAAGGCCAACCCGAAGGCTCCCAGACCGCACTCGAGCATCATGAATCCCATCTGCGCGATGGTGGAATAGGCCAAGGCCCGTTTCACCGTGGGCTGGGCCAACATCACGACGGCCCCAAACCCCGCCGTCAGCGAACCAATAATGGCTAAGGCCCAAAGCGACCCTGGCACCTGCACGAACAGCGGGCTGAGCCGGATGACCAGGAATCCTCCGGCGTTGATGATGCCCGCGTGCATGAAGGCCGAAACTGGGGTCGGTGTTTCCATGGTGTCCGGCAGCCAGCTGTGGAACGGGAACTGGGCCGACTTCAGTGCGGCACAGGCGGTCAACAGACCACAAATGAGTGGCAGCCCATCCGTCTGCCCTGCCAACGCGGCTTTGAAGAGCGCGTCCAACTCCCAGGTCCCATACTGGCGGTGGACCAAGACCACGGCGGCCAAGAGGCAAAAATCCCCCAAACGGCTCACTACGAATTTTTTTCGAGCTGAGAAGACCGCCCCCGTGCGCTGAGGAAAGTGCAGTAACAACCGGTGCAGCGACAGGCTCATCGCCACCCACGATACCCAGATCAGCAAGAGGTTCCCGGAAAGGACCAGAGCCAGCACCGCCCCCAGAGTAAGGCTCATCCAGGAATAGAACTGAGGCTGCCTGGGATCACCGAAGAGGTAGCGTCTTGAAAACCGGATGACCGACAAACCCAAGAACGAGACCAGAACCGCCATGGTGACTGCGACGCCATCCAAAAGCAGAGAGATCGGTTGCGGACCCCACGTGATCAACCGCGCCTTCGTGGGTCCTGCAATCAGGACGACACCGACGAGGGCGATGGATATCAGCAACGAAAACAACGCAGCAAAGACCGCCAGAGAACCGGCCAGACGCTCCGGGCTCCGGCGGCAAAGAACACCCGCGAGAAGGGGCAGCAACGGTACCGGAAGCAGCGGTAGCAGTACTGAAATCAATTCCATGGATAGAAGAATGGAACGAGTCTTGTTTTAGACGACTACAGTCATTAAAACTATCCGTTAGGTTTAATCTAACTCTGGAATGCCCTTCCTGAACTACCATCACCTCCGCTACTTCCGGCTGATCGCCCGGGATCTGAACCTGACCCGGGCGGCCAAGAAGCTGAACCTGTCAGCTCCCGCGTTGAGCCTTCAGCTGAAGCAACTGGAGGAGAGCTTGGGTCATCCGCTCTTCGAACGCCGGAGGTCCGGCCTCTTATTGACGGAAGCCGGGCGGATCGCCCTCGATTACGCCGAGGCGATCGGCAGGACCGGCGAAGAATTGGTGGACGTGATGCAGCACCGGCCCCGAGGGGGTCGACAGGTCCTCCGAGTGGGAGCGGTAGCCACACTGTCCCGCAACTTCCAACTGGAGTTCCTGAGGCCGGTTCTTCATCGCGACGATGTCGAGGTGGTGATTCGGTCGGGCGGCTTCCCAGAGCTGTTACTACTGCTCCACTCTCATCAGGTGGACCTGGTGCTCTCCAACCAACCGGCGCGACGGGGCTCCGAGACCCATTGGCACAGCCACCTGCTGGCCGAGCAGCCGGTCAGCCTGGTGGGCACCCCGCTGTGGAAAAAAAAGAAACTGCGCTTTCCCGAGGGAATGAAGGATGTGCCCGTCATCCTTCCCAGTCAGGAAAGTAACACCCGCGCCGGATTCGAGCGGCTGCTGGCCTCCGCTGGCGTGCGCCCGCGCATCGTGGCCGAAGTGGATGACATGGCGATGATTCGTCTTCTCGCCCGCGAAGGAGAGGCCTTGGCACTAGTGCCTCTGGTGGTGGTGCAGTCCGAGATCCAAGAAGGGATACTGGTGGAGACCCATCGCATCCCCCAAGTTCAGGAGACCTTCTACGCGGTGACTCCTAGCCGACGATTCCCGAACCCATTAGTCGGTGAGTTGGTCCATCGGATTGCCGACAAGAAACCAGTTGTCAAAAAGAGGCGCACTTGAGCCCTTGGGCCCAGAGTCAGCACGGTTTCCAGCTATCCGAATTGCGGTCCATGGCGTACCCGCCAGCCGCGCTGGGCCGTGCTGATTTTCGAACTCGAACTGGTATTTGCTAGTGTACTAACCTTGCCTCCCGCCGTCGCGACGGTGTCGTGGATCGCGTATACCCTTCTCACGCGAAACCACCAGCAGACCGCCTGACTGGCGACTCAGGCGCAGTCGTGCAACCGACACGGAGATCGTGTCAGGGCCGCCACATTTTTTTGGGAGTCGTTCCGTGAAGACACGCACGAAGGCAGGTTTTTCGAAGCCAGTCCGGTCCTGGGCACTCACCCAAATGCCTTTCCGAAGACCCCGAAACGGCCACTCCAGCGAAAAACAAGTTGGAGGTGGGATTCATGGCGGAACATGCTGCTTCCGATGTTTATCCCCCGCCCAGCCCTGCAAGCATTCTGGCGCTCCTGCGCTCGGATGACTGTGTTTGCGGTGACCGGGCTAGTACTGACCTACGACGTTGTTGGTGCTCAACTGTGGGTTCAACCGGCTCGATTGGATTTGCGAGGGGCCGATGACGTGCACGGAGTTCTAGTCTCGGCACCCGCGGATTCGCGCTCAGGGCTCACCAACCTCTTTCGAGACGTCACGCAGGTGGCCCACTTCAGCAGCACGGATGAGCGAATACTCACGGTCACTTCCAATGGCCTGATTCACGCCGTGGGTGATGGCGCGGCCCAAGTCCTGGTCCGTTTCGGAGGACAGACCCACCGTATCGCCGTGGGGGTGCACGACGCCGCCCACCGGATCCCTCCGTCATTCCGACAGGAAATTGAACCGCTGCTCACTCGCTCGGGCTGCAACATGGGTTCATGCCATGGCAAGCTGGCCGGACAGAACGGCTTCAAATTGTCGCTGCGAGGTTACGCTCCAGAACACGACTATGGCTGGGTCGCGAATGATGTCAGCGGACGCCGAATCAACCCCGCCTTCCCTGAAGAATCTCTGTTCATCACCAAGCCACTAGGCCTGGTTCCGCATGAAGGCAAAGCACGCTTTGCCGAAGGCTCCCGCTATCACCGCACCTTGGCGGAGTGGATCACCGCCCGAGCACCAGGACCCAAACCGGCCGAGGAGGAAACCGATGCCAGCCAATTGGAAATCCTCGCCGGAATTCCAGATCCATCCACTCCCACGCAATCGAGTCCGCGAACCACAGACCGGGCGGTGTTGAGCCGCATTCTTGCACCCGGTGAAACCCAGCAACTGCTGACACGCGCCCACTGGCCTGATGGGCGCATCCGAGACGTCACCTGGCTTTCCCAGTTTTTTTCCAACGACCAGAATATCGCCACCGTCACTCCGGAAGGGCGTATCCGAGCAGTCCGTCCCGGTGAGACCGCCATCCGGATTCATTTCCAGGGACTTGTTGAAATTGTCCGAGTGACCATTCCGTTCACCAACGTGGTCGAGGGGTGGAAATTCACCCGCGCTCAGAATCCCGTGGATGTCTCGGTTTTCGCCAAGTTGCAGTCATTGAACCTCCCACCATCGCCTCGGTGCGATGACGCAACCTTCTTGCGTCGGGCCATGCTCGACACGCTCGGAACACTGCCCACACCAGACGAGGTGCGCGCCTTTCAAGCCGATCGTTCTCCCGGAAAGCGAGCAACTCTGACCGACTCCCTCTTCCAGCGCCCCGAGTTTGCCGATTACTGGACACTCCAACTCGCGGATTTGTTCCAGAACCGGAAGGAACGCGATCATGACGTCCGCGGTGCAAAAAATGTCCGCGCCTTCCACGGATGGTTGCGGGATCAAGTGGCCTCCCATCGACCGTGGAACGCGCTGGTGCGCGATGTCCTGACAGCCAGCGGCGATTCGGTCCAACACCCGGAAATCGGCTACTACGTGTATCTGGTCGGTGAAAAGCGTTCCACCGAGAGCGAAGCACCGGATGCCGTCGCGCAGGCCTTTATGGGCACGCGCATTGGTTGTGCCCGGTGTCACAACCATCCGTTGGAGAAATACACCCAAGACGATTTCTACCATTTTGCCGCCTTCTTCGATCGCGTGACTCTCGACCGCAAGGGACCCGCCGACGGGGCCACTACCTTGCTCACCATGAGTCGCGACGAACGCGAACGCACCCAACGTTTGCAGGAGGCAGAAACGAAACTAAAAGCCGCGGAGGCCAAGCTACTGGCATTGGGCTATGACAGCGGAATTAGCATCCCCGCGACCGGACCTGAAGGGGCGAAGCAACTCGAAGCCGCCCAAAACGAATTCCGCGATCGCAAACGCGAGTTCACTTCCAAAAAACGCGAACTGGCCGAAAGCCGGAATAAAATCCCCCGCGCCTGGCAACCCCGCACCCTGCGCGACGTCGAGGCACGCCCCCTCGACCGTAAGCCGATGGAGTTCAGCGCCGACACCGATCCGCGGGCCCAGTTGGCCGATTGGCTGACCGCAACCAACAACACCTACTTCGCCGGGGCGATGATTAATCGTCTCTGGAAACACTTTTTGGGAACCGGTCTGGTGGAGCCTGTGGATGACCTCCGCGCCAGCAATCCGCCTTCGAATCCGGAACTGTGGGCCTTGCTCAGTCGGGAGTTCGTCGGAAGCGGCTACGACCTTCAGCACGTGATGCGGCTCATCCTCAATTCGCGAACCTACCAACTCAGCGCACGCACCGTACGCGGCAACGAAACCGACACCCGGTTTTACTCGCACTACTACGCCCGCCGCCTGCCTGCGGAGGTCATGGCCGATGCCATTAGCTCAGCCACCGGCGTACCCGATCGATTCGATGGCTTCCCGGTGGGAATGCGTGCCGTGCAAGTACCCGAACCCACCGTCAGCAGCTACTTCCTCACGCTCTTCGGCCGCAGCGAGCGGGTGACGGCCTGCGCCTGCGAACGCAGCGGCGAGGTGACTTTGCCACAATTGCTACACCTCCAAAACGGCGAGGAGATGACCAAGAAAATCCAACACCCCGAAGGTCGGCTGAAGGAACTCATCACCTCGGCCAAGGCCCCCACCGACTGGCCGCGACTCGTCGAAGAACTTTACCTCATCACCGTCGGACGCCGCCCCACTGCCGTGGAGTTGGAACGGGTGCTCGCGCAATGCACCGGCACCCCTCCGGAGGACGTGCTGCCCGATTTGTTTTGGGCCCTGCTCAACACGAAGGAGTTCGCCTTCAACCACTAACCGGAACCGAGTCACGCCATGATCGACATCTCCCTCGCCTCCCGGCATGCAATCCAATGCAACGGCCTCTCGCGACGCGGCTTCCTGCGCCTAGGTGCACTGGCTCCGCTGGGGCTCTCGCTGCCCAGTGTGCTTTCTTGGGAGAGCGCTCTAGTGCAGTGTCTCAAATAAGTCTTTCCTAATATTAACCGGCCATGCCATCTTTTGGACATGGCCCGACCGAAGATTCCGTTCGAACTTTCCCCTGAACAACGGGCAGAACTTCAGCGCCTCATCCAAGCGCCGAATA
>CAINWP010000087.1 GCA_903854475.1 uncultured Verrucomicrobiota bacterium
CGCAGGTCACCACAGCGGATGTCATAGCGATCCTCTAACCCGTTCCAAGCAGCCGATTTGCGCGCAAGACGAACGCTCTCCGTTTGGGCTTCCACGGTAACAAATCGTGCATGCGGCAACCTCCAGGCGGCGATCATTCCGACCGTACCAATACCACTACCCAAATCGAGAATCGACGCAGCCGATGGGCATCCTTGGGTGCCGTACCACGCCGTCAGCACATCATCGGAAGAAAACCGATGACCATCGATGGCTTGAAACAGGCGAAAATGCCCACTGATGGCGTCAAGACTTTCACCCGGCTCCACCGCGGGCCCCGATCCCAAGGCTCCCGGCGGAACCGGCCCCGGTTTGGTCCAACCCTTAAATTGTCCGGCCACACTCATTGCCATGTGCCTTTGAGTCTCAGACTCCGCACTGCCCGGCTCAATGTTTCATTGCACCCCTCTCGAGTTGACCATTGCCGCACCACCGCCGGAAACCAAGAGTCGCCCCATGAATCGCACCCTGTTGCGGCACGCCCGGGTAGAAGACGTGGATCTAGTTTTGGAACTAATCCGCGGGTTGGCGGATTTCGAGAACCTGAGCCATCAAGTTCAGGCCACTCGGGAACAGCTTCAGGAAACGTTGTTCGGAGCCAAACCGGCCGCTGAAGTGGTTCTAGCCTTTGAAGGGGACGAATCCGTCGGCTTTGCCGTGTTCTTCCCCAATTTCTCGACGTTTCTCGGAAAACCCGGGCTTTACCTAGAAGACCTCTACGTCCGCCCAGAATTCCGGGGTCGTGGTCACGGCCGAGCCCTACTGAAGCATCTGGCAACCTTAGCTATGGAACGAGGCTGTGGTCGCTTCGAGTGGACCGTGCTGGACTGGAACGAATCTGCCATCGAGTTCTATCGCCGACAGGGGGCTAAAGTCCTTCCTCAATGGCGCATTTGTCGAGTCACCGGCGACCCTTTGGAACGAATGGCGTTGTCGTCCTAGTGAACTCGGCCTACAGACGCGGGGCGCCCTGCTCCCAATGCCGGAGAGCAGACTCCTCAAGATAGCAAAACGGCGGACCAAGGTCCGCCGTTTGTCTGAAACGGACCAGGAAAAAGTCTGTCTTAAGACCTTCCCTGCCCATCCATTGAAGTTTTACTTGGAGTCAGCACCGGAGCGGGGGCCGCCACGGTAGGAGCGCTTCTCAGTCTTCGAGATCTCAGCCACAGGAACGGCCACAGGCTCGGGCAACGGGTTGGCGCTCTTAACAACCAACTTGAAGGTTGCATGCACCTCGGCGTGCAGGCGCAGCTCGATCTCGTACTCACCCAAGGCTTGGATGGGCTTCTCGAGATTCACCTTGCGCTTGTCGAGAGCGACTTCCAGCTGGGTCTTGAGCGCGTCAGCAATCGACCCGGAGGTCACGCTGCCGAACATCTTGCCATCATCACCGGTCTTAACGGAGATGGTAAGGGTCACCTTGCTGAGGCTCTTGCCCAACTCCGACATGGAGCTGAGTTCCTTCGTTTCGCGGTCTGCACGACGCTGGCGCAATGCCTCGACCCGACGCTTGTTGCCCAAGGAAACCGGCACAGCCAGTCCCTGGGGGATCAGATAATTGCGTGCGTAGCCGGTGGAGATCTTGACCAGATCGGACTCGCCGCCCAGACCGATCACGTTATGAATAAGGAGGACTTCTGTCTTTGGCATGTGAAATAGGGATTAGATTATTAGTTGAAAAGGACTTGTTGATGATCAGAAGGGGACATCGTCATCGTCGGGAGGTCCACCTTCTGAATCCGCAGGGGCGGAAGGAACGGTTGGTGCAGGGCGATTGGCTGTCACCCGTCCTGGAACGGACCCAGAGGCAGGCGGAGGCATTGCACCCATACCACTGCCACCCGATCCACTGCCACCCGATCCATCTGGGCGACCACCAATAAAGGTGAAGCTTTCAAGGACAACACCCAAGCGGGAACGCTTCTGACCGGTCTGCTTATCGTCCCATTGATCGAGTTTTAGTCGCCCCTCGGCCAGCAACCCTCCACCCTTTCTAAGATACTGGGAAATCACCTCAGCCTGCTTGCCAAAGGCGTCGATGTCGACGTAAGTGACCTCCTCGCGAGTCTGACCATCTTCACCGGTCCACTTGCGGTTCATTGCCAGAGAAAGCTTGGCGATCGCCGTGCCTTTCGGGGTGTAACGCAACTCCGGGTCGCGGGTGAGGTTCCCGGCCAAGATGACCTTGTTGAAACTGGCCATAAACGGTTGAAGTCTGAGGTAAGCGTAGCGGAATGGTCCGTATTAGCCGTTTCTTCAGGCCTTGGCGACTACCGGAGCCGGAGCTTCGGTGAACAACACACGGATCACGTCGGACGCGAGCTTGAAGCGGGCACGCAATTCAGCGACCGCCTTGCCCTGGGCCTCAAAAATAATGTTCACGAAGTGGCCGGCGCTTTCGCCACTGCGGGCATTCCGCGCAAAGGTCTTCTTTTCGAGCTTTTGCACAGTCTCGATCTTGCCACCCACGGAGGCGATCTCGGCCGACAACTTGTCGACGACTTCCTTGATGCCTTCTTCCTTGCCGGAGAGATCTAAAATAAACAGTCCTTCGTAGCGTTTCATGGTCTTTGAATTGGTTCTAATTCGCTGGTTTAAAATTGATTCCTCCAGTTGCCGGCTTCCGTCATCGGAAACCTGTCGGGAGGCTATTTGCTGCCATTCTTCCGTTCAATTGCTTGTCTGACTCAAAAATATTCGTTGCCACCTCTAGGAACCCATTTGCGATGGATTCGCCGTAATTCGCGTTAGTTAACCTGTTGCTAATTTAACTCTCAGACTGTCTGGACCGACCAAACCGTCTGTCGTTCATTTACTTTCTAACAAATTCAGCGCCACAGCTGATTGTGCCCTCTACCCATACTCTTCGAACCGTTGAACCAAATCCTTTCAAAGATTTTAGTTTTTTTTCAACGGCCCCCAGAGCACGCATTTGAAAAGTTCCGAAGCAAAGCCACAACCGCCTCAGAACTTCAGATCCAGAAGCTTCAATCCCATCATTGGCTTCGGTTGTGGAGACTCATCGCTTTTCCGATGTTTTCTTCGATCCAGCACGCAACCTGTTGGTCGGCTGATTTCAGAACATCGTTCAAGCGCACTTGCTCATCGGCAGAAAAAACTCCCAACACATGCGATGCAATGTCTCGAACCTCCTGAACCGGCCGAGCCACGCCGATACGCTGCCTCGGAAATGCCTGAGTCCCCAAATGCTGGATAACCGACGCCAATCCATTGTGCCCCCCTGCCCCACCCGACGGCCGCATACGGATGGCTCCCAAAGGGAGATCCGCATCGTCAGCCACCACTAAAATTTGATCGGGTGTGATGCGGTAGAAACGGCTCAAAGCCGCCACTGCCTCACCACTCAAATTCATGTAGGTCAAGGGTTTCACGCAGACCACCTTTCGGCCGCCGCAGTCACCCGTCGCCAATTCTGAAAAGAACTTTCGCTCCTTCCGCCAACCGGAAAACCGGCTGGCGGCGAAGCGATCCACTACCATTGCCCCCGCATTGTGTCGGGTGCCTCGATACTCGTCTCCCGGGTTTCCCAGACCCACAATCATTACAGGAGGGGTCATTGGAAAAGCCCACAGGGCGACGATGCGTCAGATCACTTCTTCTTGGCCGGAGCAGGAGCCTCTTCCTTCTTCTCCTTGATCATCTCAGGCTGCTTAGCCTCGCCGGCGGCGGCGGGGGCTGCCTCAACCTCAGTGGTCGGCGCTGCAACAGCGAACACACGCAGATGCTTGTCGCCAAGGATCGTTACGCCAGCCGGCGCCTGAATCTGGCCAATCTGGATGGCTTGACCCACCGCCAAAGCAGAAACATCGACCAAAATCTGCTCAGGAAGGTCCTTGGGTAGCGCTGTCACGCGGAGCTTCTGAATGACGTGCTCCAAGGTTCCACCGCTGCTCTTCACACCTTCGGCCTCGCCCGTGGACTCCACAGGGATGCGGATCGTGATCATCTCATCGTCCTTCACCTCGTGAAAGTCAACGTGGAGAACTTCGCCGCTCAGCGGGTGGTGCTGAACATCCTGAACCAGAGCGAGGCGGATCTTTGAATCACCAGAAACCTCGAGGTCCACAAGAACGATCTCGGAGTGAGCGGAATTGATCAGATCGATGAACGCATCGGAATCGATCTCAACGTTCTGGGGGGCCACGGACTTGCCGTAAATATTGGCAGGAATGCGTCCAGCAGAGCGGAGCGCCTTGGATCCCTTGCGCCGCGTCTGGGTGCGAGGGGCCACTTTCAACTTCAATGATTTCATGAATTAGTCGTATCTGCCGAGCCGCACTTGCAAGCGGCTTCAGCCCTTAAACTCAAATAGGGAAGTGACCGAGGAATTCGTGTAAATTCGCTTGATCGCTTCTCCCAGCAAACCAGCCACCGAAAGTGTCGTGATTCTGACACCCTCAATAGACGGGCGGATTACACTATCGGTGGTGATCAGTTCGTCAATCTCTGATTTGCGAAGGCGATCAATTCCCAGATCATTGATCAAGGCGTGCGAGACGCAGGCCTGGATCCGGCAAGCGCCCCGCTGCTTGAGCAGATGCGCGGCATTGACCAGTGTTCCCGCCGTCTCGGTGAGATCGTCCACCAAAAGAACATTCTTACCATCGATATCACCGATCACCGAAATGGCCTCGGTTTCGGTGGGGCTCTTGCGGCGCTTGGCCACGATCGCCAACTCGGCGCCGAGTGTCTGAGAATAGGCGGCTGCCATCTTCAAGCCCCCCAGATCCGGACTAACCACTACGAGGTTCGGAGTCTGCTGGCGGGAGATGTACTCGAGCAGCACGGGCGCGGCGTAAAGGTGGTCGACTGGGATGTCGAAGAACCCCTGAATCTGCTGAGCGTGCAAATCCATTGTGAGCACCCGATTGGCCCCGGCCGCCACCAGTAAATTGGCAACCAGCTTGGCGGTGATCGGAACGCGCGGCTGATCCTTGCGATCCTGGCGGGCATAGCCGTAGAACGGCAGCACCGCGGTAATCCGCGATGCGCTCGCCCGCCGCAACGCATCGATCATGATGAACATTTCCATCAGATGCTGGTTGGCCGGTTGGCTGGTGGACTGGATCACAAATACGTCCGTGCCGCGGACGTTCTCGTCGATCTTGACGAAGGTCTCCCCATTGGGAAACGGCTTCACCGTGGAGCAACCCAAGGGGATTCCGATGGAATCGCAGATCGCCTTGGCCAGACTGGGATTGGAGTTACCGGTGAAGACTTTCACAGAATTGTCAGACAGATCCGAAATCAGCCGCTACCGACGGCCAATTAGCAGACGGGTAGGCTCACGGAGTCCGAGTCCCCATCGCAAGTGCATTTTCAACCCATGCCATCTTACTCTCCTCAGGTTTGGCGCCGGAGCAAGTAGGCTGAAATGGCTTCCAAGGCGACCGCCTTGCCCCGGAAGGGTTGGAGCGCGACCTCCGCCTTGGCGGTCAGTTCCGCTGCGATGATACGGGATTTTTCAAGTCCCACGATCGACGGGTAAGTCGCTTTCTGTGCCTTGATGTCCTTGCCCGCGGTCTTACCCAACTGCTCGGAGGTTTGTGTGACATCCAAGATGTCGTCGATCACCTGGAAGGCTAATCCGACATTGTAACCAAAGTCCGTCAACGCCTCGAGTTGCGCGGGCGTGCAGTTGGCACTCATCCCGCCCAACCGCACGGAGCAGGCCAGCAAGGCACTCGTCTTGCGTTCATGGATGTATCGAAGCTGGGCACGGGAAATTTTCTTACCCTCGCCCTCCAGGTCGGCCACCTGACCCGCAATGAGCTGCAACGAACCGGACGCTTTCGCGATCTCCATCACGACATCCTTGACGCTGTAGCGCTTCCATCCGGTGCAGGAGGCGGCGATCTCAAAGGCCTGGGTCAACAACGCATCTCCCGCAAGAATCGCAATACCCTCGCCGAAAACCTTGTGGTTCGTGGGTTTCCCGCGCCGTAAATCGTCGTTGTCCATGCCGGGCAAGTCGTCATGAATCAAGGAGTAGGTGTGGATACACTCGACAGCACACGCCAGAGGCATCGCCGCCTCATGCGTACCCCCACAAGCCTCGGCCGCGGCAAGCACTAACGCCGGTCGCATCCGCTTACCTCCGGCGAGGAGAGAGTAACGCATGGCCTTATGAATCGTGGCGGGCTTAGCGGTGGCCTTGGGAAGGAAGCGGTCCAAAGCTCGATCAACCTCGCGAGTTTGCGTGGCGATCCAAGAGGCAAAGTCGAAGTGGGACATCCGTCTCGGTGTTTAACGCAGCGACGACCCAGCTTTCAAGGCAATTGCCCGAGAGCGGCACATCGATTTAACCGCATCCCGATTTGACGGCCCTGAGGCGGAGCACGAACCTGTAACACCGCCCGATGTTCAGTCCGACCAATAAACTTTCCCGAGCTGCCCGGTTTTGGGAGCGCATTGCCACTCCCGAATTCCCGGATTTAGGGCCGGGCCCGAGATGCGAAGTGCTCCCGGAAGTGACCCTTGAAATCCGCCTCCTAGAACTCACCCGCGAGTTCAACCTATCCAATCCGGCAGCGGAACTTCTCACAGCGACCGCTCTCCTCTATCACGATAATCATGACCCAGCCCACAATCGGGTCGAAGATCGCGGGGATCGGGATGCGTGCTTGATCCATGCCCTGCTGCATCGCCGCGAACCGGACTACTGGAATGCGGCCTATTGGTTCCGCAGGGTTTCAGGGCACCCGATTTATGGAACTGCCACCCCCGCGGTGATTCAAGCGGCGCAAACCCCCGAAGCCCGAGCGGTGCTGGAGCGGTTGACCCTCTCCGGAAATCTGGACCCACTGGCCTTGGTTCAAGAATGTGAACGCATGGCTAAACGCCCCGATACCCAAGCGATTGCCTACCTTCGTCAGGTTCAGCATCTGGAATTTGCGGCATTGGTCGAGCACCTGCTCGCCTGACCTCCGGCTTGAAATCCCATGATGTCCCTGAGCGATGTGCTGTCAGCGGTTCTGCCGGTTTTTTTCCTAGCCCTCATCGGAATTGTGCTACGCCGCATCCGGTGGCTCACCGAGGAGGCTGATGCGACCCTGCTGCGATTAGTGGTCAACGTTCTGACTCCCTGCCTCATCTTCGACAAGGTGCTCGGTAATCGGGCTCTCCAGCGGGCCGAAAACCTGTTCATCCCACCACTGATAGGCTTCGGGGGTATCGTCTTGGGAATCGGTATCTGCTGGCTCTTCCGCCGACGGGTGGGCCTCAAGACCGATTCTGAGCAACGAACCTTCGCCCTGGTGGCCGGACTACAAAATTACGGGTATGTCCCCTTCCCCTTGGTCCTCATGCTGTTTGCAAACCATCCGGACACTCCGGGTGTTCTGTTCATCCACAATCTGGGTGTGGATATCGCCATGTGGACTTTAGGGCTGATCACTCTGGGGCATGCCACCGGACCTGGTGAATGGCGCAAGCTTATCAACGCCCCCCTGGTCGCCATTGTCCTGTCCCTCCTGATCAACACCTTTGAGGCGGCACACTGGGTACCCCGACCTCTGAGCATCACGGCCTCCATGCTCGGTGCTTGTGCCTTTCCGTTGGGAATCCTGCTGACTGGGGCAATGATGGCCGACCAGATCCGCCAACTGCATCCCTCGCGAGCCACGGGCATCTTGATCTGGTCTGCCATTTTCCGTTTGGGAGTCATCCCGGCGCTGATGCTAGGAATCGCACGCATTCTGCCCTGCTCCGTGGAAATCAAGCGAGTGATCGTGGTCCAGGCGGCCATGCCCGCCGGGGTTTTTCCAATTGTTCTTTCCCGACTCTATGGAGGGGATCCAGCCACCGCCGTGCGCATCGTGGCCGGCACTACTATCCTTAGCCTGATCACCATTCCGTTGTGGATCCAATGGGGCATTGCTTGGCTCCATCTGGCTCCCTGAATCCCGCGGAGGAGCGTCGATCCAAAACCCCTACCCCCCGGAGTCTGCACCCACAGGCAGGCTCTTCCCGGTTGCGGTCGCCGCCCTATCGACGCAGCTTCCTGCTAACTGATGTATGGATTCTCAGAACTCCCCGGCGGTCTGCGCGTAGTGACAGCCACCCTGCCGCACCTGGCCAGCGTGTCGGTGGGCATTTGGGTCAATACCGGCGGGCGACACGAGACCGCCCGCGAAAATGGGGCCGCCCACTTTATCGAGCACATGCTCTTCAAGGGAACGCGGCGACGGTCGGCCGCGCGGATTTCGCAAGATGTTGAGGGGATCGGTGGCTACCTCAATGCCTTCACCGATGAGGAACACACCTGCTTCTACAGCCGAGCGGTGGCGTCCCGGTTGCCCGAGCTGCTCGACGTGCTCTGCGACATGTTCCTCGAGTCCAAGTTCGCCCCGACCGAGATTTCCAAGGAACGGGATGTCATCCTAGAAGAACAAGCCATGTACCGCGACCAACCGGCGGAACTGGTGCATGACCTCCTCAATCAAGTCCAATTTCGCGAGCACCCACTGGGACGCCCGGTGATCGGTTCGGCAAATTCCGTTCGCAAACTCCGCCGGCAAGACCTATTGGGGTTCTTCGAGCGCCGTTACACTAGCGGATCGATCGTCATCGCTGCCGCCGGCAACCTGACCCACGCAAACCTGCTCACCGAGGTCCACCGATGGGTCCGACGATTCCGCCAAGGATCCAACCCTCCAGCGGAGCCCGCACCGGCCACCCCTGAAAAACCCCGCTGGCTGCTGCACTCAAAGAAAACCGAGCAAACCCATATCGCCCTGGGATTTCGGACCGCCTCCCGGCAAGACGAACGCCGCTTCGCTCTACGACTGCTCAATGTCTTGCTCGGTGAGAACATGAGTTCGCGGCTGTTCCAGACGATCCGCGAGGAGCACGGCCTGGCCTACAACATCCAGAGCACCGGAACCTCCTGGAGCGACTGCGGTGATTTGGTGATCTCAGCGGGTTTGGAAGACACCCAATTGGAAAAGGCTCTGAAGCTCATTCTCAAAGAAGTGCAGCGCCTTGTGGATCGGCCTCCCGGAAAGGCGGAACTGTCGCGAGCACGGGATTACGCACTCGGTCAGGCAGACTTGTCGCTCGAGGGGTCCGAGCAAATGATGATGTGGCTCGGAGAACAGGTACTGGGATTCGGAAGGGTCGTTCCGCCCGAGGAGACCCGAGCTCGAATCGCGGCCGTCCAACCGACCGACATCCGGCGGGTGGCTCGAGATTTCTTGAAGCCTTCCCACCTTTCGCTCGCACTGGTCAGCCCACGCACTTCCGATCGGGGGCTCGGTGCGCTGCTCGAATCTTGGTCTGGACGGTAACGAACCCCGGGAAGCTCCTCAGGGCGCTGACAGCGAGTCCTCGTGATGCTCGGGACTGGCCCGCTACAAAAGGTCTACCGGCTGCCCGTTTCGTTCACCAGGCGCACCCCCTCACCCATGGCCCGCTCCAATTTCGCCCGAGCGACGGTGTAGTCGCGCAGCGCCTGGCTATACTGGGTGCGGGACAGCTTGAGGGCGGTCTGTGCCGACAACACCTCTAGCTGAGTGCTGCTACCCGCATCGGCCCGAGCCGTCACCAATCGCACGGCCTCCTCGGCCTGTTCAATGACCCGGGTCTGGGACACCAGCACTTCTTTGGATTCCAGGAACAGTGAAAACGCCGTGCGGACCTCGAGTTCGATGCGACGACGAACATCCTCGACTTCCAGCCGAGCTCGTTCCTCGCGGGCTCTGGCCATGTTCACCTTGGCCTGGGTCTGACCAAAGTCGAAGAGCAGCCAATTGGCCTGCACGCCCACCGTCCAACCGTCGAGCGTCCGGTCGAGATCCCGAACAAAGTTGCGGTTCTGCACGCCGTAGCCCGCAATGCCCGAAACCGATGGCAGTAAATCTGCGCGGGTCTGGAGAACCTCTTCGTGACGCAATTGAGAGGCGCTCTGAGCCGCCTTGATCTCGGGTCGGTGAACCCAGGCGGAATTGAGGGCCGCACCCACTGAAACCTCGAAGGGCTCGGCCTTGAGGCGGTCCGCGGTCCGCAGCGGAATATCCACCCCAGAATCGGCCGGGATATCGCATCCGAGCAAGAGAGCGAGGGTGTTGCGAAAAATCCGCTCCTGGTTGCGGGCCCGGATTAATGGCGGGAGTGCATTGGCCAGCTCCACCTCGGCCCGCAGCACATTGAACTTCGGAACGGTCCCAGCCTCGAGGCTGCGGCGCGCTGTCTCCAATTCCCGCTCCAGCAGTTTTTTTGAAGCCTCTTGAACAACGATTTGCTCCACCGCCAAGAGCACATCGCTGTAGGCAGTCCGCACCTCGAGAAGCGTGTTGGCCACCAGCGCTTGGTACAAGGCCAGCGCTGCCTCCCGGGTCAGCCGCGAAGAACGGGCCATCGAGTTGTATTTGCCTCCCGCATAAATGGGCTGCGTCACCACCAAATTGGCGTTCCAGCTCTGGTTGTTCAGAAAAGGGGTCGCGGGTTGGGCTGCGGAGAACTGAACTTTCTCGATTCGCGACTCATCCAATTGCTGATAGCCACCGGTGGTGGCCAGACGGGGCAACCGGGCCGCGCGTTGCTGAATGGCAAGCCCCTGGGCCTCCTCCAAATCCTGCCTCCCTTTCCGCAGCGTCACATTATGCGCCAGGGCAAACTCAAGAGCTTGGTCGAGGGTCAGCGGCTGAGATGGCAACGGCACCGCATTGGTGATGGCGGCCATGATCGGAAGCCCGAGGGACAACAACAGTGAAACGAGGACAAGGGATCTCATGGAAACTCAAGGAGTGGCCTGGGCCGCAGTCTGGGGACGTTGAATGAACACATCGACCTGTTGACCGACGTAGACGGGAAAGGCTGGGCGGTCGAAGGCGTAGACAATTTGCAACACTCGGGTATCCACACGCTCGAGACTATCACCGGTCAAACTGCGCTTGGGCACCACATAGGGTTCGATGCGGATGAACTTCAAGGAGGTCTTCATCTCCGAATGCCCCTTCAGTGAAGCAACAGCCGGATATTCGGCTCGAATGAGCACGGCGTCCTGCTCATCGACCTCGGCCCTCACCTGATAGGTATCCACATCGCCCAAGAGCATCAACGGCTCGGAGGGGGACTTCACGGAGGCCAATTCTCCCTCGCGCAAGTTCACCTGAAGCAAACGACCATCCCGGGGTGCGCGGACGGTAAGAATCTCTAAATCGGTGTTCGCCTGATGCACCGCCTCCTCGGACGCCGCTGCCACGGCACGTGCGACTTCTGCCCTGGCCCGAGCCGTGCCCAAGGAGAATTCGCGCCGCTTGACCTCATCCTCGGTCGCCACTTGATCCCGACCCAACTGGGCGAACCGTTTCAACTGATCGGCCAGATCGACGACCTGAGCCTCTTCGACGGCAATCTGGGATCGGAGCGATCTTGCCTGCGCCTCCAGCACCCGAACACGGGCTCGAACCTCGCGCGCGTCCAACTGGAAGAGCGGCGCCCCCTCTTTGACTGAATCCCCTACCTTCACGAAGACCTTCATCACCAACGCCTCTCGGGGCGCGGCAATCTTTACGTTCTCGCGCGAGGCCTCGATGAGACCGGTCGATGCCACGGTGCGCGAATAGGGCGATCGGGGCGGTTCGGACACCGGCCCGGGATTGGCCACCTTGACGTTTTGCCCACGGAGCAGGAACACCATTAGGCCCACGCCCAAGAGCGCCAGCCAGAATGAGAGACGTTTAAAGAGGATCATGGACAATTAGGAACGGTTTTCCGAATGAATGTAGGAAGAAAGCGATGCCCCGGCGTGGACGTGGGTGACTCGGCCGTCCTCCATCACACTAATGCGATCGGCATAGCCGTAGATTCGAGGATCATGGGTGACAATCAAAACGCAGCGTCCCGGAGCCTTCGCCGCAGTGCTCAGCAGTTCCATGATCTGGTGTCCCGTCATCGAGTCCAACGCGCTCGTAGGTTCGTCGCAAATTACCAATCGAGGTTCATGGACGAGGGCTCGGGCTATGGCCACCCGTTGTTGTTGCCCACCTGAAAGCTGGGTCGGCAACTGGCGCTCACGTCCAGCCAAGCCCACCTGTCGCAACCTCTCCGCGGCCTTGGCTTCAGCGTCGCGGCGACCGGCCCCATTGAGCAGCAATGGAACGCTCACATTCTCAACCAAGGACAAAGTTGGGATCAGGTTGAACTGCTGAAAGATGAACCCAATGTGCCGGCATCGAAACCGGGTGACCTCTGAGGACGACAAACCCGTCAGGCGGGTACCAAAGAGATTTACCTCACCTTGATCGCTCGACAGCGTCCCGGCCAACACGCTCAAAAGGGTCGTCTTGCCACAGCCAGAGGGACCGACAATGAGGTGCAACTCACCCTCGCTCGCCTCAAAATCAGCCCCCTTCAAGGCCTGAGTGCGGGCATCCCCCACACCAAACACCTTAACGATGCCTCGGGCGCCAACAGCCAAACTGCTCGGCGGGTTGCCGACAACCGGGGCAGCGGTCAGGGAGACTGGGTTCACAGAGCGAAACGGTGTGGTCATGAGCGAAGATCAACCACGGAACACGATCGCCGGCTCCAGTTTGGCCACGCGCCGGATACCGAACAACGCCGCGAGCGCACAAATGACAAGAACAGCAGCCAATGACTGGAACACGAAGGCAGCGTCTGCCTTGAACGGCGGTTGTCCGCTCTGAGCGACCGTTAAGCCAAAGAGCGCCGTCAGTCCGATTCCCATGCCGAATCCAATCAGCCCCACGATCATGGCCTGAAACAGGAGCATTCCGGCCAAAAGGCCGTTGCTTGCCCCCATGGCCTTAAGGGCACCTAGGTTTCGCAGGTTCTCCAGAACGAAGGAATAGAACGTCTGGCCACAGACGGCGACTCCAACCACAAAACCCAAAACGATGGTGGTCAGGAAGGAGATGGGAATGCCCGTATTGTTCCAGACCCATCGGATCGTAGAAGCCTCGAGTTGTGGAACGGTGAAGGCACGAAGACCGGTCTCTCTCATGATTCGCTGAGCGACCTCTGCCGTGTCCCACCCGGGTTTTGGCTCTGCCAAGATCATCGAAAGCATCTTTCGCTGACGCGGTGAGTACTGGAGGGCCTGATCGTAACTGGAGAAAACATACGGGTACCCAAAGAAGTGACGTTCCGTTTGGCAGATACCGACGACCCTGGCCTCCCGGTCGTTGATCTCAAACACGTCACCTACCCTCAACGGCCTGCCCATCCCCGATCCAAGACGCGTGCCCTCCATCGCGAGCGTGTCGATGACGACGCTGTTGGGTAGACGCAATTGGGCAATATCCCCCTCGATCATGCGCGGAGGACGTCCGTAAAGCGTCCCAGAGTGCAATCCGATCATCTGAATCATTTTGTCGGAACCGTCGGCAGTCCGGGCCTTAAGAACTCCCTGGAACAGGGGTACTGCAAAATCGACCCCTTCGACCGAGCGAACCCGATTCACGTCGGTGTCCCGCATGGCCTTGGATTCATTCACCTGCTCTACGCGAGATTCGACGACCCAGATCGATGCACGCATGTTGCGCATGTGGCTCGTCGTCCAAGACATCAATCCCTGGAAAACAGAGTACTGCTGGGTCATCAGCAGGGATGAAAACGCCAGCCCCCCGACCAGCATCCAATACTTGGCACGGTCACCGAGCAACATTTTGAGGGCGAGCAGGAACATAATTCAACACAACGATCCGCAGAAAGGGCCCGGATCCGAACATCCACTCTTTTCGGCGATCTTTCAGAGCCTCTAGTAAAGCTCCGACAGCGGATGAAATTGAGTCACTGGAATCCCCTTCCGGGGTGGACACTTCACCGACAACGCGGCGTGCGTCAAACGGGCTTTACCCAAATCCATCAAGAGTGCAGATCGCAGAAATGAGGTGCGTGCTTTTTTCGAGAGTGGCGATTGCTCACTCGGGGGCCATTATCTACGGTGAAGCACGTTCATGATCGGAGATCTGTTTCACAAAGCCTACGTGGTGCTCGCGGTGATTGTATTCTTCGGCGCCTCCGTGTTCGTCCATGAATATGGACATTTTTGGATGGCCCGTTTGCGCCGCATGGTCGTGCTCGGGTTTTCCATCGGTTTCGGACCCAAGGTGTTTGGATGGGTAGACCGGCACGGGGTCGAATGGGCTGTGCGTTGGATTCCCGCTGGTGGCTTCGTGAAGCTGCCTCAAATGCTGACTTCCGAAACCATCGAAGGCGCAGCGGATCCGGCGGTGCCCCCGGCCTCGCCCGTCTCAAGGATCTGGGTCGCCCTCGCCGGACCGGCGATGAACATTTTCTTTGCCTTAGCCATCGCCAGCGTCATTTGGCTTGTCGGCCTGCCCGTCCCGGTCAACCCGCCAATCATCGGCTACGTCGAGCCCGATTCAGCAGAGGCGCGGTTGGGCATTCGCGAGGGTGATCGTGTCGTCCGGGTCGACGGCAAAACCGTAACCCGGTGGCAAGATGTCCAACGCTTCACGGTGCTGGCACGCTCCCAAACGATCCCGGTCGAAATCGCCCGGGGAAATTCGATCTCCAATTATGTGCTGACGGCCATCGTCAACCCCACCTTCGGACTAAAACTGCTCAACCTAGACCCCAAAGATCATCCGGTGATCATGGATCTGGCTCCGGGCGGTGCCGCCCAAGAGGCGGGTCTCGCCGTGAATGACCAGTTCGTCTCATTCGGCGGGGTTCCTGTGGTGGGACAATCCCAGTTGGTAGATCTCATTCGATCCCAAACCGGCAAACCGGCTCAGGTAGAGGTGCAACGCACGAACCAGCGCATGACCTTCACGGTGACCCCTCGGGTGGACCCCACCAGCGGAGTGGCTCGCATCGGTGTCACGATCTCTCCAAGCCGCGTGCTGACCTACCAATTGCAACGACCCGGTCCGACCCCTTGGGAGCAGATTTCTGGGGTGGTGGGCCAGATGGGGGAATTGGTCGGCGCTTTGGCGCACTCCAAGGAAACAGGCGTGAGCGCCAAGGACATGAGTGGACCGGTGGGAATCTTCGGCAAACTGGCCGCTGACGTCAACGCCGACATCCGCTTGGCCCTGAGCTTCCTGGTGATGCTCAATGTCAACTTGGCCATCATCAATTTGCTGCCGATGCCGGTGTTGGATGGTGGGCACATCACCATGGCTCTCTATGAGATCATCACCCGCCGGCGCGTCGCCCCGCGCTTCCAAGAAATCGCGACGTCCGCCTTCGCGGTGATCCTGCTCAGCTTCATGGCCTATGTTTCTTTCTTTGATGTGGTGAAACGTGGACCGCTCTTCAAGGCAATGTTCCGCCAAGAAACCGTCATCGAAACCCCCTCGCAGCCAACTCCGGCCCCGTAAGGGTCGGCACACAGAACCTCCGGAACGATTCTCCGGAACGTTGACGCCGCCGGCCGACATCCCGTTTATTCTCTCTCAGCGATTCATGAAGTATTGCCCATCTCCCTGGAGTTACAGCCGCAGACTCGCACGCAACGTCACTGTGGGCGACCCCACCTGCGGCGGCGTGGTGCTTGGGGGTGATCACCCGGTGGTCAAGCAATCGATGCTCACCTGCGACACCATGGACACCGCCGAATGCGTGCGGCAGACCTTGGAACTCGTGGCCGTCGGTTGCCAAATCGTCCGCATCACGGCTCCGACTGTGAAGGACGCAGCCAACCTCCAAAACATCGTCCAAGAACTACGCCGGGTCGGTTGCCACGTTCCCCTCGTGGCGGACATCCATTTCAAGCCGGACGCGGCGATGGAAGCGGTTAAGTGGGTTGAAAAAGTCCGAATCAACCCAGGCAACTACGCCGACAGCAAAAAGTTCGCGATCAAAGAATACACCGACGAGGCCTACGCTGAAGAACTGGCACGGATCGAGGAACGCTTCACGCCGCTGGTGCTAGAAGCCAAGCGTCTCAATCGCGCCCTGCGCATTGGAACCAATCACGGATCCCTCAGCGACCGGATCATGAACCGGTACGGCGACTCCCCGCTGGGCATGGTTGAAAGCGCTCTCGAATTTGCCCGCATTTGCCGCAAGCACGGTTTTCACAACTTCGTCTTCTCGATGAAGTCCTCCAATCCGAAGGTGATGATCGAGTGCTACAGGCTGCTGACCGCCCGCCTCGACCGAGAGGGCCCCGACTGGAACTACCCGCTGCATCTGGGCGTCACCGAGGCAGGTGAAGGCGAGGACGGCCGCATCAAGTCGGCCATCGGTATTGGATCCCTGCTCTGCGACGGCATCGGCGATACGATCCGCGTCTCCCTTACCGAAGACAGCCCACGAGAAATCGCGGTTTGCAACGACCTGCTGGCTCAGATTCCTCGGCTCACCGGATCCCACCCCGGACTCGGAAACCCTTCCCTGCCCTGGGACCCCTTCAATTTTAAACGGCGCGAATCGGTTGCCTCACTCTTGGGTGATTTGCCAGCAGGCGGAGAGAACCTGGTTCGAGTGGTGGTCGAACGCAGCACCTACGACGCGGTCGCCCCGAAGATCTCCCCGAAGGTCGATGTCAAACCCGAGGCCATTTACGAAGACCTCCAGCTCATGGAGGTGGACCCCACTTCGGATTTCCCGCATCCCCCGTGCGAGACCCAGTGGATCACCGTCCAAGATGGAGTTTCTTTACCTCCCATCACCGCTTTCCGATTGCTGACGGTTCGGCTAGCGGCACTGGGCAGCCGCAACCCCATACTGCTCAAGGACCGGCTCATTGCCCCGTCTGAGGCATTGACCCCGGAGGCGGCTCAACTGCAGGCGGCCGTCAACCTTGGATCCCTGCTGGCTGACGGCATCGGCGATGCAATCCTCATCCGATCAGAACCCGGCGCTGGGCAATCCCTGCGATTGGCGTTCAACATCTTGCAAGCCTCTGGCTGCCGATCCTTCAAGACCGACTACGTCGCCTGCCCTAGTTGCGGACGCACGCTGTTCAATTTGCAAACGGTCACCGCGCGCATCAAGGCCCGGACGGAGCACCTCAAAGGCGTGAAAATCGCCATCATGGGGTGCATCGTTAATGGTCCCGGTGAAATGGCTGACGCCGACTTCGGCTACGTGGGTGGGGCTCCGAACAAGATCAACCTCTACGTGGGCAAGAAGCCGGTTCGCTTCAACATCCCAGAGGACGAAGCGGTCGATCGACTGGTAGACCTTATCCGCGAACACGGCAAGTGGCGGGATCCTGAGGCGGCCTAATCACAAGCTGGAGGGGGCCGCACGTCTCCTTCCTCCGAAGAATACTCTCTGAAGAACATGGGGCCGAACCGAAGTCCATCCTTCGGCCAAATGACACGCGAGCGCCTCCCGATCAGGATCGCAAGGCACACGATTTAAAGACGGAGGGCCCCGCAGGGCCATCCCTGGGCAGAGCACATGTCTCAGCATCGTTCCGAAACCCGTAGAAAGTTGCCGGTTTGAAAACCACGGTTTTGCCGTGTTCTTGGGGGCGTTTTCTCCCGGATTGAGCGCCAGCGCTTCTTCCTTCTTCGAATGGATGCCACGAGCGTTCAACGCCGA
>CAINWP010000088.1 GCA_903854475.1 uncultured Verrucomicrobiota bacterium
AGGGACCGATCTCCGAGCGGTCCGTGTCTGCAGTGGTCCGATCTCTGCGGCGATCCATGTCTGCGGACGCGGCGCTTTCGGAGAAATCGCCCTACCTCGGAAACGCCTGGGTGAGGTGGAGTTTGTGGCGGGAATCCGGAATGCAGCCCGATGAGCTTCGTAGTCCGACCATGCTCCTAGGTAGAGACCGATCTCCGAGCGGTCCGTGTCTGCAGTGGTCCGATCTCTGCGGCGATCCATGTCTGCGGACGCGGCGCTTTCGGAGAAATCGCCCTACCTCGGAGGTGCTTGGGTGAGGTGGGAAACCCGGGTATTTTCAAAATTGGACGGATAGTCTGACTGGCTCGGAACAGATCCTCGGGAAGCTGGGCTCGAACTGACTTTTTGGGAGAGGATTTGCTGCGACGAATACTCCGGTCCTGTTGAACCTGGGCCCAAATTGTTAGGAAACGTTGCATGCCACCAATTTCCTAATTTCGGTGAAAGCCACCGGCCGACTTGGACTCGTTAGATACTTGGAAAGGGTCATGCCGTGGCCGGGTTGCATGATGGTTCTGGGCAGGGTGGCTATTTAAAGGCAGTTCGATGACGGAACCCCGGGAGGAGAGTAGAGGAGGGCAGCTCCCGGCACCCGAGGGCATAGGATCCTCGGATCGCGCGTAAAATCGGGTGTATTCGCCGAATACATTCCCGTGGTTTCCTTGCATTTGACCCCTCTTGTTAAAGAAAAACATGACGGCACGACTTATGCTCCATGTTGCGGGTACCGAGCGCTCAATCCGCCTTGTGCCTGATGACATGAACTTTTCTCGATATGAACGGGGGGATTTCTACGATGAGATGATCTCGTCGTCCGGAGAACCCCACCCCGCTTCCCGCCTGCTGGCTCGCGAGATTGAGGGCCTGCCCTCCGGCGAACTCAAGATGCGACAGAAGGCGGCCGAGCGCGCGCTGATGCAGGCCGGCATCACCTTCAACGTCTACAGCGACAATCGCGGTGTAGAAAAGACCCTCCCCTTCGACCTCATCCCGCGCATCGTCTCGGGCACCGAGTGGAGTCGCCTTGAGAAAGGCCTCCAGCAGCGCATCCTCGCCCTGAACCTCTTCCTCGACGACCTCTACCACGACCAGAAGATCCTGAAGGACGGGATCATCCCGAGGGAAGTCATCGCCTCCTCCACGGGCTTCCGGCAGCAGTGCGTGGGCCTCAAGCCCCCTCAGGGCATCTGGTGCCACGTCACGGGTACAGATTTGGTGCGGGATCAGACCGGCCAGATCTTGGTGCTCGAGGATAACATCCGCTGCCCGTCGGGTGTCTCCTATGTGATCGAAAACCGGCGCCTAATGAAGAGCCTCTTCCCCGAGGTATTCTCCGGCGCGCGCATTCGACCCGTTTCGAATTACGCCGCACGCCTGCGGGACATGCTCGAGTTCATCACGCCCGACGGCGGGACCCAACCCCGGGTGGTGGTTCTTACTCCGGGACGCTACAACTCGGCCTACTTCGAGCATTCCTTCCTGGCTCAGCAAATGGGTGTAGAACTCGTTGAGGGCAGTGACTTGGTGGTGCACGAGGGATTCGTCTGGATGCGCACGACCAGTGGCTTCGAGCGGGTGGACGTGATCTACCGGCGCATCGACGACGACTTCCTTGATCCGAGGGCATTTCGCACCGACTCGATGCTGGGGGTCCCGGGCCTCATGGAGGTTTACAAGGCAGGCAACGTCGCCCTGGCCAACGCGCCGGGCACCGGCGTGGCGGACGACAAGGCGGTCTACGCCTACATCCCTCGCGTGATCCGCTACTACCTCGGCGAGGAGCCGATCATACCCAACGTCACGACCTACATTTGCTCGGAGGAGCAGGACCAGCGTTACGTGCTCGAGCACCTCGGCGAGCTGGTGGTCAAGGCCGCCAACGAGTCAGGTGGCTACGGCATGCTCATTGGTCCTCACGCGACGCGCGAGCAGATCGAGGAGTTCCGCCGGCTGGTGATCGCCAACCCGCGTAACTACATCGCCCAGCCCACACTGTCGCTCTCGAGGGTGCCCACGATTTGCGAGACTAACCTCGAGGGACGGCATGTCGACCTTCGCCCCTACATCCTCTACGGCCGCGATATCTTTGTGCTGCCGGGCGGCCTCACCCGAGTCGCGCTGCGCAAGGGATCTCTCGTGGTGAACTCGTCGCAGGGTGGCGGCACCAAGGACACTTGGGTGCTGGCAGAGACCGACGATTCGCCGATGCCCTCCACGGCCACGGCCGGCGGACGCCCCCAGTCGATGGTCCTGGCGTCACCCCTGATCTCCCATTGACCCCTCTCGACGACCAATCCGAACCGTTGAAGACCCACCGCACCCCGCACCCCCAAAAGCCATGCTGAGCCGCGTCGCCGATTCGCTCTATTGGATGAGCCGCTATGTTGAGCGGGCCGAGAACGTGGCCCGTATCATCGACGTCAACCTCAACCTGATGCTCGACAACCCGGTCGGAGGGGAGCAGCGATGGCAACCGCTCATCGACACCCTTGCCGATCACCAGGCCTTTGCGGGCCAAGGCACGGTGGCCGACTCGGAGAACACCATCCGGTTCCTGAGCTTCGACCCCGGCAACGGCAACTCCATCCTCTCCTGCCTTGGTGCGGCCCGCGAGAACGCCCGCTCGATCCGCGAGATCATTTCGTCGGAAATGTGGGAGCAGCTCAACAGCTTCTACCTGCGACTTCAGGACCAGGCAGTCCAGGGCACTGTAGGCCAAGAGACTTCGATGGCCTTCTACGCCGAGGTTAAGCAGGCCTGCCATCTTTTCAGCGGGATCACCGGCGCGACGATGACCCGCAATGAGGCGTGGCACTTTATTGAACTAGGACGGCTCCTCGAGCGGGCCGACAAGACCTCCCGAATCCTCGATGTAAAGTATTACATCCCGACCGGGTTGGGCGCCGAGGCCGCCGGCCTTGATGACATCCACTGGGCCGCGGTGCTTCGCAGCGCCAGCGCATTCGAAATGTACCGTAAACGCCACGGCCGGATCCGCCCCGACGGAATTATCGAGTTCCTGCTGCTTGACCCCGACTTCCCGCGCAGCGTCCGCCACTGCCTTGATGGGGTGCGCAGCTCCTTGCACCATATTACCGGCACGCCGATTGGCAGTTTCCGCAACCCGTCAGAGAAGTTGCTCGGACAGCTCTGCTCCGACCTCGCCTTCACGCAGGTGGATGAGATCGAGGACGAAGGGCTCCATGAGTACCTCGATGGCCTGGAGACCAAGATCAACCAGGTTGGTTCGGGGATCTACGATACTTTCTTCGCGTTCCGCACGCCCACGTTGAGTCGGCGCAGTCGCTACAACGAGGCGCATTGAGCCTCCGCACCAAGCCATGGCCATCCACGTTGCCCTCCACCATCTCACCCATTACCGCTACGACAAGCCCGTCTCGCACGGGCCCCATGTGATCCGGTTGCGTCCGGCCCCCCACAGTCGGACGCGCATTTTGAGCCATTCGTTGCGTATCAACGGAGGGGTTCACTTCATCCACTGGCAGCAGGATCCATTCTCGAACTGGAACGCCCGGCTGACCTTCCCGGAACCGATGTCTGAGCTGCGGATCGAGGTCGACCTCGTGGCCGAGATGTCGGTGCTCAACCCGTTTGATTTCTTCCTCGAGCCCGACGCCAGCGAGTTCCCGTTCGATTACGAGCCGACGCTCGCTCAAGATTTGGAGCCCTTCCTCAGGGTCACGCCGCCCGACGGACCGATGCTCGAATTCCTCCACCGCCTGTGTCGCGACCTGCTGAGCGCCGATGGATGGCCGCATTCCGGGACGCACGGCAAACGAATTCCGACCATGGACTTCGTCGTCGCGCTGAACCGTTGCGTGCAGGAAGCCGTCAAGTACCTCATCCGTCTCGAGCCTGGGGTTCAGTCGCCCACCGAGACGCTTCGTTTGGGCTCCGGATCTTGCCGCGACTCGTCTTGGCTGCTGGTGCATGTCATGCGCCACCTGGGCTTGGCGGCGCGGTTCGTCAGTGGCTATTTGATTCAACTGACGCCCGACCTAAAGGCGCTGGACGGTCCCTCGGGCGTAGAGAACGACTTCACCGACCTGCACGCCTGGTGTGAGGTTTATCTTCCCGGAGCCGGATGGATAGGACTCGACCCCACCTCCGGGATGCTGGCCGGCGAGGGGCATATCCCCTTGTCCTGCACCCCCGAGCCCGGCTCGGCGGCCCCCGTCACCGGGGCGGTTGGCCCTTGCCAATCGGAGTTCGTGCACGAGATGCGCGTCGCCCGGATCCATGAGAGTCCGAGGGTAACCCGACCCTACTCCGAGGAGCAGTGGCAGCGGATCTTGCAGGTAGGCCAACAGGTCGATGGCGACTTGGTCGATGGCGACGTGCGGTTGACCTTCGGTGGGGAACCCACCTTCGTCTCCATTGACGATCCCCAGGGCCCAGAATGGAACACGACGGCGGTGTCGGTCCGCAAACGGGTGCTCTCGGGCGACTTGCTGCGCCGGCTCAAGCGCCGGTTCGCCCCGGGCGCTCTGCTCCACCACGGGCTCGGGAAATGGTATCCGGGTGAGCAACTCCCCCGATGGGCGCTCTCGGCGTTCTGGCGTAAGGATGGCGTGCCCATCTGGCGGGATGAGTCGCTCATCGCAGACGAATCGCGGGATTACGGCCATGGCACCACCGAGGCGCAGGCGCTGGTCGCCGGCATCGCCCGACGGCTGGGTGTCGACGAGGCCCGCATCTTACCCGGTTTCGAGGATGTCTTTTACCACACCTGGCGGGAACGCCGACTCCCGAGCAACGTCACCGCCGAGGCCTCGCGCCTAAAGGACGCGCTTGAGCGGGAGCGCCTGGCGAGGATCTTCCAGCAAGGCATTGGTTCGGTGGTCGGCTACGCACTTCCGCTCGAGGCCGACGGTCTTAGCGCTTGGCAAAGTGGCCCGTGGTTTTTGCGCGATGACGATACGCTGTGGCTCATCCCGGGTGACTCGCCGATGGGCCTGCGGCTGCCGCTAGACTCGATTCCCTGGGTCTCCGAGCTGGATCAACCGCGCGTGATCGCGCCGGACCCCACCGTATTTCAGCCACCGTTGCCTCGGGAGTTCCGGATGGCGATGCAGGCTCGTGTGGTGCGGTCGATGGATGCCTTCGCCCGCTCGGCCAGTGCGTTCCCCGAGTCCGGTGCTGGACGACCGCGACCGCAGGCATCTGGGGACCGCCGACCCGCGCACGGCGAGTCGGCCGATTGGATTGTCCGGACGGCCCTCTGCGTGGAACCGCGGGAAGGGCGGCTCCACGTGTTCATGCCGCCCATGCCCTCGACTGAGCGCTACCTCGATTTGGTTGCGGCTATCGAGGACACCGCCGGGAGTCTCTCTACGCCGGTGATTATCGAGGGCGAACCGCCGCCCCGTGACGCGCGGTTGGAACGGTTGTCTGTGACGCCGGACCCCGGGGTGATCGAGGTGAATATCCACCCGAGCCGGAGCTGGGACGACCTGGTCAACCGCACGACGGCGGTTTATGACGAGGCCCGGAAGACGCGGTTGTGCGCCGAGAAGTTCATGCTCGACGGACGTCATACCGGGACGGGCGGCGGCAACCACATTGTCCTCGGGGGCGAAACTCCGGCCGATTCGCCGTTCCTCCGGCGCCCTGACTTACTGAGATCGCTCCTGGCCTACTGGCAGAACCACCCATCCCTCAGTTGGGTTTTCAGCGGGCTCTTCATCGGCCCCACCAGCCAGGCCCCGCGTATCGACGAGGCTCGCCATGACGCGCTCCACGAGCTGGAGGTGGCCTTCCGCCAGGTGCCACCGCCCGACACTCAGGTGCCGCCTTGGTTGGTGGATCGCCTGTTCCGCAATTTGCTCGTCGACTCCAGCGGCAATACTCACCGCGCAGAGTTCAGCATAGACAAGCTGTACTCACCCGATTCGTCCACCGGCCGGCTGGGCCTGGTCGAGATGCGGGGCTTTGAGATGCCTCCAGATTCGCGCATGAGCCTGGCTCAGCAGCTCCTTATCCGTGCGCTGGTCGGCCGGTTCTGGAAGGAACCTTACTCCAACGGGCTGGTCCGATGGGGGAGCGACTTGCACGACCGGTGGATGTTGCCCCATTTCTGCCGCACCGACTTCAATGAGGTGCTGCGGGATTTGCGGGATGCGGGCTATCCGTTCGAGTCTGAGTGGTTCGATCCGCACTTCGAGTTCCGCTTCCCGAGGCTCGGCGACTTCGCCCAGCGGGACATCCATGTGGAACTGCGAACGGCACTTGAGCCGTGGCATGTCCTCGGCGAAGAACCGGCCGGCGGCAGCACCGTTCGCTACGTTGATAGTTCCCTCGAACGACTTCAGGTCTTCGCGAAGGGCATGGTAGGCAGCCGTTTCGCGCTCACATGCAATGGCCGGCGGGTTCCCCTGCATCCCACAGGCACCTCCGGCGACCAGGTCGGTGGGGTTCGCTATCGGGCCTGGCAGCCGGCCCAGTGCCTTCAGCCCACCATCGGCGTGCATGCGCCGCTGGTCTTTGACCTCGTGGACACTTGGAACCGCCGGTCGCTCGGTGGGTGTACTTACCACGTGTCTCACCCGGGCGGACGCAACCACGAGTCGTTCCCGGTCAACGCCTACGAGGCCGAAAGCCGCCGATTGGCGCGCTTTATGACCCACGGTCACACTCCCGGCGTCGTTGAGGTTCCGCCTCCAGTGCGACTGGAGGAAATTCCCTTCACCCTCGATCTCCGTTGCGTCTAACCATTCTCGCGGCCCGCGGGACGCACACGAACCGCGGGGAGGCCCGTCGGGACAGCCCATCGACACGATGCTCGAAACACAACAGGGGACCGCGTTGATCGTGGCCGCCGGCGCTCGCCGGATGGCCGACGGGATGCCGGCGCCGCATGACGAATGCTTCGGTGAGGGAGGCCGTCCGAGGCCCCAGTGGGCCGGGATGATCGATGCCGTCGAGCGACTGGGCACCGCACGGCTGAACGCCCGTTGGGATGAGGGGCTGCGGATGATTCGGGAGCATGGGGTGACTTACAACGTGTATGGCGACCCTCAGGGACGCGATCGACCCTGGTCGCTGGACCCCGTGCCCTTGATTCTTTCGGCCCCGGAGTGGCGAGACCTCGAGGCGGGCTTAATTCAGCGATCGCGACTCTTAGACCTCGTCCTGAGAGATCTGTACCTCGGGACGCAGCGACTCATCGTCGACGGGTTCATTCCCCCAGAGCTCGTCTACTCCAACCCCGGATTCCTGCGTCCTTGCCGCGGCCTGCCGGTGGTCGGCCAGGTGATGCTTCACCTCTACGGGGCGGACCTCATCCGGTCGGCCTCGGGCGAGTGGATGATCTTCGCCGACCGGACCCAGTCTACTAGCGGAGCGGGTTACGCTCACGAGAACCGCAAGGTCGTTTCGCGGGTGCTCCCGGACGAAATCCGCGAGGTGTCCGTGCGCAGCCTCTCGCCCTTTTTTCGGAGCCTTCGATCCATCCTAGAGTCGCTGGCGCCGGGCCGACGGGAGAACCCGGTGATGGTGCTCTTGACCCCGGGTCCGCTCAACGCGACCTACTTCGAGCACGCCTACCTCGCCCGCCACCTAGGCATACCGCTGGTCGAGGGAGCAGACTTAATGGTGCGCGATCTGCGGGTCTGCCTGAAGACTCTCGAGGGGCTTCAGCCCGTTGACGTCATTTTGCGGCGGGTCGACGACGGCTTCTGCGACCCGCTGGAGCTCCGGGCGGAGTCGGTGCTTGGTGTCCCAGGGCTGGTGCAGGTGGCCCGCGCCGGCCATGTGACGATCGCCAATGCCTTGGGCTCGGGCTTGCTCGAGAGCCCAGCTTTTTTAGCATTTCTTCCAGCACTGTGCCGCCACTTGCTGGATGAGGACCTCCTGCTGCCGTCGGTTCCTACTTGGTGGTGTGGCGAGGCGGAGGGGCTGCGGTACGTCACGGGTCAGCTCGAGCGTCTGGTGATCAAACCTGCCTTCGGGCTCCGTCGGGGTCGCAGTTGGTTCGGGCACCAGCTGGCCGCTGCCGACAAAGCCCGCCTGTTAGAACTCATCGCCTCCAGGCCCCAAGACTTCGTCGCCCAGGAGTGTGTGCTGCCCTCGTCGGCTCCGGTGTGGACCCCCAGAGGCTTCGAGCGGCGCTCGGTGCTGCTCCGGGCCTATGTGGCGACTGACGGCTCCGAGCATGCCGTACTCCCCGGTGGGCTCACGCGGGTGGCGGCCTCGGTGGAGGACCCTCTGGTCTCCATGCAGGGCGGAGCCGGAAGCAAGGACACCTGGGTCTTGTGTTCGGGCGAGGATGACGGCGAGGAATCGTTGTCGGCGATACCGGCCCATGCGTCCACCGACCGACGTCTGACCGGGCTGCCAAGCCGGGCTGCCGACAGTCTTTTTTGGCTAGGGCGCTACACCGAGCGACTGGAGCAGAGCTTGCGAGTGCTCCGCTGCGTGCTCGGACAACTGGCTTCGGACACTTCGCCCGCGACCTCCGGCCGTGACGATCGGCTGAGCCACCTGCTGGCCGGCATCGGGCTCCTCCCCGTGCTGGCCGAGGCGGCCGCCAAAGAACCGTCCACGCTCACCGGGGATCCTTCCGCCACGAATTCAGACAACGGACCGGCGGATCTGACCCGGAAGGTGCTCGAATGGATCTACCGCTTCGACGGCCCTGGCTCGATTCCCGACCTCATGGGGCGGATTCGTCAGAACGCGGCGGCCGTTCGGGACCGCTTTTCGGGCGACACTTGGCAGATCCTCGACCGGTTCGTGCCCCAACCCGATGTTCCGACAACCCGGCGTTCCATCGCCCATGCGCTCGGCCTGGTGCAGGGCCTCATTCTGAACCTCGCGGCGTTCAATGGTCTGGCCATGGAGAACATGACCCGCGGACCGGGATGGCGATTCCTCGACGTGGGCCGCCGCTTAGAGCGGGGCTTTTCGATGACCACCCTAATGACGGCCGCCGCCTTCGTTCCGGGATCACCGACGCCGCTGCTCGAGGTGATCCTCGACATCGCCGACAGCGGCATGACCCACCGCCAGCGCTACTTCGCCAGCGCTCGCTGGCCCGATGTGATCGAGGTATTGGTGCGCGACGAGTCGAACCCGCGGGCCCTGGCCTTCCAGTTGTCTGCTTTTAGAAACCATCTCGACGCGCTGCAGGGCGAGTTTCGGGTTGGAGTCGACAACCGGTGGTCGGCCCTGATCGAGGGCATTCAGGGCAGGCTCTTGTCGGCCGAATTCGCACGCGAGGTCTCGGAGTGCGAAGGATTTGACCTGCACACGCTGATCGCCCTCATGGAGACCTGCGCCCAGGGCTTGAGCGGCCTCTCCGACGATTTGACCCACCGCTACTTCAGTCACACGTATTTCCGGGTCAGTTAACTCTCTGGCGTTTATCCCGAGGCAAAGCCTATGCAACACCTGGTCTACGACATCGTCCACGTCACCGAGTACGACTACCAGGGGGCCGTGTCGGTGTCTCACCACCTGCTGCGGCTCGAGCCCCGGAGGACGCCTCGGCAGCAGTGCCGCCACCACGAGTTTCAGATCTTCCCCAAGCCCTCGGTTGTCACCTCCCACGGTGACTATTTTGGCAACCGAGCGCATTTCATCGCGGTCGAGTACCCGCACGGTTCGCTCTCCATTACCTCGAAGGCGCGAGTGGCTGTATCACCTGCGTTCTTGCCCGACACGTCCGAGACGCCCGCCTGGGAGACGGTGCGGTCGCGGTGCCGCGTGGACCGAACCTGGGCGGCGCTCGAGGCCAACGAGTACACCCATCCCTCGCCGCTAGTGCACACTTCGCCGGAGTTTGCCGACTACGCACTGGAGTCGTTCACCCGGGCGCGGCCGATTTTCGAAGCCCTGTCAGACCTCATGACGCGCCTGCAGTCCGACTTTCGGTTCGACCCCACGGCGACCACTGTCTCGACGCCCCTTGCCGACTTCCACAAAAACCGAAGGGGTGTCTGCCAAGATTTCGCCCACTTCCTCATCGCCTGCCTGAGATCCATCGGCCTGCCGGCTCGCTATGTGAGCGGCTACCTCGAAACCGACCCACCTCTGGGCCTGCTTAAACTGCGCGGGGTCGACGCCTCGCATGCCTGGGTCTCTCTGTTCTGCCCCGGGATTGGCTGGATTGACGCCGACCCAACCAACAACTGTTATGCCTCGCTGCGGCACATTTCCATCGGCTGGGGCCGCGACTACGGGGACATCTCTCCGGTGCGCGGCGTGCTGATTGGCGGCACCCAGCAAATCCTTCGCGTGTCTGTCGACGTAAGCGCCCTTTCGCCGGACGCCGGTGCGGAGGATGCCCCAACTATCCAGGCCGGTGCCGCTGGGTCTGCGGCGTCGCCGTCGAGGTAGAACACTTCGGCTCGTCGCAATACGGCAAGATGAGCGAAGCGGTACAGTTTTGATCTCGAGGGTCCAGCGTGGGTGTATCCGCCATCTTTACCATTCCTTCACAAATTAAAGCCCCCTTCCACACACGGGCTTGAAGTCTATCCTGCGAAGTCTGAGGGACACGATCCGGGCACGGCGGCTCAAACAGGAGAAACCTGTTCCCGATAGGCCCGGTCATTCTGAGACGATCCAGATGAACCCCAAAATCCTAACCTTACTTATCACAGCCGTGTGGTCGTTGGCCATCGCACCAGCGGCCCTTTCGCAAAATGACACCGACCGACCGCCGGGCCCGTCGCTCGACTTCGGTGGGCCGCCGCCCTTTGGCCCTGGTGGCCCTGGCGGAGGGCCCCGCGGTCCCGGTGGTCCAGGCGGTCCGGCTCTGACGCCCAAGACGTTATTGGTGTCCCGCTTCGACCAAAATGGCGACAAACGCCTTGATGCCCAAGAACGGAAGGTAGCCCGCGAATTCCTCATCGGAGAAAAGGCTGCCGGACGAATCCGCGGCCGGGGGCCCGGCGGCCCGGGCGGGCGTGGAGGCCCCCCTGGAGGCCCTCGGGGCGGCGACGAATCCATTCAACCGACTCCCGGTCCAACGCGGACGCCGGCCGAGGTTAAGAACTATCCCGACGCACCGTTGTACGAAGAGGGCATCTTGCGAACCCTGTTCCTCCAGTTTGAGAGTGCCGATTGGGAGAAGGAACTGGCCGACTTCAACAACACCGATGTGGAGGTGCCGGCCACCCTCATGGTCGATGGGAAGTCTTACCGCGAAGTGGGCGTGCACTTCCGGGGCATGTCCTCCTTTTTTACGGTGCGGGAGGGGCAAAAGCGCTCACTCAATGTGTCGTTGGATTTCGCCCACAAGGATCAGTCCATCGGCGGAAACAAGACCCTCAACCTGCTCAATTCCCATGAAGATCCATCCTTCCTGAGGACGGTGCTTTACAGCCATATCGCTCGGGAATACCTGCCCGCGCCCAAGGCCAATCTCGTTCGAGTGGTGATCAACGGCGAGAACTGGGGCGTCTATGCCAGCGCTCAGCAATTCGACAAACACTTCACCCAAGAGTTCTTCGGATCCACTCAAGGAAACCGGTGGAAGGTGTCGGGCAGCCCCAATGGCCGTGGCACCCTCGCCTACCTGGGATATGAGCCTGCTCCCTACAAGAAGATCTATGACCTCAAGAGCAAGGACAGCGAGAAGGCCTGGAAGGATTTGATCCAACTGACCCGCGTCCTCAACCAAACTCCGGCCGATCAACTGGAGTCGGCGCTCGCCCCCCTCCTCGACATCGACGGGGCCTTGCGCTTCCTCGCGGTCGAAAACGCGCTCATTAACAATGACGGCTATTGGATTCGCGCCAGTGACTACGCGCTCTATCAAGATCCCCAAGGGCGCTTCCATTTGGTGCCGCATGACATGAACGAAGGCTTGAGCCGCCCTGGCGGTCCCGGCTTCGGCGGTGGTCCGGGTGGACGCCGCGGGCCGGGTGGCCCGGGTGGTCCGGGCGGAGGAGGCAATCGCGTCGATGGAGTGAAGTTAGATCCGCTGTATGCCGCGCAAGATGCTAACAAGCCGCTCATCTCTAAACTGCTAGCCGTGCCCGCGCTGCGCGAACGTTATCTGAGGCATGTTCGAACCATTGCTGAGAAATCGCTCGATTGGCAGAAACTCGGTCCGCTGGTCGAGAAGCTTCACAACCTCATTGCCGACGATGTGCGTGCCGACGGCCGTAAGCTGGATTCCACCGAGGCCTTCGAGAAGAGCCTCACCCAAGATGTGGCCGGCCACGGCTTTGGTCCCGGCGGCGGAGGTTCCATGGGACTCAAAAACTTTGCGGATCAACGACGCAGCTATTTGATGGAGTACCGTCCTGCGGCCGGGTCTCCTTCACCAACCCCTTCGCCTTAAAGTTTCGAGGCCCGCAAGGTGTCGATGTCAGAAAACCCGGATTTCTGTTTATCCGCTCTATTACCGGTTGCCAGCGCTCCAGCCGCGGACGAATCCGATGCACTGGGCAACATCCGGCACGGAGTGATCCCAGTTGAACTCGTACTCGCAGCTAATGTTGCCGTCGAATTTCTGGCGGCGCAGCTCGGCGAGCACCCCGCCCATGTCGGTGGAGCCGGTCCCGAAGATCCTGTCGCGCTGACCGTGGCCGAGTTGTTCGCGCTCCTTGGCATGCAACGAGATTACCCGACCCTCGAGCATGCGGAGTCCATCCACAGCCTTGATGCCGCTGGTCTGCCAGTGGCCGATGTCGGCACAGGCACCGATGCGGGAGTCACGGTTGCGGACGAGATCGGCCACCCACTTGGGATCCCAGACCTTGTAGGCCGGGTTCTTGGGCTGCTGGGCGTGGTTGTGGAAGGCCACCCGGATGTCGAACTCCTTCACGAGCGGCTCGAAGGTGTCCATCGCATCGGTCGATTCGGTGGTGATGGCGTAGAGGCCGAGCCCCTTGGCGAACTGGAAAAGCTTCCGGGCCGCTGCGGCCTCCTTAGGGATCGTCACCACGCCGTAGTTCACGGCCTTGAGTCCATGCTTCTTGAGCTTCTCCTGGAGCTTTTGGATGGCTTCCGCAGGCATCTCGTGGCCCACCTTGGTCGCGCGATCTTCTGGGCTCAGCGCTTGTCCGGGGTAGAACTCGATGACCCTGCCGCCCGCCGACTCGGTCTTCTCGATCGCTTCGAACGCGGTGAACCGGTTGAAGGTGTAGGCCTGGCAGCCGATGGCGAACCCGCCGATGCGGTATTCGGCCGGGATGGGTTCGGCCCAAAGCGAACCAGCCAGGGTGACGAGGGATGCCAGAGCCGTGAGGCGGAGAATCGAGAGGGAGTTCATGAGATGGGGATTTCCGGACATTAAAGCCAAGTCGCGCCCAATTCTCAACACCCAACCCGTGTTCAAGCCCGCCTTAAAAATCCCACACTGCAGGTTCCTTGGAATGAGTATAGACCTCCGGTGGTTCACCGGGGTCCGTGTTCCGCTCAGCATCTGCTTCCGCGAGGCCCTGGGAAATTGGGACCTGTCACAGAGTCTCGACAGGTTTGGGTCGAAACTCGGTTTGCGGGTTGGGGCGCCAGACTTGACTGGGGTTGGGGATGTCAGCGTCTCTGGAGTCTTCAATACGGCGGTCCTCTGGGCTGCTTTCGAATGGATTTATGACGTTCCAGGTTTTCAGGCAGTGGACACGATGGGTGTTAGGGCTGGTGGGCGTAGGATACTGCGTCGATGCGGCCGATTTTTACGTTTCACCCCGCGGAAAGGACTCCCATTCAGGGACTTCGCTCAAAGCACCCTGGAAGACCTTGCAGCGGGTGAACCGGCACATCGCGGATCACCGTCTTGCGCCCGGTGATGGGCTGTTTCTTGAGGGCGGAGCCACCTTTGACGGGGGCCTTCGCATCGAACACGCCGGTGGCGGAACGCGGCAGTCACCCGTGCGAATCACCAGCTACGGGCGCGGGCAGGCGATCCTCCGGCCAGGCCTGGAATCGGGTCTCCTCATCCGAGAGACTTCGTGGATCACGGTTTCCCAACTGAAGCTCATCGCCTCTTCCGGAAACCTAGGCGATGGCATCCGCTGCGATCGGGACCAAGAAACCCTCGAGCGAGTGGCCGGTGTGGTGATTCAGGACTGTTCGATGACGGGCTTCGGATGGCACGGAATCATGGTGGATGCCAGCCAGCGCTCGATGGGGTTTGAAGGCGTCAGAATCGAACGGTGCCTGACGTCGAGTAACCGCTATGCCGGAATCATGGTGTACGGAGGCAATCCGGAGGGGCGGAGTTCGCGGCCTCATGCGGGGGTCCGAATCGAGGATTGCGTGGCCGTGGGGAATCCGGGCGATCCCGATGAACGGAAACATCACTCGGGCAGTGGCATTTTTATCGATGGAGTCGATACGGCCCTCATTCGAGGCTGTGTTGCGGCGGGCAACGGGGCTGCGTGTCGCAATGAACGAGGGGGGCCGGTGGGCATCTGGGCTCACGCCTGCCGTCGGGTGACCATCGAAGGGTGTGAATCTTACGGGAACCAGTCCTGCCTCCGGGATGGTGGTGGGTTCGATTTGGACGGGGGATGCGAGGAGAGTTCGTTGATTCGGAACTTTTCACACCACAACCACGGTCCCGGGTTCTTGGTGTACACGTATTCGGGGGCCGCTTATGCCGACCGTGATTGCCAGGTTCGGGAGAATATCTCGTGGAACGATGGTGCCAGAAGCTCCGGCTATGCAGGAATCCAGTTGGGCTCGGAAGACGGATGCCAGATCACCGGTTTGATCGTGGAACGAAACACCGTGATCGCACCGCTCGAATCCGTGGCGGCCGTGCGTGTCATGGGACGGTCCATTCAGGCCTGCATCCGAAGCAATTTGGTTGTGGTTCCCGCACACGGAACCTTGGTCTCCATCTCCGGTTTCGAGCATCGGGTTCGTTTTGAGGACAACCGTTATTGGAGGGCTGATGGGAAGCCCGTGTTTCTGGTCGATTTCCAATGGACCATTCCCGCCTTGAATGCTTGGCACAACGCCACCGGACCCGATCACCGATTTGTTGCGGTGGGTGAGCTCTTCGCAGATCCAGAACTCCGGCTTCCTCAGACTCCCGATTTCAAATCGCTGCGACGTCGGCCATCATGGCCTCGAGTGTCCCACCGGTTTCTTTCCGAGTTTGGTGCCCCAGAGAAGCCGGGGTTTCCTTGAGTTTCGGCCCCCCTTGCTGGTGTGGATGCTTAAGTGAGCAGGGCATCAACGGGTTTTCCTTTTCCGTCTTTGGTGACGTAAAACGGGCGACCTTCTGTGACGTAGTTGGTGTCGGCGCGGATGCCGAGCGCCTTGTAGATCGTTGCATACGTGTCGATGAGTGGGACTGGGTTCTCGACGGCGAGCATCGGATGGTGTTGAGCGGTTTTTCCATGGACGTATCCCTTTTTGAATCCGCCACCAAAGAAGGTCATGCAGTTGCAACTGCTGAAGTGGCCGTGGAAACCGTACATTTTCTCATTGGCGATAGTGAGATCCTCTCCGGTATGCCGCTCGGCAAAGCCTTCCGTTTCGGAACCAGCCGACGGCGCACTGGCGATGGTTCGACCAAATTCTGTCATGATGCAGACGAGGGTTCGCTCCAGTAGGCCGCGTTGTTTCAAATCGCGAATGAGTTGGGCGATGGGGCCATCGATTTGGCGCTTCATTTCCTTCATGCGCCGGTGGCCGTTCTCGTGCATGTCGAATCCTTGGAAAGGGCCATACTGATACTCGACTTGCACAAAGCGGGCGCCCCGTTCCACCAAGCGGCGTGCCAGGAGCAGCCCGTTGCCAAAACGGCCGCCATTGAAATATCCCGGGTCGAGCTGCTCGGAGGCGGCAATTTTGGGTTGGTACGCAGCGATGACTTCCGGCTTTTCCTCTTGAGCAAAGTCGAAGGCAGCCTTCACCGGGGAATCCATCATCGCGCGGGCTTCTTCCAGGGTTTTGAGGTGCGCTTGAGCCTTGGGAGAATCACGGAGCTCCTGGGTTGAAAGGCCGGCGATTTTCTTGAGCAATCCTCGGCGTCGGTCGAGACGATCTACCGTCATTCCGGCGGCCGCAGTGAGTGTCGCCATGCCCTTGGAAGGATCGGGCACCATGAATGGAGCATGGTTCACGCCATAGAATCCTGGGCCCAGGTATTCACTAATGAAGAGTCGCTCGGCGTCCGAGGTGTCGATGTCCCGGCCGATGTAAATGTACGGCGGCACCGCAGGATTGCGGCGACCCAGTGTGCGACCTATCACCGATCCAATGCTCGGAGCTTGGACCCCCACCGGAAACAGGTAGCTGGTCATGGCGTAATGTTGCGCCTTGAGATGAATGGCCCCGAATTTGGTGTCGTTGGTGAGGCTGCGCAGAAGGGTGCCTTGATCCATCACCGAGGCGATGGACTCCAATCCCTCTCCCAAGAAAATTCCGTCGGCTGCTGTGGGGATCTTCGGGCAAGTACCCAGCAATTCACTGCCCTTCATGCCGGCGCGAAACGGCGTGTGCTGCTTCGGATCCCACAGGTCGGTTTGCGCCATGCCTCCGGGCAGCCAAATCAAGATCATGGCATCCGCCTTCGGAGTGAGCGGGGTTTTCGCGGCGGCCGTCTCTTCGGCGGAGCTCGCAGCCCAGGGCATGAGCCCGGCGGTCGCGGCAGCTGCAACGGTGCTTCTTTGAAGGAATTGTCGGCGGTCCAATCGAGTGTTCATGGCGCTGAGTGAGCCGGTGTCTTGGTAAAGCGGGGTTGGGTCAAAACGCAATGCGGCCAGGACTATCGGATGTATTGAAATTCGGGACTGACGAACAGTACCCAGAGAATGTCACCGATTGCTTCCGTGAGAGCCTTTGGCCCATTCGCGCCGGACAAATGGGAAGCAATTGTGGCGCGTTCTGCCGCGCTGGGCATTCGGCTCAAAGTGAGCCAGTAAAGGTGCTGAGCCATCTCCTCAGGCGACGCTGTAGACTTGGCAAAAATCCCGGTGATCTCCTCTGAATACACCATTCGGTGGAGCTCAGGTCCGTTGAGGAGTTCGAGCGATTGAACCACCGCGGTGTCGTCGGGCCGAGCGGTGCTCACCTCACTGCGTGCAGCGGGTTTTCCCAAGGCGCGGGTGAGGGGAGTGGAGTCTTCCTTGCGATAGGCCCGGTCTTCGTTTTTCCACTCCTTGCGGGTCGCCCTTCGGATGCTGTCCAGCCATTGCTCCGCGGTGAGCCGCCTCAGCGTTGGGGATCGGAAGTAGCGGGGTTCACTCGGTTTTAAGATGTCGAAGCGGTCAGCCCGCTCAGGGCGATACGCGGTCTGGTAAGTGCGGCTCGTTAGAATCCATCGAAGGGTGTGACGGAGATCGAAGTCGTGCCGCACGAGATCCTGTGCGAGCCATTCGAGCAATTCGGGATGACTGGCGGGGAGGTCGCTGCGGAAATCGTCTGCGGGCTCGATCAATCCCAAGCCCAAATAGCGCTTGAACAAGCGGTTCACGATGCTTTTAGAGAAGCGTGGATTGAGCGGATCGACCAGCATCTGCGCCACGCGATGGAGGCGATGGTTGAGATCGGTGGGAACCTCCAGGCTCATGCCATCGAGTTCGAAAGGAAATTTTGCCGGGATGCGTTGACCGGTCCGGGCCTCGCAGCGGATGAGTTCGAGATCTGCGGGTGCGAACATCCCAGCAAAGGCCGTGAAGCGTGCCTGAGGCCATTCCTTATTGAGGAAATGGCTGTGGCAGCTGGCACACTTCATTCCGGTACCGAGGAAGACCTGGCTCACATTGGCTGCACTTTGAAGCGTCTCCTCATGGGTCTCGTTCTTGATGTAGCCGCTGACGACATGCCGTCCGTTGGGCGTATATTCTTTGGGCTTCCGGTAGCCGGGCAGCGTGGGGTCGATGAGCTCAGCGACGAACAAATCGAAGGGCTTATTGGCCGTGAAGCTATCGAGGATCCACTGTCGATGGTTTCCTCGGGATCCGATGCCACCGTTGATGTCTGTGGGGGAGCTTCCGAGCGCATCTTCCCAGAACGGGGTCCAGTGCGCGGCGTAATCGTTGGTGCGCGAGAGCAAGCGCTCAATGAGCAGGGTTCGCTTGTCGGGTGTGGGATCGGCAACAAACGCCTGTGCTTCTTGGAGGGGCGGAATGAGACCGGTGAGGTCGAGATACACGCGGCGTGCGAAGGTGGAGTCGTCGCAGAGGGCGGGCGGCACCTCGGACTCAGGGAGTTGGGCCTCGCGCCATTTCGCGCTAATGAAGGCATCGATTGGATTTCCCGGACCGGGTGGAGACGTCTGATCGGGTAGAAAGGAAACTCGATACCGGCGCGTCTGCACAAAACGCTCCTGGGGTGACAATGCGTCGTAGACCAAACGATCGAGAAGGCGGCCGGCGTTGAGCGCAGAGTGTTGGGAGGGGTTGGGCGCTGAAAGGGTTTTGGCAGCGGCCGTGGAATCATCCAGAGCCCCTGCGGCGATCCACTGTCGGATGAGATGCAATTCCTCCGCGTTCAGCGCCGGTGACCCCTTGGGCATTTGAGCCGCGTCGGCCAGACCGCGGATGTGGCGCACCATCGGGCTTTCATCGGGTTTTCCCGAGATCACTGCGGGACCATCTTTTTTGCCGCCCCGTTTCAGGCCATCCACGGTCGACACATCGAGGCCAGCCTTGTGCTCTTCGGTGGAATGGCATTCGACGCAGGCGTCGAGCAGTATGGGGCGGATATCGCGTTGGAAACTCACCCGTGAACCGGAAGCCGAATCGAGGGGTCGGAGAGGAATTGAGACGGAAGGCTTGCGAGTCTCCGCGGCCTGAGCCGACAGCAGCAGTAGCAGCAGCCCGGTACCCCCTATGGAGATCAGGCGGCCGCACAAGTCGGACAATGATCGGAGGTGAGGCATGCGAGTCTTTATCAAATTGGCAAAGGACCTCTTCGGTCGCGACGGTGGGGTGTGAGAGGGACGAGGCTGACCGGTTAGCCGAAAACTTTCCAAGGCTTTGTCCGCTTCCCAGGACTTCGCCATGTCTGTATTCGTGATGCCTAAGTCGGCGGTTCAGTGGCTGCTGCCATCTTTTCCTTGGCCGATGGGCCTCGTCTTTCTGGTGTCAGCTCGGTGCCAGATCCAGAGTCTGAGGCGGATTGGATATTTCGGAGAATGAAGAGTGAAGAAGGAAGATCGAGTGCCCTGTCCGGCGAGGAAATCCCGGAGCTTTTGCGCGCGTCTACCAGCCGGTCTGAGGAGTTTATCAACAGATCATTTTTCAACCCGAATGAAACAAGTCCTTCAATTACTCCTCGTATTCGCACTTTTGGAAAGCACCGCTCGCGGAGAGAACGCAGAAACGGTGATCGGCAACCACTACCTGGAACTGCGCTTCCAAAAGACGGGTGACCGAATTGCGGCAACCACTTTGCACCAGCGTGTCTCGAATCGGATCATCACGCTGAGCGCCGATGACTTTTCGTTGAGTCGGGAAGGACAGGCTCCGCTGCAATCCAAGGACTTCAAAGTACATCAGGTGCAGCGCACAGGAATCCCAGGAGGCCAGCGCCTGAGCCTGCTTTTGCGAGGCGGAGCGGGAGACGTGACGCTGGTTTATGAACTGTTGGATGACGACGCCTTCCTGCGCCGTCATCTCGAGTTTTCTCCCACTGCGCCGATGCTGTTGCGCCAGGTTGAGGTTTGGAAAATTGGGTTGGAGGGCCAGTGCTTTGACCAGGAAACGGGGCCTCCTGATGAACTGTTGAACAATGTGTGGGGTGTGGATCGCAAGACCGGTTTTGGAAAGCCGGTGTTTCTCGAAGACACATTTTGGGGTCTGGAATTTCCCGCTGGATACAATCACTACGCCTCTGGATTCGTGACGCTCAGTCATCTACCGGGTCGCACGATCACAACGAAGTTCATTAGCAAGACAGCCGTTCTTGGTGTCGCGCCTGCCAAATCGGTTGCCTCCAGATTTCGCGACTATATTGCCCAGGGACGTCACCGTCCGGCGTTGCCAGCAGTTCAAGTGGACTACAACACGTGGACCACCGTGTCGCCCGCCACGGAAGCCAACAGTCTGGACCTCATCGGGCAGTTCAAGAGAAACCTGTTCGAGCCGCACCGGGTTGCCTTTGACAGCTTCACCTTAGATGACGGTTGGGATGCGAAGAACAGCCTGTGGGATTTGAACACCAATGGATTTCCGAATGGATTCAAACCTCTGTTGGCCGCGTTGCAGCCCATGGGAACGAAGCTGGGCCTGTGGCTCTCACCCTCCAGCGGGTATGAGCACGCGGCCTGGGGCGCAAAGCAGGGGTATGTACGGAATGCGACGTTCGACTGGTTTCTCTGTCAGAGTGATCCCGGCTATCGCCGCGTCATGAGCCGCCTCATCCCGGAGTTGATCGGCAATCATGATGTGGGTTTTTTCAAGATGGACGGCTTCTGCGCCAGTTGTGACACCCCGTTGCACGCACACCATCTGGACGGCGATTTCGCCCGCGAGGCCAATGTAGATGCCTTCATTGAAATGCTCACCGCCATGCGGAAGGCCAAGCCCGGTGTGTATTTGGACCCAACGAGTGGGATGTGGCTCAGCCCATGGTGGCTGTGGTTTGTGGATTCGGTTTATGCCGATACCTACGACGGAACCGCTCCGGCGTTGGTGCCTTCCCCCAATGGGTTCGACGGGGCGACGACGATCCGCGATGCGCTATTGCGGCGAAGAATCGCCGCAAATCCTGGATTTGATCCCGCTGCTATTGAAACCCTCGGAGTTTATCTAGACCCCACTCTGGCCATTGATCCCGCTAGTTTTTTTGATAGCTGGCACGACAACGCCATGATGGTCGCGGGCCGTGGAAACCGCCTGCTCACCTTTTACATGAACCCGGCGAAGTTCCCGAATCCCGAGCGGGATTGGCCATTCCTGGCGGGATTGATCAAGTGGGCCCGGCACAACGCGGCGACACTCGCTCAAACGGAGATGATCTTGGGCGACCCCTACCGCGGGGAGGCCTACGGTTATGCTCATTTTCTGGGAGGGCGCGGAATCCTGGCTCTGCGCAATCCCTTCATTCAGCCCAAGACGGTGCACGTGAAGTTGGACGAATCGTGTGGTTGGAAGCCAAGCGACGCTGGAAACGGGACGTATGCCGCCACGGTAGTCTTCCCATATCATGAGACGCTGCAGCCTCTTCTTCGGCAGGGCGATTTGCTCACCCTGCACTTGCAGCCTTACCAAACAATTCTCATCGAAATTGAAGCCAGCGGAAAATCATCCCTCCCCTTCGCCGGGGTGCGAGTTCGCGAAATAGATCGCTCGGAAAGAAGGATTTCTTGGGAGGCTTTTGGATCCCCAGGGGCAAAACTCTCGGTACCGGTTTCAGGATTGCCCAAGCCCAGCAAGATTGAATGGGCGGGTCGTCCGATCAAGAGCACTGGAAGCGCGGGAAGCATGAAGTTGCCCCTGAATTTCCCGGGTGAAGCGCAGCGCAGTTTTGTCGAATCCGGCCGCCTCCATACGGCTCTCGCCACGAACAGCACGAGCCAGCTTGAAGGCACGGCAACGGTGACCATCGCGAAAGGAACGAAGGCGTTTCTCTATGTCCTGTGCCAGGATCCGTCGCCTTCTGATTTGCAATTTCAATGCCGGGCAACCCTCAACGGAATTCCGGTTCCCGCTTCAGCCATACACACTCTTGTGGGCTCGAAAACCACTTTGCGGGAGGTGCGAGAGTTGCCCTTGAAACCGTGGGTTTTCTTTCGTTTGCCGGTGCCGGAAGGGGAAAACTCCCTACGGCTCACGCTCAGTCCCGCCACCTCGAAGACGAAGACGTTTGAAGTCCAGGCGGGATGGTGGCTTTGGACGGAAGCGCCTCTGCAACGGGCCATCCTGACCATGGAGTTTGATGAGAGTTTGCCGCCGGTCTTGGCGAAGGTTCTCCCGAGTCCCTCTGGGATGGAGGTCCAACGGCAGGTGATTCCCCTGCAGGAGTTGAAGTCGTTTACATCAAGGTCTTCAACGCGCCTGAGCGAGTGAGCAGGGAGGGCATGGAGGTGCAGGAGTTGGCAGCCGGGCAGGTCGGGCAGCAGATCTGGGGCTGTGTTCCAGAACACCCTCTTGAGCGTCGAATCGTTCGTTGAGCGCCATAGCTTTAGTCTTCGGTCGGCCCCCGAAGGCGCTGCAGTGTGATTTCGACCGACTGGGTATCGTCACTGACCCATACCGATCCGTCTTGGACTGTAATTTGCAGCGTCATTGTCCGCTGTACCAACACGGCGAGACCTTGGCTCTGCTTGGATGGGATTTGCCAGACGCTCAGATTGCGCAGGCGGGTGAGCCGGTTTTCGATGTCCTTCCACCAGGCCTGTGCATTGGAATGGAAGTTGTAGACTGAGAGGCGTTCGACGCGGGCGGAGGCTCGGAGCAATCGCTTTTCGTCCGGTTGACCGAGGTCGATCCAGTGGGTGACGCGCCCGGTGGCATCCTTTTGCCACAGACTCGGTTCATTGGGCTCCCACATGTCCTTAGCCAGCTCGAGGGGGCTTTCGTCCGGTGAGGCTGGCGCGTTGAGTGCCAGTGCTAGAAGGCGGACGACCAAGCGCTCATCGGTCTCGGAGGGATGCCGTGCGATGGTCACGGCATGATCGCAGTAGAGGTTGCGATCCATATCCGAGAGTTGGAGCTGGGCTTTGTGAATGGTTGCTTTGAGGGCCATGGAAGAGGTTTCGATCTTTAAACTAGTGCAGTGTCTCAATTAAGTATTTATTAAAATCAGACTACCGTGCCTTTTTTGGCCAGGGCGCGTCCGAAGATTCCATTCGAGCGCTCCCCTGAGCAACGGTGAGAACTTCAGCGCCTCATCTAAGCGCAAAGAACGCCCCAAAAGCGGGACCGACGTGTTCGCATTGGATTGCTTTCCGCAGAAGGCAAAGACAACAAGGAGATTGCCGCTGTATTGGGCACCAGTCCTGGGACTATGGGACAGTGGCGCCAGCGCAGACTGGACATATGGGGCTTGCTGGTCTCCAGGAGGCTCCCAGACCCGAAAGGTCCAAAACACTACCTAGGTAGGGACCGATCTCCGAGCGGTCCGTCCCCACCGACGCGGCGCTTTCGGAGAAATCGCCCTACCTCGGAAACGCGCGGGTG
>CAINWP010000089.1 GCA_903854475.1 uncultured Verrucomicrobiota bacterium
CGCTCGACATTGGGCGCGACTGGGGTTTTCTTGTGTGCTTGTCCGCGTGGCGGGGCCCGCGGAACCCGATGACCGAGTTCCTGCAACAACTGCTCAATGGAGTGCTCTTGGGGGCCATTTATGCCCTCATCGCCTTGGGGTACACCATGGTGTACGGCGTGCTCCGCTTCATTAATTTCGCCCACAGTGATGTGTTCATGCTGGGCGCATTCGTTGCCTGGTACTCGGTGGAGAAACTTGGGTTGCCCACCCAGTCCATCGGCGGGGGGTTGGCGGCCTTGCTGTTGTCGATGTCGGTGTGCGCCGTCTTGGGCGTGGTCATTGAAAAGCTCGCCTACAAACCGCTGCGTCAACGCTCTACCCTCACGGTCCTGATCACTGCCATCGGTGTCTCGTTACTCATCCAGAACGTGGCGCAGAATTCTCGGCTTGGTTTTGGTCCCAACCCCAAGGCGTTCCCGGCGCTCTTCCCTTCTCAGCAACTCCACTTCGGTGCCTTGACTGTCTCGACCCACCAGTTGGTGGTGCTGGGGGTCGCCCTCAGTCTCCTGGGACTGCTCTACTGGATTGTGCATCACACCCGCATCGGCACCGCCATGCGCGCCTTGTCCTTCAACGCCACCGCCGCCTCGTTGGTGGGCATTAACAATGACCGGATCATCTCTTTTACCTTCGGTCTGGGATCAGCCCTCGCCGGCGCGGGCGGAGTCCTTTATGCGATGAACTACCCGAGCATTGATCCCTTGATGGGTACGTTGCCGGGGCTCAAAGCCTTCGTCGCCGCGGTGCTGGGCGGCATCGGAAATCTGCCGGGAGCAGCGCTGGGCGGGTTGCTCATCGGTCTAGTGGAAACCTTCGTGTCGGGCACGCGCCTCTCGACCTTCCGCGATGCCATCGCCTTCGGCATCCTCATCGCCATCCTCTTGTTCCGGCCTGCGGGCCTGCTGGGTAAACTCAAGATAGAAAAGGTTTAACCATGGCGTTTCCTGTTGCCCAACGCTGGTTGCTCGCAGCCCTGATTCTTGCAGGGCTGGCCTCGGCCGTTTCTAGTTCGATCGATCCCTACTTTCTGGACGTGGTGATGGGGGTGGGTGTCAGTGTGGTGTTGGCCTCCAGCCTCAATCTCATCAATGGCTTCACCGGCCAATTCTCGCTGGGACACGCCGGTTTCATGGCCGTGGGTGCGTACACCTCGGCCATGTTGTCCACGGTGGTGGCTCCCCGGTTGGGGTGGAATCCACTTCTCCTGCAGTGGGTCTTCTTCCCGATGAGCCTCATTGCCGCGGGCCTGCTCGCCGCGGTGGCCGGTTTGGCGGTCGGAGCCCCCTCGCTCCGGCTCAAGGGCGACTACTTGGCCATCGTGACCCTGGGTTTTGGTGAGATCATCCGCGTGGTTCTCCAGAACATGGACATGGTGGGCGGTGCCCGAGGGCTAACTGGGGTGCCCGCTTACAGCAACCTGTTTTGGACCTTCGGCACGGCGGCGCTGACCGTGTACACTGTCTGGGCGCTCCTCAACTCGACCCATGGGCGTGGCTTTCTGGCGGTGGCCGACGATGAGGTGGCTGCTGAAGCGATGGGCCTCGATACGACCCGCTATAAGATCACGGCCTTCGGTATCGGGTCCTTCTTTGCCGGCGTGGCCGGTGGTTTGTACGCCCACCTCAAGGGCTATCTCAACCCGGGTGGATTCTCCTTCGACAAGAGCATCGAGATCGTGGTGATGGTGATTCTTGGAGGCATGGGGCGTCATGCAGGGGTGGTCTTTGCGGCGATCTTGCTGACCCTGCTCCCGGAAGGCCTCCGCGAATTGGGCAGTCGCTCGGTGCCCAATCCCTTCGGAGGCGCGGCCTGGTCGTTGGACTGGATCAAGGAA
>CAINWP010000090.1 GCA_903854475.1 uncultured Verrucomicrobiota bacterium
CCCTGCCTCAGCTCGGCCATTCAGTGCATGTCGAAGTCGCCGGCCTCAAACCCGGGCGTCACTACTGGTACCGGTTCCACGCCGGCCCGGCCACTAGCCCCATCGGGCGCACCCGCACCCTGCCCGAGCCGGAGTCGCTGCCGAGCGAACTGCGTTTCGCCTTCGCCTCGTGCCAGCATTACGAAGACGGCCACTACACGGCCTATGAGCGCATGGCCCAGGACGACCCGGACCTCGTCTTCCACCTCGGTGACTACATTTACGAAGGCCCCGCCAAGGACAAAAAGGTCCGCCGCCACACCGGGCCCACCAAGACCCGCATCATCACCCTCGAAGACTACCGCGGCCGCCACGCCCTCTACCGTTCCGACCGGCACCTCCAGGAAATGCATCGGCGTTGCCCGTGGTTCGTCACCTGGGATGACCACGAGTTCGACAACAACTACGCCGCCGGTATTTCTGAGGTCAGCACTGTCAATCCGGCCGACTTCCTCATCCAACGGGCCGCCGCCTACCAGGCCTACTACGAAGCCATGCCACTGAGGGCTTCTTGCCTGCCACAAGGGCCCCACCTCCAACTCTACCGCAAGGCCAGCTTTGGACGACTCGCCGAGTTCCTCGTGCTCGACACCCGCCAGTACCGCACCGACCAGCCCAACGGCGACAACAACAAGCCCCTCAACGCCGCCGCGCTCGACCCGCGCAACTCCCTGCTCGGAGCCGAACAGCGCAACTGGATGGACCGCAGTCTCATCGCCTCGCAAGCCCACTGGAACGTGCTCGCCCAGCAAGTCATGATGGGCTTGGTGGCCTTCCCCGGCACCGCCAAGGACCCCGAGCCCATCTACTCCATGGACCAGTGGCCCGGTGCCGCCCACGAGCGCATGGCCCTCGCCCGATTCTGGGCCGACCGCCGCATCCCCAACCCCATCGTCCTCACCGGCGATATCCACTCCAACTGGGTCAACGACTTGCGCATCGACGACCGCAAGCCCGAGACCCCCGTCATCGCCACCGAATTTGTCGGCAGCAGCATCACCAGCGGCGGCAACGGCAGGGACAACCCCGAAGCGACAGCAAAACTCCAGTCGATAAACCCCTGCGTCCGCTTCTTCAACCGCGAGCGCGGCTACGTGCGTTGCACCGTCACCCCGCAGTCGTGGCGCAGCGACTACGTCGCCGTCGAAGACATCCTCAAACCCGGCGGCCGCACCACCATCCGGAAGTCCTTCCTCGTCGAATCGGGCAAACCCGGCGCACAGGCGGTGTGAAGACCCAGATCGCCGAGCGGTGGATTCATCCAAGACCCTAATCCGCTGCCTTTCTTTCAAAATCCTGCCGTGACGCTGCAAACTCCTCCTCATCGGATTCTCGGACGCATCGCTGGGATCCTGGCTCTTTGGGGATTGCTTGTGTCGGTATCGCCACAGGCAAGCGCATCGACAGCCCGAAGCAATGGCGGTCGAACCGCCTTCGTGGAGGCCGGGCCTCCGACCGACGCACTGGTCGCAGCATGGTCCATCGATTCCGGAACCCCGGCCCCGGCCTGGTCCACCGAGGCACGCGGCAGCCTCTGGCAGAAGATCGATCAGCCCTTCGTTCCCCGCGCCGCCGATGATCTCGCTCCCCATCCGATCCTTGCGGGCGATGCCATCCTCTTCGGCACCACCCGCGACGAGGTTCGGTGCGTCGACCGTCGGACCGGTGCCATCCGCTGGAACCACTTCTGCGGCGGACCCATCCGATACGCACCGACCGTCGCCGGCGATCGGGTCGTGGTCGGCGCCGACGACGGATGGATTCGCGCGCTCCGACTTTCCGATGGGCTGCAACTGTGGGCAGTGCACATCGGTCCCGCGCAGCCTTGGATCAGCGGCAATGGACGCCTGATCAGCCCCCATCCGATCCGATCCGGGCTGTTGGTGGCCGAGGGCACGGTCTACGCGACTGCCGGCCTGTTTCCTTTGGAGGGCACCTATCTGGTGGCCCTCGACCTCACCGATGGGGCCCTCCGCTGGCGTCGGTTGCTGGGGAATGTCTCGCCGCAGGGTTATTTGGTGGACGCGGGTGCCGACCTGATCGTACCGAATGGACGGGCGACCCCGCGTGTGTACTCCCGGAAGAACGGAGACTTTCGACGCGAGTTGGGCTCGGGCACCGGAACGTTGGCGGTCGTTTCGGACAGCGAGACGTTCACCGGCCCCGGAGCCACGGGAGCGATCATATCGGGCTCGACCGCAAACCCGACGACGAGCACCCGTCGAACCAGCAGGATCGTCTCCTATCCGGGCCGAAACCTCGCGGTAACGCCCACCACGAGTTATCTGGTCAATGAGCGCGAGATCCTCGCCGTGGACCGGGAACGACTCCGGACTAGCAAAGGGGACCTGGTTCAGGCCACCCGGTGGAAACGAGCGACCTCCGGTGCGGGTCCGCTGATCGTTGCCGGTTCCCATGTGTTTCTGGGTGTCAGCAACACCGTCCAAATTCTCCGGGCCGACACCGGCGAACTCGGTCCCACCCTGACGGTCGACGGCCCCGTCTTCGCCCTGGCCGCCGACGACCGCACCCTCGCGGTCTCGACCACCCGAGGCCGAATCACCACCTTCATCCCCCGGGAGGCTGGGCCCTCGTCGCCCCCTGCGCCATCGCCCGCGCCAGCGGTCATGGCCCCGACGAAGCCCGCGGCACCTCTGGCTGAAGTCCTGCGCACTGCCCTGGGCCAACTCCCTGCGCCACGCGGCTGGGGACTTTACCAACCCCCTGGACCTGTCGGCGCCGACGACGTCCTCCCTGCGCTGATGGCCGGATCGGAACTTCAATGGGTGATCGCTGTCCCCTCGGCCGAGGTGGACGCCGCTCGCCGCCATCTTCACGAGCGGGGATGGCTGGGATCCCTCGCCGCGGTTGTGGGGTTTGACCTGTCGGGTCCCGTCCCGGTCGCCGATCACCTGTTCAACCTCGTCGTGGGTTCCACGCTTTCCGCATCCGAGGCCCATCGAATCGCCTGCCCAGCACCCTCCGGCGTGGTGGTCCTGCAGGGGCGGATCCTGCCCGGCGAGGCCGTGTCGGGCACCGGACGGTGGACTCACCAGTACGGGAATGCCGGCAACACCTGCGCCACTTCACAATCACTCCAGGGATTCCCCCGCCTCCAATGGTTCGGAGGCCATGGCCCGGAGCGGATTCCCGACCGGCACACGCGCGGGCATGCTCCGTTGGTTTCCGGAGGCCTGATCGTCACGATCGCCGAGAACGGACTCATCGGAACCGATGCCCGCAATGGAACGGTCCGTTGGCAGTTGGATCTTCCGGAGTCGATGCGGTATGCGATGCCGTACGATGCCGGATATGTGGTGCTGGACGAGTCGGGATCGCGTGCCTGGGTCGCGGTCAACACAGAGCTTTGGGAGATCGAGGGCCGACGCGGTACGGTCGCGCGTCGACGGCCCGCACCCGGCCGGATCCACGCCGACGATCACTGGGGTTGGGTGGCCCGGGACGGCGGTCGGATCTTCGGTAGCACGATGCGGCCGACCGCTGCCCGCACCCGTAAGGAGTACGATCTCGTCGATCTGGATTACCGCTCGGGCCGACCTCTGGTCTGCTCACGCACGCTGTGCGCCGTTGAGGAGGCCAGTGGCTCCGTCCTATGGGGGATGCCCACCGAAGGCGCCTGGGTGAATGCCACGCTGTGTGCCGCCGCGGGTCGCGTCTATGCGGTGGAGGCGCTGGGCCTGAAGGCTCGCGCAGACCGCACGGGTCGGTTGACCTGTGCCGCGATCCTGGAGGACGCCGTCGTCGTCTGCATCGATGCGGCCTCGGGAACGCGCGTCTGGGAGCGTCCGCTGAAATGGCCTGAGGCCGAAGACATACTGGGGCTTTCCGTAGCGGGCGACCGCCTGATTCTATCGTGCGCGCGAAGTGCCGGCCCGCAGGCTGCCTATCATTTGCGTTGCTGGGAAACGGCCGACGGCACCGAGCGTTGGAAGAGCTCCGGGCGCAATCCGGTCCACGACCTTTTCCATGGTCAGCAGGTCAAACGGCCGGTCGTGCTGGGACAGCGGGTGTGCTTCGAGAGCGACCTGTTCGATCTCGCCACGGGAACCCGATGGATTCCGAAGGGCGCCCAGGGAGACTGGATCCTGAAGCGACCGGGCCACGCCTGTGGCGGGATGACCGGTTCGGATGATGGGCTGCTGTTCCGCGCGGACAACCCGACCTTCTTCCGCTTCGAAGATGGATCCTTCACCCGGCTGTCGCCGACGCGCCCGGGTTGCTGGCTGAACATCCTTCCGGCGGAAGGCGGCATCCTGATCCCGGAGGCCAGTGCCTCGTGCATTTGCGGATATCCCATCCAAGCCTCGCTCGGGTTCGGTTTCCGCAAGGATGCGGCCCCGATGCTGGCCGAAGTCGCGCCCCGTAGTCCGTGAGCCCGGGACGGTGCTAGTGCCGATGATCAGACGCTCGCCGGCTTGGTATTGAAGTATTTCGCGCACGTCCCGCATGAAGATGAACACTTGGGGGGCACTTGGTGGGACAGAACTACGCCTTCGAAGTGCTGGATAGGGAGGGTCACCGCGTCGACAAGGTCCTCGTGCTGACGACGAAGACCGCTGGCACAAATCCCAAGTCTGCCAATGCCGTTGATTTATCGGACGCATTGATCGTGCACCCACCCTCGGCCCGATGCCGAAACCTAGGACCGCGTCCCAACCTGGCCACCCCAAGGCAGCAGCGAGACCGGGCCGGAGCAAGCCTTAGAAGCGAACACCAAAAAAAACTGCGCGCAGCGCAATAGCAGAACCTTCAGAGCTTCCCTGCGAGCGGAGGCCCCATCCCCAACAAAAAGTACGCAGGCGGAGCGGGATGGGGCCGGAGCAAGCATTGGAACGTCCACACCCTTAAGCCCCCTCGTGCGCCAGCGCGAATGCCCCATCTATCCCCACGTTCCCTGCGAGCGCAGAGACCCCTCCTCCAACCAAAGGTACGCAGGCGGAGCCCCTCAGCGCCAACCCACTTCGCTGATGTCTAGGTGCCAGTCACTGCCGTCGCTCACACGAACCGCAGATCCCTCCTGCCGATAAGTGATCTTCGAAAGATCCACCGACACGGGGATCACATTCACGATCACCTCACCACTCACCACCGAAACCACCCGCGTCCGCTGTTCTGGACGACGAATGAACTGATAGGTCGTCGTATCCACCGCATACACGTGACCCGTCATCCGCAACACACCCTCGCGGTAGTCGTTCACTACCCCTACAAAATGACGATGAGGCTCTTGATCGAAACGACGTCGGTGAATGACATGAATCTTCTCACCCGGAGCAAGTATCGAATCGAGCATGGATCTCAACCTTGTCGATGCCACCCAAGGTTGTCCAGTGCGGGTGATAAACCGCTGCGATAACAGCAAATACCGGAGACTAACCAGCCCCACCAGCACGTCCCCAACGCTCAGCCAGCACCCGCCAAGCACGGCCCGGATTGTTTGTGATCAGCCCGCCGATAACCCAACTCAAAATCGCTCACCCCAACCACACACCCAGCCATTGGCGCAACGCACTCATTAACCCATGCAACGGAACCCCTCACAGCAGGTCAAGCCATCGAAACAAACTTCACCCAGAGCATCGAACACAGTAATCGCCATTCTTCTCCTTTCTGGACTCCACGAGCGGCCCTGAACACGCAATGCTCACCTGCGTGAATCGGATTCGGCTGCTCCCAGAACAAGTGGCGAACCAAATCGCCGCAGGCGAGGTGGTAGAACGCCCGGCCAGCGTCGTGAAGGAGTTGGTCGAAAACTCCCTGGATGCCGGCACCACCCGCATCACCGTCGAAATCGGAGCCGGCGGGCGCAGCCTCATTCGCGTCACCGACGACGGCCGGGGCATGAGCCGCGACGACGCCCTGCTCTGCCTGGAACGCCACGCCACCTCCAAGATCACCCGCGCCGAAGACCTCGCCTCCATCGCCACCATGGGCTTCCGGGGTGAAGCCCTGCCCAGCATCGCCAGCGTGAGCCGGTTCGTCATCACCACCCGCGAGCGCGAAGACACTTCCGGCGAGGCCACCCAGGTCGTGGTCAACGGCGGCAAGATCGTCGAAGTCAAAGCAGCAGCATCGCCCTCCGGAACCACCATCGAGGTGCGGCAAATCTTCTTCAACCTGCCCGCCCGCCGGAAATTTCTCCGCGCCGAAGAAACCGAACGCGCCCACATCCAACATTACCTCACTCTGGTGGCCCTGGCCTGGCCTCAGGTCGGCTTTAGTTTTATCACCGATGGGCGGCAAGCCTGGCAATTGCCACCGGTGCCTTGGAGTTCTGATGCCGACCGCTTCACCGCACTCAAAGAACGGCTGCGCCAATTGCTCGGTGCCGAAACCCCCTGGTTGCCGCTCGATTTTTCGGCCGGCATCGAAGAGGCACCTGATGCCGGAATTGAAGACGCTTGGGTGCTGCGCGATTCGGGCAAACTCTCGCGATTCCGTTTGTGGGGATTTATCGGAGCGCCCGGTGTCTCGCGCAGTTCACGCGACGAACAACACCTCTTCGTCAATCAACGCCCCGTCGAGAATCGGGGACTCCATTTTGCCTTGGCTGAGGGCTATCACACAGCCTTGATGCGTGGGCGTTATCCCGTCTGCTGCCTATTCCTGGAGATCGATCCGGCGGCCGTCGACGTCAACGTCCACCCGCAAAAACGCGAGGTGAAGTTCCGGGAAGAAGCCGCTGTGCGACGTCTCGTGGCCAAGGCTGTCCGAGACACATTACTGAAGTTTCACCAAGCACATCCCGAGGCCGAGAGGTTCACTCCCGATCTGCGACTCCCGATGCTGGTCGGCGAGGCCACGCGGTACCCTTCGACTCCGCATGCCCCGGCCACCCCCCAATCCACCCTGCTGCCGGGATTCTCCGGCACGGAACCGGCCGAGCTGAACTCACCGGGCGTCTCCGCAACCACGAGGCCTGCCCTCGAACTCCGAACCACAGAGACCGATGCGGCTCCGGCCGCGGGGTTGCCCGAACCCGATTCCATCGCGGCACAGCGATTCGCCGAATCTGCGTTCACCCGACCGTCGGAGCCGGCTGCTCGCCCCCTCCCGGGCACCCCACCGGCCGCCGCAATCGAGAGCCCAATAGCGCCCTCGGGTCCGAGCAACCTGATTTCTTCGGCTCACCCTGCCTACCCTACCCATCCCAACCAGCCTGCCGCCCCGCTCCAGGTGGGTACGGGTGCGCTGCCCGTCGCCCTGCTCCAGCGGTCGCTGCGAATCATCGGTGTCGTGGGCCGTCTGTATGTGCTGCTCGAATCTGAACGCGGGCTAGTACTGCTCGACCAGCATGCGGCCCACGAACGCATCCTCTTCGAGCAAATGCTTCAGCGGCTCGAGGCCGGTCATCAGGCGGCCTCCCAACGACTCCTCCTGCCGGAGACCGTGGAACTCTCGGTGCGCGATGCGGAATTTGTGCGCGGCAACCTCGAGACACTGACCCGGATGGGCATCGGACTGAGCGAGTTCGGTGATCGTACATTCCTCCTCGACGCGCTCCCGCCCATGGTGAAGTCCAACCACCCCAAGCGCTTCACGCTGGACCTGATCGACGCCCTCAAGGCCGCGGGCTCCGGTGTGAACCTAATGCGGTTGGGCGAGGACGTGATCGCCAAAACGGTTTGTCGTCATGCGGTCAAGGCCAACGACCCGCTCTCGGGGCGAGAACTCGATCAACTCATCGTCGACCTCAAGAAGTGCTCCATGCCCTACACCTGCCCGCACGGTCGCCCCACGATGATCGAGATGGGCTGGCGCGATTTGGAAAAGCGATTTGGCCGCACGGGCTAGAGAACCCTCAACCCCACCCTGCGCCTTCCGCCTCGCGAGTTCTGACCAGCGGGACTTTGCTCTGTGCCCCAACAAAGCAACCCATACCCACCCAGAGACTGTCGTATTAGCCCGAGGGGCTCGGTGCCCCGTTGGGGCACTCCAAACGGACTCCCTCCAGAAACAGACTCATCCCAATTCCATGTCTCCGCGGAAAGATCCGGGAGGTGTCTGTCGGCTTGGCGAAGCCGGCCGTGTCGTGAATACTCTCACACCATGAACTCCCTGCGCGTCGCTCTCGCCCGCCTCGTATTCCTGGGGGCCACTGCCGGAACCCTGTGCGCGGCCCAATGGCCCTCCTGGCGCG
>CAINWP010000091.1 GCA_903854475.1 uncultured Verrucomicrobiota bacterium
CCAAGGGGGATTCAGTGAAGGTGGCTTTGGCGGCGCGCTTGCGGGCGGAGACGACGATGACGGTGGGGTGGATCGCCGAACGTCTGGCGATGGGCACGCGCGGTTATCTGAACCATCTCTTGTATCGCCGGTGGAAGCTGGGCGGGGAGTAAACAATATCAAGAACTGCCCCCTTTGCTGACCCCTTTGCTCGATTTTCCGGGAAGCTCGGCCCGACACGAGGCTTGCAATTTTACTGATAGAGTGCAATTTACTCTTTAGTAAAGAGTCCACTGTGAGTAAACATCGAACCATCCAGTCCGAGATGGAACTGCGTCAGACTGCCCGCGAGCTGCTGGAGTCAAATGCGGGGCTGGCATGGCGTTGGTTGGATAGCGAACCCGGAGAGCGGCTGGAGCTGAAGCTGGACAGACGCCGGTTGGTGTTTGAGGTCAATTTCCAACTCTCCCCCGGTGCCCGTGACGTCGACCGCTTGGCGGAGCGACCCGGTTCGCGCCCCTACCTGTTGGTGGCGGCGTCTCTGTCGGAAACCCTAGTGAATCACTGCCGCGAGTACGGGGTCAATTGCATGGACCTGAACGGCCGTCTGTGGGTCCGGGCTGACGGGATTATGGTGGACCGATTCCCCGACGCATCCCGTCGCTTTCGCCCGGCAACACCGGTTCCGGACGTTTTTCAGCCGAAGAGCTCCCGGCTCTCCCGCGCCCTGCTCAGCCAGCCGGACCGGGAATGGACCCAGACGGAGCTGGGGGAGCGGACTGGACTGAGTCCGGGGCTGGTTTCGCGGTTGGTGCGGCATCTGGTCAACGAGGGTCTGGTGGGCCGAGAAGGTCGCAGCCTGCGGCTGACCCAACCCCAACGGCTGCTCGATGCCTGGGCGGTTCGTGATGATTGGTCGAAGCGCACAACCGTCCGGCAATACTCCCTCTTGGAGGCCGATCCCGACAAGGTTGCCCAGCGCCTCGTTGAGACCTTTGCGGAGACGGTGCCGTTGGTCTTCACCCAGTGGTTCGCCGCAAACCTTCGGCATCCTTACACGGTGCCTCCCGTGGTGACCGCTTACGTGTCGGCTCTACCCGCCGAGAAGTGGTTGCAGGCCCTCCGGGCACGGCCCGTCAGCGAGGGCGGAACTTTGTGGCTGGCCGTGCCGAACGACGAGGGAGTGTTCCGCGAGACCCAAAGGGTCGGGTGCTTCACGCTCGCAAGTGATGCTCAAATCTACCTCGACCTGCTTCGCGTCGGCTTGCGGGGTCCCGACCAGGCCAAGGCCCTGCGGGAATGGGCCGGTTTCGGAAGGGTGACGAAATGAGCAAGTTCGCGAGTTTTGCCGAGTATCCACCCCGAAGTCTGGCGGGTGCCGAGGCTGCCCTGCTCACCGCATGGGCGTCCCTGGAACGGTTTCACGACCAACTCGTGCTGGTCGGCGGGCTTGCCGTGAAATACCTGACCACCCCAGGGACGGGTTTGCTTCCGGGAGCGGTGACGATGGATGTGGACCTGGGAGTCACACTGGCCGCCGACGGCGGGCAGTACGGTTCCTTGGCGGACGATTTGACTGGCCAAGGATTCAAGCGCGACGCCCATGGCCGCTTTGTCCGGCAGTTCGAGACGATGCCGGTGTACATCGATTTCCTCACGGAACACCCGACCGCCACCTCCGGCACCGCTTCCGTTGACGGGCTTCCGACGGGAGTGTTTCCCGGCGTCGCCCGGGCCTTGGCGACCCGCCGAAAGGTTCAGGTGGAAGGTCGCGATCTGTTTGGGGCCAGCCAGTGGAAAAGGGGTCGAAAAGGGGTCGGTTCTTGATATTGTATCATCTCCGCCTAACTTTCTCCGGCGATACAGGGGATGATTCAGATAACCGCGCGGGAAATACGTATTGAACAATTCAAGAACCGGCTAGCTCCAGTGGCATTATTATTACGGTCGGCGGTTGAGCAACAAACCGGTGAGACAA
>CAINWP010000092.1 GCA_903854475.1 uncultured Verrucomicrobiota bacterium
ATCTCACGGTGCTGCGGGCGATGGCGGCGCACTTGGCGCGTCGGTCGGTTCACGCCAAGTGGAAGACGCTGCTCCGGGAAAAGCCCACGGCGGCCGAGGCCCAACCGCTGTTCCCTGGGGTGCCCGTGTTCGGATTACCCGACGAGCTATTCGCCCGATACGGATGGCAACGCGGCCCGGTGAAACTCCGCCAACTGAGCCAACCTGCCGATCCGCATCGGCCGACGAACTTTCTCATCAAGTTGCGCGCCCTCTTCGGCATGCAAGCCCGGGCCGAAGTCATGGCCTATCTGCTGGCCGAAGAGTCGGGCCATCCGGGCGAGATGGCCGTGCGGCTCGCGTATTTCCCCCGGACCCTCCAAACGACGCTGAATGATCTGGCCCGGTCCGGCCATTTGGAGTCCCGGCGTGAGGGCCAAGAAAAGCGGTTCTGGCTCCGCCGCGACGACTGGCGCTTCCTGCTCACCTGGGCTGCCGCCTTGGGTGAAAGCGCGCCTGAGTTTCCGCGCTGGATGGATTGGTCTTCAGTCTACGTCGCCCTGGAGTCGGTCGCCCGGTTCCTGAACCGACCGGATCTGGAGAGTGCATCATCGGCCGTGCAGGCCATCGAGCTTCGGGCTTGTCTTGATACGCTGGACCCCGCGTTCCTCCGAGAAAGCATCCACGTCCCGCCCGGGGCCACCGGGGCGGCCTACGTGGCGGCGGTCCTGGCCGAGCTTGACCGACTCCTCAAGTAGCCGTGCTGATTGCTTAGGGGGGTAGGCATTTACCGCAATCCGGCCACCGGCCGCCTGCTGGCGTGCTCGGATTCCAGCACGAACGTCAGGACAAGGGTATTCGAGGAATACCAACTGGCCCGAAACCCGCTGCTTTGGAATTCGATGCCATCCCGTTTCTCCTCCGCCACTGGGCATTCTTGGCAGCACGATTCAAATGACAGTCAGCTTGTGACTCGGCCTCGCTCCATGTGGAGAGTTCTCTCGCATAGTGGAAAGACCTCCTCGATGCAGTGGGTGACTAAAATCATGGGCACATGAAATTCGTCCCTGATCCGAGTGAGATAGGGGACAATTTTTGCCTTCAAGGCGCGATCCAAGCTGGCAAGTGGTTCGTCGAGCAGGAGCAACTTAGGCGAACTCAACAACGCTCTTCCAAGCGCGATGCGCTGCTTCTCACCGCCGGAAAGAATTCCCACATTGCGCTCGGTAAGCGACTCGATTTCCAACACTTCAACCACATGCGCAAAACCAAACAGGCCCGCCGCGTCCGATTCGTTTTTCGGTTTGTGCCCGTAGAGGAGGTTCCGTCTGACGGACATGTGTGGGAACAGGGCGAGGTCTTGGGGAACATAGCCGATGCGCCGGTCACGGGCGGGAACGCTCACTCCGGCAGCCGTGTCGGTGAGCACTTGGTCGCCAAGCTGGATGAAGGCTGATTTGGGGCGCCGCAATCCAGCGATCAAATCCAACAGTGAGGTTTTCCCCGAGCCGGAAGGGCCACAGAGTGCCGTCACTTGTTCGCTGATGGTGATGTCCAGATCCAACGGGAATTCGGCCAACGGCAAACTGATGCGGTTCAGTCGGAGCTTCACCGGTGACTCCTTTTGCGGTGCAGAAGAACTTCGCTGATCCAAACGGCCAGAAAGGCCAAGGCGACTGAGACGCTCAACAGGCGAAAAGCGTGTGAGTCCTCACCCAGTTGCACCGACTGATAGATGGCCAGCGAAAGCGTGGAGGTTTTTCCGGGAATGTTTCCGGCAACCATGATCGTGGCGCCGAATTCGCCCAGGGATCTGGCGAATGCCAGGATCATTCCGCCCAGAATGCCGCGCGCGGCGAGTGGCATTGTGACGGTGCAAAAAACCCGGAATTCGCCCGCACCGAGCGTCCGCGCGATTTGCTCCAGCCGCGGATTGACCTCTTCAAACGCGACGCGCGTCGAGCGCACGAGCAGGGGGAATGACATGACGCCCAACGCAAGCAACACACCCCGCCAGGTGAACACGAGGTCGAAGTCGAAGTGGTCGTGAAGGAATCCTCCGACTGCGCCCCGTCGTCCCAGTAGCTTCAAGAGAATCAAGCCAGTCGCAACCGGCGGCATCACCAAGGGCAGTGAGATCAGGGTCTCAACCAGTGACTTGCCGGGCCAATCGTGCCGGGCCAGCAACCACGCGGTCGCCAGACCTAGCGGAAGGATTAACACCGTGGCGAGTGCGGAAGCCCATGCCGTGAACCAAACGATTTGCCACTCTTCGGCACTCATCAAGGTCTGTCAGGGCGAATGATGAATCCGAATCTCTCGAACACCTTCGTAGCATCGGCTGAACTCAGGTATTGCAAGAATGCTCCGGCAGCCTCCGGCTGTTTAGAATCTGTAACCAATGCCATTGGATAGCTGATCGGAGGCCCGCCATTCGCCGGTATTTCGTAAGCGATTTTCACCTTCTTGGAAATTGCCGCGTCAGTCTTGTAGACTAGGCCTGCCTCGACGTTGCCAGATTCAACTGCCGCCAGCGCGCCCCGGACATTCTCGGTCGGCACAACCTTCGGCTCGACCAGCGTCCAGAGTTGGAGCTTTTCCAGATACTGCTTGGAATAAATTCCAGCAGGGACAGCTTTCGGTTCGGCGAGCGCGATGCGTTTGATGGTTGCGTTCGTCAAGTCGCTGGGTGCGTTGATCACCAGAGGGCTGTCCGCCGTGATCACGATCACAAGCGAGTTCGATAAACGGCTCTTGCGGGTTGCCTTGACGATGCGCCCCTTGTTCTCCAGCGCGTCCATCTTGGCTTCATCGGCCGAGAAAAAAATGTCGGCGGGCGCGCCTTCCTCAATCTGCCTGGCAAGTGTGCTCGACGCGCCAAAGTTGAAAATGAGTTTGTCCCCCGACTTCTGCTCATACTCTTTGGCAATCACCTTGAAGGTGTCGGACAAGCTCGCGGCGGCGAACACGTTGATTTCCGCTGCGTACATCCTAAAGGCCGCAGCAAACACAATTCCCAGGCAGAAGATGCGCTTCAGGTGGCTCATGGGGTTTAACCTTTTGGCCAGCTGCTCAGCGAGTCAGCAGGATGAAGAACCGAGCAGAGGAGACACTGGCCGCGTTGGTGAGGGTGATGGAGAAGTCACCATCCGCAGTCAGTTGATTCGTTGCCGCTTGAGTCCACTGATCCAGAGGCAACGCCAAATTGCTGCTGCTCAGGGTGTAGTAGGTCGCGGTCGTCACTCCGTTGGTGGCTGTGAGGACTACATTCCCATCCGACAGCGCGATGGCGGCAATCCCCGGTCGGGGAACGGCCGATACTTCAAGATACGGCCGTGCGGAAGCCGTGCCGAAGCTGCGTGAATCGATGGTGAACCCGATACCGGAATCCATCGCGGTCAGGAACAGCCCAACTTCCCCTCCAGCAGCCAGATCGTTGACAAAGACCACGGGTAGGGCGAGCGGGAAGCTGGTCATGCCATCCACGCCAGCATTGCTGAATGTGCCGAGAGACACGTCAGTGGCGACGTTTAGCAATGTCGGGGCGTCGCTGTAGGTAATTCCCGTGGTGGTCGGCGCGTTCGGATTGCCGGTGCCCTCGATCCATGTGTCGTTTGCGATCCAGCGGATCTCAAACGCCCCAACACCCCGGTTGAACAGCACGTTGTTTGGTGCCGCGATCTCGGTCACGCGAAGCCGGGCATCATTTATCACCCAATTTCTCGTGCCAAACAGTGCGTCGAAGTTCGCCACCAGCGCGGCCGTGTTGAATCGGATGAACGTGTCAAATGCTCCATTGGTAACGCCCGAACCATTGGCGGCGGTTGCACCAGAAACTGCGAGCGCGCCTGCTCCGCCATAGTTCGAGCTGGGCGCGGCACTGCGAACGAAGCTGTCCACGGAGACGCTGTTGGTGAACCAGGCGGCCGGAGCGGAGGTCGCAGAGGCGAGAACTGAAAGGACTGACAGCAACATTTTCATCTTTAGTCTTCCTCGATCTAGGGCTGCATGGGTGTTACGGGAAAGAAGAGTGGTCCAGGCCCGTTGGTCTGGGAGCCGAAAGTGACCAAGAGAGCCTGCACTTTCGGGGCGAGCAAAAAGTCCGACAGCGACTTTGCACCGACATGATTGGCCGTGGGAAACCTTTGGGGATTTGCCTCCATGACGATATACGGGCGTCGCATGATCGGGTCGCCCTTGACGAGAATCTCCATTCCCTCGGCAAACATCTTGCCGGTCTGTGCCGGGATGTAGCCGACCACCACGTAGGCGTGATTGCTGCGGGCGAACTGCAGAATCTTCCACTTCGTCACCGTGTCATCGCGAACGATCCAGTCGCCTTTCGGCTCAAGGTTGGCCAACCGCCAGAGATTGTGAACCAGCTCCCGGCTGCCGATGCCCTGGAAGTCAACAAAGCGCGCCTTGGCTTCGGCGATCCTACGCAGCGCTGCCGCACCATTTGTCATGCCGCGAACACCGGCGGGATCATCCCGGGGACCGACGATGCAAAGCTCGTTCCGTGTCCAGGGACGCATATTCACACAGAAGCCGTCGGCCACCAGGTCGGTGGTGATGTCACCCGAATGCATCGTGATGAAATCCACCTTCCCCTCGCGCATCGCCTTGTCGAGTTCGGGGCGCGGGCCGGTCACGACAACCTCGGTTTTGTATCCGGTGTCAGCCTCGAATTGCTTCGCGATCTCCGGCCACAAGCCCGTCATCGTCATCCCGCCGATCACGGCACACCGGACCACGCGCGCGTCGGCCGGTGTCACCGGCTTGCGACCGCAACCGGCCACAAGGAGCAAGAGCAGAACGGGCCGGAGGAGAATCATTGGGCTCATGCAATCAATAGGCGCTGGCTTGGTTGTCGCTAGGTGTGCCCGTCAGCCAACGGACATCATCGCGACGCGGATCACCGACTCCGCAGCCCACGTATTTTCCCGCGAACCCCTGCACTTGGCCGTCGAGAAACAGGAGGTTTACCCGCCCACTGTGGCGAGGCACGGGGCTGTAAGCCCGGGCGGAGGGAAACGTGGCAGAGTAAGGCCCGGGTGAATCGGCCAGCGCAACTACGGTGCTAGGCCGGACGACCTCTGAGACGCGGGTTGCGGTCGGAAGATTCCTTGGGCAGAGGTTCATGTTCATCGCATACGGCAGGAAATGCCTTTCTCCCGGATCATTGGCGGTCGGACAGATGAAAACCGACTGTGCTTTGGCGACAGGTCGGTTGCTTTTGGCGACGAGCTGCTGGAACGGTGCCAGCCCGAGGAGAGGCGGCAGGGCATTGAACCAATCGTCGGGACGGTCAATTTGGAAAAGCACCTGCACACCTTGGCCCCGGCGAGGAAGACGATCCTCGTTTTCATCCGCATACATCCGGAATGCCAATCCCCACTGGCGGAGATTGCTGGTGCACTGTGTTGAGCGGGATTTTTCCTTCGCCCGGGCAAGCGTCGGCACAATCAATGCCACGAGCAACGCGGTGATGGCGACGACGACCAAGAGTTCCACCAGCGTAAAGGCCGGGATGTTCCCTCGCTCCATGAATCGCGCCACTCGCATGTGGTCAAGCGGCGACGACCTCACCAGTGTTCCGCGCATCGTATCCCGGCAATTCGCTGATGATTCGGCGATACGTTCCACTGCGGAGCAGGCGGATGAGGGCCTGAATCCTCGCGTCGTGTTGCATCGCTGCCGGAAAACACAAGTCAAGGGCCTCGGAACGCAGCGGAAGAAAACTCAGACATGCCTCCTCCGCAGCCAGCCTGACACAGACGCCTGCCTCCGCCCAACCGCCGCGAATCGCTTCCGCGACCGCGGTGTGACTGTGCACCGTCCGGCCTGGCGCCTCCGGCCGTAATTCCTCCAAACACTCGCGCGCGGCCGATCCCTGCTCGCGCAAGGCCCAGCGTCGGACACCGCGGGCGACGCTTGCGGGCGAGCGCGAGCGTGTCTTGCCACCAACCGCCAGCCCCTCCTGCCAGTCGGCGACGCGCACGAGGCGAAAACCCTCCCCGAGTTGGGAACGCACAGTTTCCGCGTTGCGCCCGGGTTGCTCCTTGGTTGAGCGATGCAGGCCCGCCACATGCACCAGCCCCTGCTTGAGCAGGTTAACCGCTTCGCCGCCGCTGCGTGAGAAAACGATCAGTCGAAAGCCGCTGCTGCGCGCATACTCCGTGGCCAGCAGTCCGGCGGCGGGGTCGCAACAGGCCAACACCAGCGAGTTTTCGGCGACATCCCTCCCGGGTTCGCGAACATATGCGCCACGCCAAATGCCGTCGTGCGGGATGGCATTCAGAGCGAGGCTTTCGGCGGGAAACAGCAGCCTCCGCCCTCGGACCTCGGCTTCCCAATATCGGCGTGGTTCTTCGCGTGGCAGCCAAGCCCATTCCGGTCCGGATTTTGTGGCCTCGGTCGTGCCGCCGCCAAACAGCTCCTCGACGGAGCATTCCAATGCGTGGGCCAACGCCAGTGCCGCCGTCACCGAAGGAGTGAGCCGTTCGCCCTCAATGGCGCTCACGGTGGTCCGGGGAATGTCGGCGCGGCGCGCCAGTTCTGCCTGCGACCATTGTCGGCGCTTACGTTCCCGCCCAACTGGAGTGTGGCTCGGCAAGTGGCGTGCCATGATGCTGCCATTCTATGGCAGCATCATGGCATACGTCAACCGCACAGCGCGCAGGCCGCCAGTTCCGAGTTGACTCAGGATAAATGTTACCGGGGCGGGTCAGTGGGCTAGGAGCCTGAAGGAACGTTGACTCACGTAGCCGTGGTTCAAGGAAGGCGCGGTCCTTTCGCAGTCACCCGGAAGCTCATGCTTCCGCCAGCAGCACCGGTAGGCTGGCTGCGAAAGAACCGTGAACTATTCGGATTCGTCGGAGGTGCCCCCGACGGCAAAGACATCAACCCCGGATGCCTTCGCGGCCTGGAGTTCCTCGTCGGAAAGAACCCAATCGCAGATGCCCACCTCCACCCCCTGGCCCCAATGGGCAATGGACAAACGGTCCTCGAAATCGACGCCCTCCGGCGTCTCCGAAACGTAGAGCGTGCTGTTGGTGAGCCGCGCCATCACCGACGTGAGGCGCTGGAACTGGGCCTCCGACAGGTCAGTCGCCACCAGCCTGCTGAGCGGAACCTCGGACACGGCGCACAAAAGGAAGAGGACTGACGCCTCGGGGGAATAGTTCCGGATGAACCAGACAGTGGTCTGGTTCTGGATCGTCGCGGATTGCCAAACCAGTTTGGCCAGCGTCTTCAAGGTGTCCCAATCCGGGGAATCCCAGAGCTTGAGGAGTTCCTCCGGGAGTTGGGCGGCACGACCGAAAACCATGGTCTCACCGCCCCAGTCCGCGCTCCAAGGAGCGGTGGTGAGGCCGTAGATCGCTTCCATGGCGTTGATGGCGCGATGCAGGAGAGGACGGATGGGCACAAGTCGCATGTCAGTCATGGGATACCTCCTGTAGAATCTCCATTTTACCGCGTGGCGGTCTGATCCGGCAACCGAGCTCCGGGGGTGTTGCGGGAGTATCCGGACTCCACGACAAAGGTCAGCGTGACCGTGCCAGAAGGATACCAGCAGGCGCGGAAGCCACCGCTCTGGTGCTCCACGAAGGCTTCTTTCTCCTCGGCCACCGTATCCAAGAGGCGGCGGGCCGTGGTGCGGAGCGTTTCAATGGACGGGGATTCCGTCTCGTTGTAGTAGGTCCAGCCCAGCGCGCGCATGGCGGTCTGGACCCGTTCGAATCCGAAGCGGTTCATCACCTCGTCGACCAACTGGGGAGTCGGATCGGGTTGAGGCAGGACGATGTCTCCCAGGGGGAGGTAGGGTTGGGAATTGGCTGTCATGGAATGGATGGGCGTGATTGCCCTTTTCCCATGCAGTCTGTTTCTACGTCCAAATCCGGAAAAAAATCTCTCAGCCTGCCTCGGCGAGGATTCGCGCCTTGGGGGCAGGTCGAGATTCAGGCCGGGCCTGGGTCCTGAATTTCCTTCGGACTGGTCTGATGCGCTTTCAGCCAGCCGTTATTGGCCCATGGCTGCAAGCTCATGCTCGGTTCCCTTCACGAAGAGCATCGGCGCGGCGAGCACCGACGTGACAAAGTGATCCCTGTTCCGTTTCCGTTCGCGGAATTCCTCCGGCGTCAGGATGTGGGGATTGATTTCCCGGCCGACCACCTCGGCCACTCCGGACAGGAGTTTGGTCAGCCCGCGAAGCCCGATGGAGCCGATCACCATCAGGTCCACGTCGCTCTCGGCATGGGTCTCCCCCCGGGCGATGGAGCCGAAGACGAACGCCAGCTGAACCTCCGAGTCGGTGAGGGCTTTGCCCAGCACTCCGGCGAGGCCGTTGGTTTTGAGCACCAAGGCCGCCAGTTCCCGGTGGGCGGGATGATCTGGGTTGGCGCTGAAATACACCCGGTTGCCGTCCCGGCGGGACTTGAGGAGACCGACGGCCGTCAGGGCCTTCAACTCCTGCTGCACCGTACCGAGCGAAAGCCCGGACTGCCGGACAATCTCCCGGAGATGCAATTCGGGCCGCCGAAGACCAAAGAGCAGGCGGAAGATCTCCGCCTTCACTCGGCTGGCGACGATTACGGCTAAATCCGTCATGTTCGCCATTACCATACAGTCGTATGGTTAAACCTGTCAAACTGGCCATGGAAGTCCGGGAAGGAATTCCGTCCGCGATTGAAAATCCGGGGAAGACCTTCACGCGTGTCCTTGGTAGGTGCCGTCGCCTTGAGCCTCCGTGGTCGCCGGAAGCGGCGCGGCGCTGTTGCCGGAGCTCGGAGCCGGAAACGGAATCACCCGCTGGGCCTCGGCCTGCTTCTCGTATTCCCCGAGGGAGGGAATGATGACGTGCGCGTGGCGGGCATAGGCGCGGTGGACCGCCTTGCTGTTGTGGCCGAGGGCCTGTTGGGCGAAGCGCTCGGGATACCCGGCGGACTTGGCGCGCTCCGCCCAGGCGTAGCGGTAGGAGTGCAAGGTCACCCCGGAGATTTTCAGTCCCCGGCAACGCTGCTTGAACTCGGTGGCGCGGTCGGCGGCGCGGACGCCGCGCAGGTAGGGGAAGAGCGGTCCACGGGCCGGAAGGGAACGGAGCACGGCGGCGACGGTTTCGTCGAACCGGACGGCCGCGTGCTCGCCCGATTTCTTGCGGGTGTAGCTGATGATGCGGTTGGGCCAGTCGATGTTGTCCGCCTCCAGGAGCGCGATGTCGGTCTGGGAGGCACCGAGGTGCCACGCCATCTCGTAGAACGCCCGGCGCTCCTCGTTGCCTTCGCGGGCGACGATTGCGCGGTGCTCGTCATGGGTGATGGCGCGCTTGGACTGGTAGCGGACGGCGGGCCACTGCTTCTTGGGGATGACCGGCCACGGGAGCCAGCCCATGTCCAACGCGAAGTTGTGCAGTCGGCGCAGGTAGAAGTTGGTCGAGACCGTGCCGACGGCGAGGACGCGCAGCAAGTGCTCTGCCTTGGTTTCGACGACGGGCAACTGGCGCAGCGGCGCAAAGGCGCGGTCCTTGATGGCCGTGTCCCAGCGGTAGCGGGTGTCGCCCTTCTTGGTCCGCACGAGTTCTCCCATGACGAATTCCCAATCGCGGGTGGCGGCGGCGGAATCCCCGGCCTTCCAGTAGACCCGGGCCAGCTGGAGGCTGAAGGCGGGGGCGGTGTCGGTTTCGTTGCGCGCGGCGACGAGCCGGTAGGCCTCGGCCTTGTCGCGGGTGTGCAGGGACTCCTGCTTCTTGGTGTCGAGATCCTCGACGTAGTAGGTGCCCCAACCCCGACGAAAGACCCGGTAGCGCTGTTTCATCTCGATTCGCATGGATTCGAGTCTACCTCGCGAACCGAAACCCTGTGAACCGGCAGTGGGAGCGTGGTGAACGGGTAGTCGGGGTGTAGTGCCCGGGTAGCCGATTCACTGAAGAATCCACTGAAGGTTCGGCCTCCCGTTTTTCGTAACTCTCTTAACTACAACGGTTAAGAGATGGAGGCGAGGGTCGGAATCGAACACTCCGACTGCCTCGTCAGAGGCCCGGGTCGGTGCCAGAGTATGGCCGACGTGATGGCTGAACGGTTTCAACTCCATGACGATGTGCTGCTCGATGCCCGGCGGGCCGCATGGCTTCCGCGCAGTCGAAGCTTGGCAGTCGCAGACTTGCACCTCGGAGAGGCCTGGGTGCGCCGTGCGCGAGGGCAGTTAATGCCGCTTGGAATTGTCGACACCACGGTGACCCGGCTGAGAGCTCTCCTGGAAAGTTACCGGCCCGAACGCCTGATCCTACTGGGCGATATCGTCCACGCCGCCCTACCCATAGACGGCATTCAGCGAGCAGTCCAGGAATTGGCATCCCTAGAGCACGAGGGATTGGTCCTAGAGTGGTGCCTGGGCAACCACGACCGTCAATTGCCCCGACAACTGAAGCGTTGGGGAATCGCGGCACGGACCGTC
>CAINWP010000093.1 GCA_903854475.1 uncultured Verrucomicrobiota bacterium
GTTCCAATGGCGGGACTACCTCGCAGGATTTGAAGACCGGCTTCCTCATCGGCGGTACACCTCGGTACCAGCACTTGGCCATAGTGATTGGCGCTTTTGCCTCGGCGGTGGTGATGGGGTGGGTGCTCCTGGCCATGAATAATGCCGGGACCATTCATGTGCGCGCCTCGGAGGTCGCCCCGGGCTTGGTCGCTCCGGCCCAAGCCTTGACCGATGCGCCTCGGGCTCACTTGGTGGGTCCGATGGCCGGGGTGGATACCCAAGAATACCGCGTATGGCATCAGACCGATACCAACGGCGTGGCGCGGAAATGGTTGGTGGATGATTCGGGCAAGGCCGTCTGGCTGGTGGATCCGGCCATCACCGGAACCGAGTCGAAGCTGCCCAGTGGGGCCACGGTCACCAAGTATGATGCGCCGAAAACCGTGCTCGTGAGCTACATCATCAAAGGCGTTCTGGATCGCAAGCTGCCTTGGGACTTGGTGCTCATCGGAGTGATGATCGCCTTGATGCTCGAGCTCAGCGGGATTCCGTCGCTGGCCTTCGCGGTGGGGGTTTATTTGCCCATCTCGACCTCGCTGGGCATTTTTGTCGGTGGGTGTGTGCGGTGGTGGGTAGATCGCGCCACGCATGCCCGGGGGCGTTTGCAGGGGCTCACTGCGGCTGAGATCTCTGCCGAGAGCGACCGCTCGCCGGGCGTCTTGATGGCCAGTGGGTACATTGCCGGCGGCAGCATTGCGGGCATCGGCGTGGCGATCAGCCAGGGGGTCACCACGGGGTTCAACGAGTCCGTCGAGAAGTGGATGACCGTTCACAACCCGTTCTTCGAGGGCCCCGCTTCCGACGCCTTGTCGCTACTGCCTTTTGCACTGCTGGTGGTGCTGCTATTCCTCGCCGGTAAGTCCGGAGATCGCAGCGGTAAGGCGGCGTAAGCCGGGACGATTCAATGGGGCCGTTCGTACTGTCGGCGTCCTCTTTCGCAAGAGCGTCGTTCTGGCCAAGGCCGCAATACGCCCCTGAATCTGACCCGAGAGCCTCCGAGGTAGGGACCGATCTCCGAGCGGTCCGTCTGGAGTGCTGGTGACTTGGAATGCTGCAATACGGGCAGGTGCACGGAGCGGCGCTTTCGGAGAAATCGCCCTACCTCGGAGGGGTCCGGGGAATGCTCAGCCGAAACGAAACCATTGGATCGGTCGTGCTGGCGACGTCTTCTGTTGCAAGAGCATCGCTGTTGGCTCGTTACGGGCTTCAAGCACGAGCCTCAAAGCGGCCCGCGACGCACTCTTCTCGTCCCGCTAAAGAATCTGTCTCGCTCGCTTTCGCTTCCCGCCCAACGAACTCATTGGCTAAGCCGGTTGGCGTGAAAACCGTTGCTCGGCGCCGGCCGATCCCGACGTGCGTCAGGAGGCCGGCCCCGCAGACCAAGGCTGGGGATTACCAGCCGTACTCGATGGAGCGGCGCTGCCAGAGGAACTCGAACATGTTGCCCTCGTGGGGTTGATCCCAGGAGATCTTCATGGTCGAGACCGGACCGATATTCAGGCGATCGATTTCGGTGAAGGCCTCGAGGTCGCGGATGAACGCCGGGTCTTTGGTGATCGCTGAGCAGGCCAGGGTGTAGCCGATATTCTTGAGCACTTCCGGCTGGCTGCATTGGACCACGCTGGCATAGGGGCAAAGGAACTCGCGATTAGCCAACGGGTGGGCGAAGGAGTCGCAGCGCACGATGGTCGGCCGCATGAAGGTGCCGATGTCGCTGGAAACTTTGCGGGAGCCACCGCGGTAGCGAGCAGTGACGTCCTCGGCGCCTGAGGTCTTGAGGCCGTCTTCGATTTGCCCATCGATGTAGTCCGCCATCTTGGGGTTGGCGAAGCCGGCCAGCCGAGCCTCGGGATCGTCGGAGGGCGTATGGCCGATGGGGCCGAGCTTCTTGGCTAAGGCATCGGCGATTTCTTCCGCGTACTTGGGCACCACCACGGCACTCGCGTTGATACACGAGCGACCGCCGTTGTCGGCGATGCTGGCGGCGATCACATCGATGAACTCAGGCCAGTTTTCGATCTGGTCTTCGCCGATGACGAACTTGCTCCACCCCGGGCCATGGATCTGGATCGCCGGGTTGTGGGCGTACTGCTGGGTGGTGGATTTATCTCCGAAGATTAAGGCCCGGCCGCACAAGTTTAGGATGGCGGCGGCGCCCTCGTGATCCGTGGGATAGAAACCGAAGGCCTCAGCGGGGACCCCGGCGGCGATGAACGCTTGGATGAGTCGGTATGGGGTCCAAGGCTCCTCCTTGCCGGGCTTGATGATCACCGGCGTCTTGAGGGAGATGGCTGGGATCCACAGGGAATTCACGGCCGGCGAATTGCTGGGCATCACCAGACCGAGGGCGTGAGCCGTGGGGAAGAAGGCCAGGTTGGTGCCGAACTGCTCACCGCGTCCTTTATCGAGGATGGTGAAGTCGAGCCCACGGGAGAGTCCGTTGAGCACTTCCGGCATGTGGGTCAGGGCGTAATGAATCTTCGCCATGTTCCGCTTCACCATCACATGGGGCAGTCCGCTGGTGCTGCTGAGGGTTTTGATGTACTCGTCGGCGCTTTGGGTGTGGCCTCGGTCTCCCAACGGCAGCGTGCCGTTAAGGAACAAGTCGCCGGCCTTGGCACTCATGGCCATGAGTTCGGCGATGGTGAAACGATTTAAGGCGGCTCGGGCGACTCCCAGCTTGGTGAGGTCTTTTTTGACGATGCCGGCATTCACGGACGAAACGACGGCACAGACCTCACCGGTGCGGAAATCTTTCACCTCCGTTTGCTCCAGGGAGGCGTAGTTGCGGCCGAGACGAATGACAGGGAGATGCGGAATGGTGCTCATGGGATTCGATGAACCGATTCGAAAGTGGTACGCCTGCGTACAATTGGCAAACGCAGGTTTTTTGGATCCAGCTGCCGTCAACGGTTTGGCGTCGAGGGTTAGGGTTTCTTGGTGGGGGCCGAGAGCGTCAATCTCTCGGCGACGGTGGCCGCGCGGTAGTCGGCCTGGGCCCGGAAACAGTCGGCGTCAATGTCCACGGCGCTCACTTGGGCGTCGAAGGCGGCCTGTTCGCGCAACTGCAAGGCCAACAAGTCGGTGGCTCCGCGCATGAAGCGCTCGTTCTCGGCCTCTTGAAGCTCCACGGAGAGTTGGACATTGAGCCGGGCTTGGAGGGTTTGCTCATGGGCGGCACTCCAGGCGGAGAAGGAGTCGCGCACCTCGGTCTGGATTCGATCTCGTGCAAACTGCTGTTCGCGGGTGAGTTGCTCCAGTTGGGCTTCAACCTCCGCCACCCGACCCTTGGCCTCGCGCCGTTGGAGGGGAACTCGTAATTCGACGCCCACCTGAACCTCGGTCTCGGTCTGGTCTTTGTAGCGGCGATCGCCGTAGTCGCGGTTGGCGCTGACGCCGGCATCTAGGTTCGGTAGGAGCTGGTTTCGGGCGAGGCGGCGATCCACTTCGAGTTTTTCTTGGGTGAGACTCAACCGTTTGAGCTCGGGTCGGACCGTGAGCGAGCGCTGGAGGTCTTGCTGGAGGAGGCTTGCCTCAGGACCCACCGGAGCGGGCAGACTTGGAGGCAAGCGATCCCGCGTGGCCACGGTGGGGTTCTCTTGTCCATCCCGATAGAATAGCGACAAGGCCAGTCCAGCCGCCTCGAAGCGGCGGCGTGCCTGCACCACGGCCAGTTCCCGTGAGACGATGAGCCGTCGGTTGTCTGTGAGGACGATTCGAGGAATCAAACCAGAGTCGCTCTGTGTCTTGAGGGCATCCATGCGCTCACGGGCGATGCGCAACAGGGCCTCGGAAAGTCGCAACCGTTCTCCCGCCGCGAGCCAACCGTAGTAACCCGCAGTGGCGGCCCGGATGAAGTCGATTTGCTGACGGTGGATCAGCGGATCGGCCAAATCCTTGTCGAGTCGTGCCTTGAAAAGGGTGGCCCGCCGCCGGTCGATGGATCCATCGCGCAGCAAGGGCAACCGGAATCCGATTCGAGGTTCGCCGGAGCCCTGGGTGCGGTTCTTCTCGTAGTCCGGCAACAGGCCGCCGGTGGTGATGCGATAGCCTCCGAAAAGAGTGCTACCCCAGAGGCCGGTGAATTGCTCGAAGCCCGTGTCGACGGTGGTGCTCTGGTAGTATCCGCTCGGAGCGTCGAAGAGCCGGGAGAAAAACTGGAAATCGAAGGTGCCGCGCGCGCTCTGAAGGCGTCCGGCGGCGACATCGCGCTCGATGAGCGCGGCCAGCATGGGTGGGTATTGCTGACGGACCGAGTCGAGCACCTCATGGAGCGTCAACGCGTTGGTAGCAGCAGGGGCGGCCGTTGTTGGTGCCGTACTGGGCGTCTCCGCCGCCTGTAAACCAAAGGAAAGACTCCCCAGAATCAGGCAAAGAGCGAAGCAGCGGACGGCGCTCCAATGGGCAGCGGAAGCACGGTGATGGACCCCTCGTGGGCGCTGACCATGGGCCGATGGCCTCGGGCCGGATCGCCGATTCAACTGGAGCGCCACGACGGACATCGCATTCATCACGGGCAGAATTACTTCTTGGGATCCAACGCCTCTTCTGTGATCACCGGTGGGAATCCGTTCAACTGGCGCCACACCTCGTACCACAGCGGAACCCGTTGCAGTAGGACCCAACCGTTGGCTCGAACCCCCTGCCTGAGCCATCGGGCACCGGGCCATGGCACCGAAGTCGCATGGCCATCCGGGCCCTGGACCACATCTTGTTTCTCGGCCACGAGGATGCGGAACTTCCCCTTGCCGTTGTCAGTCGGATCGACCAGTACGACTTCTCCGCCAAAGGTGCCCCGGGCCAAACTGGGCCAGCCAATCATTTGCAGCGCGGGCCAGCCCTCGAACTGGAGGCGCACCGGGCTGCCTTCGCGGAGGATTTGGCCCTCGGGGCCGGTCTTACGAGCGGTGACCAATGGCATGTCCTGCCCTTGAAGCCAGACCTCCACCATGGGCTTGTCGGTCTGGGCGATGATGGTGCAGAGCGGTGAGCCGGCCCGAAGAAACGTGCCCTCCGTGGCCTGAAGGCGGAAGACAATGCCCGCCCGCGGAGAGGTCACCTTTTGCATTCGCGTTTGGCTGATTTGGATTTCGAGCCCTGTCAGCGATTGTTCCGCGGAGGCCAGTTCAGCTCGTGCGGAATCCCGCTGGGCGTTAATGCCTTGGATCGCGGCCCGCAAATCCACCGGAGTCCGCTCTAGCTCCGCTTGCGAGCGCTGCAACTCGGCCTCGGTCCGGTCCCGCTCCAGGGTGGTTAATTCAAAGTCTCGCTGGGATACAAGCCCGCGTTTGTCAGCGTGCAGCGCCTTGAATCGGTCGAATTGCAGTCGGGCGGTGTCGGCGGCGAATCGCGCGGCGGCCAGGCGAGTCTTGGCAGCTTCCATCGCCAGCGGGAGCGCGCGTTCTTGCTCGCCGATTTGAAGACCCAGCGATTCGACCCGAGTCTTGGCCGCATCGCGTCGGGCACTGGCCGCATCGCGCTGCTGTAAAATATTGGCCAAGAGGTTGGGATCGTTGTCCACGATCTCGAAGAGCGGATCGCCCTCTTGGACTTCCTGGCCCTCGACCACGAAGGACCGCTGCAACTTGCCCGGAAGCGGCGCCTCGATGGTAAGGCTCCGTTCCAATGGATTATAGGCAATGACTCGTCCCGATCCGCTGACGAATTGCCTCCAAGGCAACAAGATGAGCGCTATCAGCGCAATGAGACACAGGGCGGCCGACACGAAGGTCAGCCGACGCAGTTGCCGAGATGAAGCCGTGTGGTCCAGCGCGCTGAGCCCACTCCGATGGTCCAGCAGGGACATGGCGGAGGTCGATGGAGAGTGCGACGGAGAGTGCAGCGGAACCTCCGATTTCAGGGGCTCGGTGACTGCTGGTTCACGGTTCATGCTCGGGGAGGAAGTTCGGAGCCGTGTCCGGGGCGGCTCAGGTGACAATCGCCCAGATGGACCGAGTGGTCGCAGCGGCGGATGAGGTCGGGATCGCGCGTCACCAACACGAGGGTGCTGGGCTCGCGGGCTTCAAACAGCGCGGCTTCGAGTTTTTCGAGTGTTTCAATTTCGAGTCCGTCCAGAGCCTCGTCCACGAGTAAGAGGCGTGGTTTGCGAACGATGGCCCTCGCTAGAATGAGTCGACTTCGCTGGGAGCTGGTCAATGGATGGCCTCCCGGGCTCAGCAGCGTCTCGAGCCCATCAGACATTCGGTGAACAACCGCCAGCAACCCCACGCATTCGAGCGCTCGATTCACTGCGTCGATGCCGATGTCTGGTCGTCCAAGGCGGATGTTTTCAAGCACAGATCCCTGCACGATCTCTTGGCCTCGAACGAGAAAGACTTGACGTCGGAGTTCGCCCAGTTGCCACAGTCGGAGGTCGATTCCGTTGAGCAGCACTTGGCCTGTGGAGGGTTCCCTCAGGCCTGCCAAGAGATCTAGCAGAGCGCTTCCGCCCAGCCCGCCAGGGCTCACGATGCCTAGGGTCGAGCCGGGTGGGATCTCCAGGTCTTGGTTCTCTAGAACGGGCAGCCCACCGGCAGGTGTGTAGCTGACTCCGCGTACCTGCACTCGGATGCCTTTCTCGGAAACGACCGGTTTCTCGCCGGTTTCCCGTTCGATGGGCAAATCGACCAGATAGCCCAATTTGTCCACGGCTGCTAACGCGTCGTACAAGCTCTCCAAGTGTTTCCCGAGTTTGGATATGGCTGCCACGATTGAGGCGACAATGAGTTCGCTGGCCACCAACTGACCCAGTGTGAGTTCAGCCCGGAGCACCAACCAGCCGCCGATGGAAAGCAGTGCTGCACTAGCAATGGCCTGCAGACCCAGTAAGGCGATGACCTGGCCTAAGAGGATGCGGAAATGGGATTTTCGCGCCGCGAGGTAGTTCAGCGCCAACTGGTCGGCGCGAGAACACGCCATTTCGGCCGCGCCGCTGACCCGAAAGAGCAGGGGGAACATGGCTATTTGCTCCAGCCAACCCACTACCGCATGTTTGGCGCACGATTCATCAATGCTGGTGCGGACCGCGCGGCGTCCCGGGATAAAGACGACGAGCACCAACAGTATTAATAGAGCGGAGGCGAAGAAGAGGAGGAGAGGGTGGTAGAAGCCGAGGACCACCAATCCGATCAAGGTGCTGAAGAGGACGTTGACGCCATCTAGGAGCAGGCCCGAGGCGCTTTTCTGGACCGTAACCACATCGAAGAACCGGTTGACTAGTTCCGGTCCTTGATGGGTTTCGAGAACCTCCAGTGGGACTCGCGGGAGTCGAAACGCCAAATCGGCCGTCAGGCGCACGAAAATACGGCGTTGGATCAACTCCATCGCGTATTCTTGAGATGCCCGCAGAACCCCCAGCATTCCGAGCAGGAACATGAGGAACACTGCCAGGACGATGAGTGCCTGAACGTAAACGGGTTGCTCCCCGCCGAAGGCAAAAGTATTAACGACCGCATCGGCCGTTAACGGGGTCGCTAAGTAGAGAACTCCTGAAATAATCGACAGGATAAGGATAACACGAATCTCGGGTGCCTCCGGCCGCAGCAGGGACGCGAAACGATGAAAAGGGCTCGGAGGGGAGGTTCGTCCCAAAGAAGGCGTGCTCCCGCTGTGAGCAGGGTTGTGTGAGAGTTGCCCCATGAGGTAATGGTTCTATGGATAACCCGCAATTTTGATAAATCAAATCGACTCTTCGGTGACGGCACGCCATTGGCCCGGGGGCAAATCGCCCAACTCCAGAGCACCGAATTGACTGCGGTGAAGGGACGTCACTCGGAAACCTTGGCCAGCAAACATGCGGCGGACTTGATGATAGCGTCCCTCCACAAGATCGAGATAAGCGGTGCGAACTCCGGTGAGAACTAAGTTTGCCGGCAGGCAGGGGTCGGCATCATCGGGCAGGCGCAAGGTGCCCGAAGCGAAGAGTGGTACGAGGTCTGGATCTAGGTCTTGGTCCGACACGACCTCGTAGCGTTTGGTTACCTTGTGGCGGGGTGAGGTCCAACGCTGAACCAGTTCCCCTCTGTCTGTGATGAGCAGCAGGCCCGTGGTCTCCTTATCCAGACGCCCGACGCTAGTAATAGGCGGGTTCCGACGACTCCAGCGCTCTGGAAGCAGGGAATAAACATTCGGACCCTCCCGTTCTTCCCGCGAGCAGACGAGCCCCGCAGGCTTGTGCAGCATGACAAGGATGCCTTCCGGATGATCCACCGGTTCGCCATCGATTCGGAGGTCTGCCAACAGCACCTTATCGGCAGGGTTCTTTGCTTTCTCACCGTTGACGGTCACCCGGCCCGCCTTCAACCAGCCCCGGGACTCGCCCCGGCTGCAGTAGCCGTGGCGGGAGAGCATTTGATCGATACGGTAGCGCGTCATAGAAGCCATAGCTTAGCCGCCGTTTGAGTTGGCGACGACGCGAAACTCCCTGTCTCAAACCGTTGCAATTAACCCGCCCAGCGGCCGAGCACGAAGTTGCGGGTGAGGTGCAGGTGGAGCACCACCAAGACGGTCAGCCCGACCCACTGGAGGAGGCGCAAGGGGCGCGATATGGCCGGAGCCGACCAAGCCAAGAAGATCGGAAAAGCCATTCCAGAAAAGCGAATGTAGGACGTGAATGAACCGCTCATGGCGGGGAGAATTCCGAGCACGTACATCCATGGAATGAGTGTCCGGTCGCTGCGCCACAGGGCCGGTAGCGAATAGGCCACGGCCAGAAAGCATAGGCGGTCGAGCATTGAGTCGGTGAACTCGTGGAAGTAGCGCGGGTTGAGGTATTCTAGGACAAACTTGGGAATATTGACCAAGTTGAGGATCGAATGGCGTCCCCAAGTTTTCTGCGCTTCAAAGCCCTCGAA
>CAINWP010000094.1 GCA_903854475.1 uncultured Verrucomicrobiota bacterium
AAATCACTGACGCTAGCTCCGGATTGTCCGTACTGGCGGAAGGTGCGCTTGGAGCCCAGGAGGGTGGACTTGTTCTTGAAGGACGAGTCCATGAAGGCGAAGCGCTTGCCTTCCAGAAACGAGTTGGGAATGGGTTGACCGCTGAGTTGGTTGAGCCTCGGTTTGGCGTCGAAGAGTTCGAGTTGGCTGGGGCCGCCGGCCATGAACAAGTAGATGATGCTCTTGGCGCGGGCGGGGTGATGCGTGGCCGGGGTCTTGAGCGATTCTGCTTTGGCCGGCGCGGAAGTTGGGCCTGAAGTTGGGCCGGTTTGCCCTTCGGCCAACATCGAGGCCAGTGCCAGGTTGCCTAAGCCCATGGCGCAACGTCCGAAGAAGTGCCTTCGGGTCAGGTCTTGCAGCGATTGAGGGAGGGGGTGGTTTTCCATGGCGGCGGCGGGTTGGGTCACTCCCGGGTGATGGTTTCGTCGAGGTTGAGCAGCACGCGGGCCACGGCCAGCCAGCCGCCCTCAGGTGGGGCTCCGTTAGATCCGCCGGCCGACCGCTCTTCGCGGAGCAGGCGCAGCAGTCGCTGTGATTCCGCGGGCGCTGGGTGCCGTGCGGTGCATCGGAGGAACCCGCCGGCAATTCGATCGGCATCCGTTCCCCGTGTGGAAGCCATTTGACGGGCGATGTGCAGGGCCAGTTCGTGGAACTGGGTGTCATTGAGCAACGTCAGCGCCTGCAACGGGGTGTTGCTCCGCAGTCGGCGGGTGCACGTGGTGAAGGTGTCCGGTGCGTCGAAGACGGCCAGTGCGGGATGCAGCGTGGCGCGCTGGATCCGGGTGTAGAGAGCGCGTCGGACTCGATGTCCGCCGCTGCTCGCCATCCAGTCGCGGTTGCTTTGTGTGAAGGCGCCGAGGCCGGCGGGTTGCGGGGGTTGCACCGGGGGGCCACCCAGAGAGCGGTCGAGTTGACCGGAGGCGGCCAGCGCCACGTCGCGGATGATTTCGGCGTCGAGGCGGAGGCGGTTTTGCCGCGCCAGCCACCGGTTGAGGGGGTCGATTTCGCGCAGGTCAGGCCGTGCGATGGATGACTGCCCGTAGGTCTCCGACTTCACGATACATCGGTGCAAGTGCTTGAGGCTCCAGCCGGATTCCTGGAACTCAACAGCCAGCCAGTCGACCAGTTCTGGATGGGTGGGCGGGGTGCCTTGGGTCCCGAAGTCGTTCTCCGTCTCCACGAGGCCGCGCCCGAAGTATTGCTGCCACACTCGATTAACGAGCACGCGGGCGGTGAGGGGATGATTGGGTGACACGAGCCATCGGGCGAGGTCGAGGCGCTGGTACCGGCCATTCTTCGGAGGCAGGGGCGGCAGGACTTTTGGTGTCGCGGGCAGCACTGGTTCAGCAGGGCGTGTAAAATCTCCCTGGACGAAGCGTTGGGTTTTGCGCGGTTGGGTGCGTTCGCTCAAGACCAACGTGGTGGCCCATCCCGGAGACTTTGCTTTGGGTTCGTTGATGCCTGAGGGGAGTCCTTCGATTTCGAGGGTGGGTTCGTCCTGATCGTTGAAAAAGGCGAACAGGCCGTAGTAGTCACGGTGGGAGATGGGGTCGAACTTGTGGTCGTGGCACTGGGCACACCCGATACTAATGCCGAGTAGGGCCGAGCCGGTGGTGGCGACACGGTCGAAGACGGATTCGATGCGGAATTGTTCGGGGTCGATGCCGCCTTCTTGATTAATCTGGGTGTTGCGGTGAAAGCCGGTGGCGATGCGCTGAGCGACGGAGGCCTGGGGCAAAAGGTCTCCCGCGAGTTGATCGATGAGGAATTGATCGAAGGGTTGATCGGCGTTGAAAGAGGCCACAACACCGTCGCGGTAGGGCCAGATGGATCTGGGGGCGTCGACGCTGTAGCCATTGGAGTCGGCGTACCGGGCGATATCGAGCCACCAGCGTCCCCACCGTTCTCCGTAGTGGGGCGAGGCAAGGAGTTGGTCGATGATGCGGTCACGCTCGTCGGGGGAATCGTGGGCGATAAACCGGCGGATGAGCGTTGGTTCAGGTGGCAGGCCGATGAGGTCTAGGTGTATCCGGCGCAGCCAGGTGGCGGAATCTGCGGGTGGCGAGGGCTGGATTCCTCGCTGCTTCAGGGGCCACCGGATGAAGGGGTCGATGGGCCAGTAGGTTCCAGCGATCTGGGGTATTAGAGGGCGTTGGGGAGGTATGAATGACCAATGGACGAAGGTGCTTGGAATCTCGGAGGTCGGGGCCGGTGCTCCTTGGTTGATCCAATGACGCAGGGTTTCGATCTCGGGGTTCTCGAGCGGGGTGCGCCGGTAGGGCATCCGTTCAATCTCTGGATGGGTTCCGTCTAGAACCCGTATTAGCAGGCTTTCGGAGGGGTGTGCGGGAAGAACTGCCGGCCCGGATTTGCCGCCTTTCAGTGCGCCTGCTGCGGTGTCTAGGCGGAGTCCGGCTTTTGGGTGATCGGCACCGTGACAGGAGACACAGGCTCGAGTGAGCAGGGGTTTGACGGTCTCGAGGTAGCGGTTCTCGGCTGCGTCCAGCGTGGCTGCCATGACCAGGAATCCTCCGGTCAGGAGTCGTAGGAAACGATGGGCGAATCCGGACCTCATGGTGATCTCGCTTAGGCTACGGGTGCTTCTTGGAATAGCAAAGCGTCTCGGATGAGGTTTTGGGCTCCTGGCGCGTTCTTGAGTCGGATGGGGGCCGGGGGGGGGCCGGGGTCGGTCCCACCTATTTACACAAAAGGGGCCGCTCTTAATTATTTTTTGTGATGAGGGGTTGGCTCCGAAGGGGGACGGTTTTTTGGTGCGTTGCTGGGCGTAGGCTCCGCGGGACCGGTCCTGCGCTCGCTAGGAAGCTTGGGGGAGGATGGGGCTTTCGCGCGGTGCGCGAGGGGCTTTGGTGATCGCTTCCAATGCTCGCTCCGGCTCGGTCCCGATAGTGATTTGTTCGGGGTGATGGGTGGGGAAGGTTCGGTCTGGGCTGGGTTTGGAGAGGGCGCTGAGATAGGGTGTTTTTCAATGAAACGGGGTGGGATATTTGGATGCGGGATTCTTGGGTTTTTGTTGGCTGCGGTTGTCTGGGCGGCGGATCGGCCGGTCAATTCGTTGCCCGGTGCTCTGCGCTGGATGGTCGTGGCCCATCGCGGGGAACATGTGCGGAATCATGAGAACACCCTCGAGGCCATTGAAGGCGCGATCCGGGCGGGTGCGGACTTGGTGGAGATGGATGTGCGTCGCTCCAGTGATGGGCAGTACTTGCTCATGCACGATGCCACGGTGGATCGGATGACCGATGGAAAGGGGCGGGTTTCTGAGAAGACTTGGGCGGAGTTGTCGGCGCTGAAGGTGGCTGACAAGGCTCGTACCAATATTGCACTTTCTCGAATTCCGCGCCTTCAGGAAGCACTGGAGGCGTGCCGGGGTCGGATCCAAGTGTACCTGGATTTCAAGGCGGGGGATCCGGCCGATGTGGTGCGCATCTTGAAACAGGTGGGGATGGATTCGAAGGTCTGGGTGTATGACCATCCGGGTGGTGCGGTGCGATGGCGCAAGGTGTTGCCCGGTGTCCGGATGATCCTGAGTCCTCCAGCCGAGGCGTTTCGTGATGAGGAAGCACTGCGGCAATTTGTTTCCCAATACCGTCCGGAAGTCGTCGATCAGGCTCCGTCCCGGGAGTTCGTGGATTGGTGCCGAAATTTGGGTATTCGAGTGTGGCCCGATATTCAGCGCCCTGATGAGCGGCCCGGCTATTGGGAGAAGTTTTTGGGCCTGGGGGTCGATGGGGTTCAAACCGATCACCCGGCCGAACTTAAGGCGTGGCTCGATTCGGCGAAACCCAGATGAGATGATTTGAGTGGTGCGATACTCTCGCCGGGGAATCCGTCGCTGCCCACTGACAAGATGGATGCCGGATGGTTTTTTAAAGGTGTTTTGGCGGAGGTTTGACTTGGGCGTCAACCCAGGCACCGTTCGGCCCCCGTCGGAAGGCGTTCGGTGACGACTGTTCCGGCTCTGCCATTGCTTCGATTGATTGAGTTTCCATGATTCCGTTCCTGCGTTCCTCCATTGGCCCTTGGGTTGCACTGTGCTTCGTGACTCAACTCATCACCGGGTGCTCTCGGTCCGAATCCCAAGCGCCCGCCGCTTCGGCCGCAGCGCCTGCAGTGGTGACGGTCGCCCCGCCGGAGTCTATCCCGTTCACGCCGACGGAGACTCTCAGCGGTCGCATTGAAGCCGTGGAATCGGTCGAGATCCGTCCTCGCGTCTCTGGCTACCTGACGGAGGTGCGTTTCCAGGCCGGACAGGCGGTCCGCAAGGGACAGGTGCTCTTCGTCATCGACCCGAGACCCTTCGTTGCGGCAGTCCAGCGGGCCGAGGCGGAGGTGGATTCGGCGAAGGTTCGACTGGCTACGGCGGGGCGCGAGTCGGTTCGAGCTGAGCAACTGCTGAAGACCCAGGCCATTTCGGTGGAAGGCGCTGATCAAAGGGATGCCCGGATGGGCGAATCCAAGGCAGCCCTGGCGGCCGCGATGGCCCATCTAGAGACGGCTCGACTCAACCTGGACTACACCCAAATCCGATCGCCCATCGACGGTCGGGTGGGCCGGGCGCTGATGACCTTGGGCAACAACGTTTCTGGGGTGGATGGCATGAACTCCTTGCTGGCGACGGTGGTTTCCGTCGACCCAGTCCATGCCTACGCCGATCTCGATGAAGCGGTCCTCTTGCGGCTCAACCGATTCCGCGCCGAGAAACTACTCCCGGTGGATGAGCAGGGTCGCATTCGAGTGGGTTTGGGATTGGCCGATGAAGAGGGCTTTCCTCATGAGGGAGTGGTCGAATCGTTCGACAACCGTCTGGATCGGGACACGGGCAGCCTCCTCTTCCGCGTGCTGTTGCCCAATCCCGACGAACGGTTGGTGCCCGGCTTGTTTGCCCGGATTAGCATTCCTGTCGGGCCTGCGGGCACGGCGTTGGTAGTGCCCGATTCGGTGATCGGCACCGAGCAGAACTTGAAGTTCGCCTACATGGTTTCGTCGTCGAACACGGTGGAGAAGCGCTTCGTGGTGCCGGGGCCACTGGTCCACGGCAAGCGGATCATTCTCTCCGGGCTCAAGGAGGGCGAGCGGGTGATCGTCAACGGCACACTTCGGGTGCTCTTCGCTGGGCAACCCGTCCAGCCGCAGGAGGCCCCGGCTGCGGCACCGTCGACGTCCAAAGCGGGTTCGACCCACTAATCGAACGAGCTGATCTCATCCTAGCGCCCTCCAGGTTCTGAACCGGGTCCCATGAAATTTTCCCACTTCTTTATCCAGCGTCCGATCTTTGCCGGAGTGCTTTCGGTGGTGATCTTCCTGGTGGGGCTCATCTCGATGTACCGGCTGCCCATCAGCGAGTACCCCGAGGTGGTCCCGCCGCAAGTCGTTGTCCGTGCGGTGTATCCCGGGGCCAATCCGAAGACTATTTCCGAGACGGTGTCGGTGCCGCTGGAGCAGCAGCTCAATGGCGTGGAGAATTCGCTCTACACCTTTTCTCAGGCCACGAGCGATGGCGTCATGACGCTCACGGTGACCTTCAAGCTGGGCACCGACATCGACCAAGCCCAGCAGTTGGTCCAGAACCGGGTGGCGCAGGCGCTGCCTAAATTGCCTGAAGAAGTCCGTCGACTGGGGGTGCTGACTATCAAGTCGACGCCGGACCTGACGATGGTGGTCCATTTGTATTCCCCAGATGCCACCTACGACGACATCTTCGTGCGCAACTATGCCACGCTTCAGGTGAAGGATGTGCTAGCCCGCATCGACGGGGTCGGACAGGTGCAGTTGTTCGGCTCAGGCGACTATGCCATGCGGGTGTGGCTGGACCCGGAGCGACTGGCGGCGCGGAGCATGGCTCCGGGCGACGTGGTCAACGCCATCCGCGAGCAGAACATGCAGGTGGCCGCCGGTGCGGTGGGGCAACAGCCCGTCCAGAGCCCGGTGGCCTTCGAGCTTCAAATCAATACCCGCGGCCGATTGGTCTCGGTCGAGGAGTTCGGCAACATCGTGGTGAAGCGCGGGGCTCATGGTGAAACGCTGCTGCTCAAGGACGTCGCGCGCGTCGAATTGGGTGCCGGTGAATTCGCCCTCCGCTCGTTGCTCAACAACCGATCCGCGGTGGCCATTCCCATCTTCCAGCAACCCGGCTCCAACGCCTTGCGGCTCTCGCAAGAGGTTCGCTCCACGATGGAATTGCTGAAGAAGAACTTTCCGCGCGGCCTCGATTACGCAGTGGCCTATGACCCCACGGTCTTCGTCAAGAAGTCCATTGATGCCGTCATTCATACACTCTTCGAGGCGATCCTCCTGGTCGTTCTGGTGGTGCTTATTTTTCTTCAAACCTGGCGGGCCTCAATCATCCCGCTGGCCGCCGTGCCCGTCTCGCTGATCGGCACCTTCGCCGTGATGTCGGCGTTGGGGTTTTCAATTAATGCGCTCTCCTTGTTCGGTCTGGTGTTGGCCATCGGCATCGTGGTCGATGACGCCATCGTGGTGGTGGAGAATGTGGAGCGGAACATCGCCCTGGGGTTGTCTCCGGTGGACGCCACCCGGCGCGCCATGGACGAGGTGACGGGGCCGATCGTCGCGACAGCCCTGGTCTTGTGTGCGGTGTTCATCCCTACGGCCTTCATCAGCGGATTGAGCGGGATGTTCTACAAGCAGTTCGCCATCACCATCGCCATCTCGACAGTGATTTCGGCCTTCAATTCCCTGACCCTGTCGCCGGCCCTTTCGGCCCTGCTGCTCCGTGATCACCATGCACCGAAGGATGGGCTCACCCGGGTTCTGGATCGCCTGCTGGGGTGGTTCTTCAGGCCCTTCAACCGATTCTTTGATTGGGCATCAGGCCAGTATTCCAAGGCCGTGGCGCGGGTGATCCGCGTGAGTGTCGTGGCCTTGGCGGTGTACGTGGGGTTGATCTTTCTGACGGGGCGGATCTTTCAGGCGGTTCCGGCCGGATTCATCCCGTCGCAAGACAAGCAGTTCCTCATTTGTGTCGCCCAATTGCCGGATGCTGCCTCTCTGGATCGCACCGACGCGGTGATTCGACGCATGAGTGATTTGGCGATGAAGGTGCCCGGCGTGGCGGCCTCGGTGGCGTTCCCGGGTCTTTCGCCCAATGGGTTCACGGCCAGTCCCAACTCGGGCATCGCCTT
>CAINWP010000095.1 GCA_903854475.1 uncultured Verrucomicrobiota bacterium
GTATTCGGCGCTTGGATGAGGCGCTGAAGTTCTGCCCGTTGTTCAGGGGAAAGTTCGAACGGAATCTTCGGTCGGGCCATGTCCAAAAGATGGCATGGCCGGTTAATATTAGGAAAGACTTATTTGAGACACTGCACTAGCGCCCCTCTGTGCCTTCCAGGCGGTCCAAACCCTGTCACCAGCGACAATGGGATGGATGGCCGCGGCCATGATCTTGGCAGCCTGCGGATTCTTAATTCCAGAAATTCGAGGGGCCGACCTCCGCCGCCGAGCGCTTGTCTAAAAAAAGAAACCCCCCGGATCCAGTGACGGAAACCGGGGGATGACTCGATCGTGGGGCTTGGATTCAACCGGTAGCGTCTTGCGCCAAAGCCTCAAGGAGGACCTTCCAAGCGCCACCGCTGGGGAGCCGGAAACTACTTTTTCGGCTCAACTTTCTTGGCCTCGTCCTTCTTGGTCTCGTCTTTCTTCTCGACCGGAGGAGCGACCCAACCGCTGTTGATGTCCAACCCCGGCAGCGCTGCCTCGAGCTTTTTGATTCCCTCTGGGGTCACTTGCGTTTGCCAGACATAGAGGTTTCGGAGGTGCTTAAGGCCCGCGAGCTTGGCCAAACCAGCATCAGTCACTTTGGTGCCATACAAGTTCAGATACACGAGGTTTTGGAGCCCCTGAATGTGGTCAAGCCCAGCGTCGGTGACCGCGGTCAACTCCAACCCCAGCGTTTGGAGGTGGGTGAGTCCCGAAATTTGCTTGAGACCCGAATCGGTGATTTTGGTGTTCCCCAAGCGCAGCTCAACCAAGCTATTGATCCCGGAAACAGGACCCAGGGTCGCATCGGTCACCTCGGGACCCTTCAGACGGAAGTTGGCTTCCTTCCAGGGCACTCCGATGGCAATCGGGCGCGCTTCGATCCCAGCCTTGGACAGAGCCGCGATTCCGGAAGCCTCGGAGGAGGCCGCTTGGTACTCCTTGGGCAATTGAGGCAGCGGCGGCACCGGCCGGGCTGGACGGGCGGGATGAGCAGCCGACGGAGCTGGGGCCGCCACGGCGGCCGTCAGCACCACTCCCTCGGGCCACTTGGCACCATCTTTAATCCATTCCTTCAGCTTGGCACGGATGGGGTCGGCTAAGGGGCCACCCTCCGACGGCATCAACTCGTCGTTGTCCTTGTCCAGAAACACACGGTGAATGATCTCGCTCTTGTCCGGGTCTCCAGCAACCACCGCCGGCTTGTCGCTCTTACCTCCTTTGAAGGCGGCTTCCTTGGAATCCACACGATATTTGCCCTTCTGCTTCTCGGTACCGTGGCACTTGAGACAGTGCTCGGTGAGGATTGGGGCAATATCCTTGGAAAAATCGACGGCGGCCTGGGCAGCGAAGGCCGTGAGGCTCGCCGCTACGACGGTGGAAGAGAGGATCTTCATACGAACTCGGTTGACGAACAATTTTGGTGAAGGCTTCACCGGAGTTTCACTGCACCCATCGTCAAAGGGAATCCCAAAGACGGGCAAAAACGCGCGGAAGCCATCATTGCCCAATAAACGTCACCGTGGTTGTTTAGGATGATGAATGTGCACCATCTGGAGCTTTTCTATTATGTGGCGCGGTACGGCGGCATTATGGAAGCAGTGCGCAACATGCCCTATGGAATCCAGCAACCCGCCGTTAGCGGGCAACTGCTCCAACTGGAATCCTACCTAGGAGTGAAGCTCTTTCGCCGACGCCCCTTTGAATTGCTGCCAGCGGGCACGGATCTCTACGAGTTTATCCGCCCCTTCTTCGGCGAGCTGGCCAATATGGAACGACGGCTCCGAAGTACTTCCCGGGAAATCCTGCGGGTGGCCGCCCCGGTGGTCGCGCTCCGGGACCACTTGCCTCGAGTGCTGCAAGAGGTGCGCAAACGCTTCCCTCACCTGCAACTCACTCTGCGAGCAGGTCAGCAGCCTCAGGTGGAAGCATGGTTGGAGCGGCAGGAACTCGACTTCGCGATCACTTTGCTCGAAGGCCAGGGTGCTAAAGGCCTGCACCACCTGCCGTTGCTCGAGCTGCCGCTCGTCTTGCTGGTGCCCAAGACTTCCCGATTCCGGAACGCCTCGGAAATCTTCGAAGCCTTAGCGACGGAAAGCCTGGAAGACCCGCTCATTTCCATCACCGCTGCCGAGTTGGCTCCCCGTCGCTTCCGGGAGTTTTTAGAGAGCCGCTCGCTAGAATGGCCTTCCCGAGTCGAGGTCACCGATCTAGAGCTGGTCGAAGTCTACGTTCAAAACGGATTCGGAATCGGACTCAGTTTGGCCATCCCCGGAAGTCCCCCGGCCAAGGATCTGAGGGCGCTGCCCATCTCCGACATCGCCCCGCTGAGTCTGGGGGCAGTCTGGCAGGGGTCCCCGACTGCGGTGATGAGCGCCCTCATCGAAACCCTCAGATCTCATGTAGAAACGATCACAGGAAACCGTCCACCCCCGCCCGAAAGCCCATCGATCCGGCCGAACCATTGATCCGCAGCTCCGCCGGTGACACCCTTGCTGGGTGAGCCATTTGAAACTCGCCCGTCAGGTCTTCGACATTGAATTGGCTGCCCTGCGCTCCGTGAGAGGATCCCTCAACGAATCCTTCGACCGTGGAGTGGAGTTGGTTTGTGCGACACTTTCAGCCCGCCGGAAGATCGTCGTGCTGGGTGTCGGCAAGTCAGGCAACATCGGTAAAAAGATCGCGGCCACGCTCAGCAGCACGGGCTCCACGGCCGTGGTCCTCAATCCGGTGGACGCCCTGCATGGAGACCTTGGTATTGTGCAGGATGGCGACTTGATCCTAGCGCTGAGCTATTCGGGAGAGTCTTCGGAGTGGAACGACCTCCTACCGGCGCTGCGTCGGTTTTCCGTCCGAATCATCGCGCTGACCGGCACTCCGGGTTCCACCCTGGGTCAGCACAGCGATGTGATCCTGGATATTCGGGTTCCCAGAGAAGCCTGTCCCTTCAATCTAGCCCCAACGGCTTCCACCACTGCCACCCTGGTGATGGGCGACGCCCTGGCCATCGCGGTAATGACCGCACGCGGGTTTCGGAAGGAAGACTTCGCCCAGCGTCACCCAGCTGGTGCCATCGGTCGTGCCCTACTTTACAAAGTCGGCGACATCATGCGACGCGATGAGCGAAACGCCGTGGCCCGCCAGGATCAGACCGTCCAGGAGGGGCTCCTAACTATGACCCACGCCAAGACCGGCTCGGTCAGCGTGGTCGACAGCAAGGGACGCTTGGTCGGTGTGTTCACCGACGGAGATCTCCGCCGCCGGCTCGCAGCCCACGAGGACCTCCTTCAACGAGCCCTGAAGACGGTCATGACTCGAAACCCCATTACCATCCGCGACGACGCGCTGGCCGTAGATGCTCTGAGGATCTTTAACGATCGCAACATCGACGACCTGGTCGTGGTCAACGCCCGCAAAGAACCCGTAGGGCTGGTCGACTCGCAAGACCTCCCCAAGCTGAAGCTGATGTGAGCGGCTCACGAATCCATCGCGTTTTCCGCATTCACGCCGGGCCCTACCCGCCGTAGACTACCGGCATGGTACACGTCGGCATCGGATACGATGTCCATTGTCTAGTCCCCGACCGCAAGCTGGTCCTGGGGGGCGTCGAGATTCCGCACAGCAAGGGCTTGGACGGTCACTCAGACGCCGACGCCCTGCTTCACGCCATCACCGATGCTGTCCTCGGGGCGATCGGCGAGGTTGATATCGGGCATCTCTTCCCCAACACCGACCCGGCCTGGCGGAATGCCCCGAGTCGAATCTTCCTCGAAGAGGCCGCCCGTCGGGTCAAGGCGCGGGGCGGAAGGATCGTCAACATCGACGCCACCCTCATCGCCGAAGAACCCAAGATCTATCCTCACATCACCGCCATGAAGACCCACATCGCCACCGCGCTGGGCATCTTACCCGGCAAGGTTGGTGTGAAGGCCACGACCAACGAGACGATGGGTTTCGTCGGCCGAGAAGAAGGCATCGCCGCCATGGCGGTCGCCTCAGTTGATTTGCCGGAAACTGAATCCTGACACAGATCATGGGAGCCAAAGCAGACATCGGGTGGACCACCCCGGGACCCGACGGAATCAAACGCCACGTTTACGCCCAGCATGTGGGGATCCAGTGGAAGTTCTTCGAACGCTCCAAGCGGCGAGGCTCAGACATCGAATGGGTTTCGATGCCCGAACCGCCGCTCTTGGACTGGCTGGAGCTGCTCGACGCCCTGGAACGGGGCTATGTGCGCCGCCGATACCCACCCGAACACATCGAGGCTGTGCGTAAACACATCCGGGAACAGTTTCCCGAATACCGGTTTGAGTGAGCCAGAGGGTTTCCCGTTTGAATCAATATCATTTCAGGACAGACTGAAACGTATGAGCCGCCCGATCATTCTGGTGACGCCCAGCACCCACGCAGTCGGCGCGGAGTTTCCTGATCACTCCATCAGTGTGAGCAGTCGGTACCTGGAGGCCATTCTGGATGCCGGAGGACTTCCTCTGGCATTGCCTCAGCTGACCCACCGTGGGCGTTTGACCGAGTATCTGAAACGAGCAGACGGTGTGCTGCTGACCGGCGGTGACGACATCCATCCAAAGCTCTACTGGCCCGAGGTTCCCTCGGATCTGCTGGAGCGTTGCGAGTTCCCAGAACCGGATCGCGACGTGATGGAGTTGACCTTGTTGGATGAACTCTTTCGCCACCCCAAGCCGCTGCTAGCCATTTGCCGGGGGCATCAACTCGTCAACGTGGCCCTCGGAGGATCGCTCTATGTAGACCTCCCCTCCCAGCGTCCGGGTGATATCCCCCACGCCCAAATGAGCCGACGATTCGAGGTGGTTCACCCGGTCGACATTGTTCCAGACACTCAGGCATCCGCTATCTACCGCACCAAGACTCTGGGTGTGAACAGCACACATCACCAAGCCATCCACCGATTGGCCGACCCGCTTCGGGTAACGCTCAGTGCGGCCGACGGGGTTATCGAAGGGGCCGAGCTTCGGGCGGAAAGTGCCGGACTGTTACCCTGGTTCGCCTCGGTCCAATTCCATCCTGAACGCCTCTACGTCACCCATCCTGAACACGCCCGACTATTCCGGGCCTTTGTGCAGGCCTGCACTCCAAACCGCTGACCCATGAAACACTTCCTCTCCGTTCTTCTCATCTGTACCGGGTGGATGGCGCTCCGGGCTGCAGATCCAGTGCAACCCACCTCACCGCCCACCTACGAATACCATCAGGGATCCTTCGACGGAACGGGCAAGTGGTTTCTCGACCGCGAGATTGCGCATTTTATGTCCCATCAGGGGGCACCCTGGCTGGAGAGGGAAGAGCGTGAAACCGAGGAAGCCCCGAATCGCCTAGTGAGCGCCCTGAGCCTCAAGCCGGGGTATCAGGTTGGCGATGTCGGCGCGGGCAGCGGTTACCTGACTTGGCGGATGGCCCGAGTCGTGGGTCCGACCGGCAAGGTTTATGCGAACGACATCCAACCGGAGATGATTGCGTTTCTGCGCACCAACCTATTGGTGCGTGGCATTACCAACGTGATTCCGGTGCTGGGCACCACCACCGACCCCCGACTGCCTGACAACACCCTCGACCTCATCCTCCTAGTAGATGTGTACCACGAGTGCGATCACCCATGGGAGATGACCCGTCGCATGACCGATGCACTCAAGCCGGGAGGCCGACTCGTGTTCGTCGAATACCGCGGCGAAGAGCGCTGGATTCCCATCAAGCCCCTGCACAAAATGACGGCGACCCAAGTCCGGAAAGAAATGGCGTTGCACCCGCGGCTGGCATTCGTTGAGAACCTGACCAACCTACCCCGTCAGCACATTCTAATCTTTCAGAAGAAACCCTCAGTGCCCGCAAGCTCCCACTGACAAATTCGAACTCGCGGTTGACGACCCTCCAGAAAAACGCCTATCGTCACGGCTCATTTCGGTGTTCCAGAGTAGCTCAATGGTAGAGCAATCGGCTGTTAACCGATGGGTTGAAGGTTCGAGCCCTTCCTCTGGAGCCATCGTTTCCCCTCTCGCGGTTTTGTTCTGTTTGAGCTTCCACTCGGTTTCATTCCCTTTGAAGCCCCCCGCTGAAAACGAGTTCTTTACGGCTCTCGCGGCTCCTGGGGTTCACCGAAGCAGGCTTTGCGTTTTTCACTCCTATCCAATTCGCACTGCTGGTTAGAAGCGGTCGTCTATTAGACCAGATCAAAGATGAGCACCTGAGTCGGAGCGGTGGCCGTCAACACCAACTCCTCGATCTCGGACACCGCTGCGCCGTCGCCCGCCGACATGCACTCTCCGTTGAGCATCAATTGCCCTTCGGCCACATGAACCCAGGCCTGGCGGCGGGAAGCTATCGAGTGATGAAGACACTCTCCGGCCTGCAGTTTTCCCAACCAAAGGTCGCTATCCTGATGGATAGCAATGGAAGCGTTCCGGCCCTCACGACTGGCGACAAGGTGCAGAACCCCCGAGGGGGCCCCCGTCATGGATTTCTCCTCATAACGGGGTGAAACACCTCGGCGTTCGGGCACGATCCAGATTTGGAGCAGGTGGACCCAATCCTCGCCCGACGGATTCACCTCACTGTGATGCACCCCTGACCCGGCGGCCATGTATTGCACATCACCCGCCCGGATCACCCGCCCGTTGCCCATGGAATCTCGATGCTCCAAGGCTCCAGCCAGGACATAAGTCAGGATCTCCATGTCCCGGTGCGGATGCATACCAAAGCCCATTCCTGGCGCCAACCGGTCATCGTTGATGACTCGCAGGCTTCGGAACCCCATCCAACGAGGATCCTGATAATCGGCAAAACTGAAGGTGTGGAAGGAGTCCAACCAACCATGGTCTGCGTGCCCGCGCTCATGCCCCCTGCGGATCGTCATCATGGAACCCAAGGTGACCGAGCTCCACGTGGCAGGCAATCCGCCTCGCCATGGAATGGGCACAGCAGCGGAATGCGCTGAATGAAATATTCTCGAAAGTTCAACTCACGCCCTTGAATTGACCATGGACCAGAGCCTGTCCCCGTGACACGTTGAACTCACAATCTCCCGCGCCATGAATGTTCCCCGGATCCCCTGCAGCGGCCCCTTGAGCAGCCGGCGTGACTGGCTTCGGGTGGGTGGTTTGAGCGCCTTCGGACTGTCCCTGTCCGACCTTCTGGATCCAAGCAACCGCGCCTTGGGATCACTCGCTAGCACCGGAACAGGCTCCCGGTTTGGTCAAGCCAAGGCCTGCATCCTCATTTTTTTGGCTGGAGGCCCCCCACAGCACGAAACCTTCGACCCCAAGCCCGACGCCCCGTCGGAGATCCGCGACACGTTCCGCTCCATCGCCACCCGAATTCCTGGAACTCATTTCTGCGAGACGCTCCCCTACACCGCCAAGGTTGCCCATCGCCTCAGTGTCATCCGCTCGATGACCACGGAGATTGATGCCCATTCGACCAGTGGGGCCTTCATGCTCACGGGCTATGAACCTCAGACCAAGGCCGAGAACGTTCCCCCAGGCCCCCAAGATTGGCCGAGCATTGCCTCCGTCGTGGGCATGCTCAAACCAAGCACCCGCTCGCCCATGTCGGCCGTGGTGCTACCGGAACCCTTGGCCAATGACGGCAACATCCTGTGGCCCGGCCAGAACGGCGGCTTCATGGGGCCTGCGTGGCATCCGATGCTCATGCGCTGCGACCCCACCCAACTTCCGATGCAAATCGAAGGGCTCAGTCGTCAACCGGGAGTCTCGGATCTGCGCCTACAAGAGCGACGCAACCTTCTGGAGCAATTCGACGCCCGATTTCGTCAAGGCGTCGGCAGCGGGGCAGTCGCCTCTTGGGACCAATCGCACCAGAAGGCCTTTGAACTACTGCACGCCGATGCGAGTCGACGCGCTTTCGAATTGGAACGAGAACCCGCCGCCGTCCGCGAGGCTTATGGTCCTCACAAATTCGGTCAAAGCCTCTTGCTGGCACGGAGGTTGGTCGAAGCGGGCACACGATTGGTTCAAGTGAATTGGCCCCGGGAGGGCAAGGCTGAAATGGCCGGAAGCCCCCTCTGGGACACCCACGCCAGCAATGCCAGCCGCGTCCGGGATGTCCTATGTCCCCAATTTGATCGATCCTTCGCCACCCTCATCGACGATTTGTCGAGTCGCGGGCTACTCGACGAAACACTGGTCGTGACCATGGGTGAATTCGGTCGATCCCCGAAGATCAACGCCGTCGGGGGACGAGACCATTGGGGGGCATGCTTCTCGTTGGCCATGGCCGGCGCCGGGGTGCCGGGCGGACAAGTTATTGGCTCCAGCGACCGGATTGGAGCTTATCCCGACTCGCGCCCGGTGCGTCCCCGGGATCTCTCAGCCACCTTGTTTCATTTGTTGGGATTGTCTCCCAGCGCCGAATATCTCGACAGTTTAGGCCGCCCCCGAAGCCTCACCGACGGCGGTGTCGCGCTGCGCGAAATTGTCGGCACCTGACCGGGGCCGCATCGGAGGCTCTTTTAAAGCGCACCGATCGTCGCTCTTCCCGTTTCAGAACTGTTTTTAGCTCATTCGGAAAACACTGTGTCCATCGAGTTGAGGAGGAAAGCGCGACACCACTGAGGAACGCTTGAGGGACTCTCATTGCCGGCGGGGTCGCTGACCATGATCTGGAACTTCAAAAGTTCATCGGGCAAATCCTGTTCGGGACCCAGGACGTCTCCCTCCAACCAGCGCCGACACCGTTTCCTAGCCGCGGGTGAAACGTAATTTATTGCAGTCACATCCAACCACTCGTGGCCTTGCCAGGGCGCGCCGGAGGGATAGGCAATAGGGAATCGAGATCGAAAGAAATCTGGAGCGCCAAATTCAGTCTGGAACCTCCTCCGGTTTATCGCTTGGATCGCTGAGCAATCGACTGGCTTTAAATCCAGTCCTGTCACCCATGGCCTCTTCCAACGCACACCAGATCGTATCCGAAATCTTCCGAGTCTTCGAAGCCAAGGGGCATCGCAGCTACGGAGAGGATGTCACAGAACTTCAGCATGCCCTGCAGTGCGCCACCTTTGCTCAGCAAGCTGGGGAAGCTCCGGAGGTCATCGTGGCAAGCCTACTGCATGATTACGGGCATCTCCTGCATGATCTCGGCGAGGATGTTGCCGATCACGGCATCGACACACGGCACGAGCGCGTGGGGGCCAACCAATTGGAGAAGTGGTTCAGCCCAGCAGTGGTCGAACCGATCCGCATGCATGCCGATTCCAAGCGGTACCTGTGCTGGAAAGAGGCTGGTTACTTTGCCGAGCTGTCCGACGCTTCCAAGCAGAGCCTGTCCCTCCAGGGCGGACCCATGGAGGAACCAGAAGCTAGAGAATTTGAGAAGCGACCCCAATTTGATCGAGCCATCCGCGTCCGGCGTTTTGATGATCAGGGCAAGGTTCCCGACATGAAAACACCGACGTTGGAAGACTTCAGGCCTTTGGTGGAGTCGATGTTCCGCCTGTAGTTCTGACTAGGTTGGCAATCGCTGTCTGAAACACGCTTCTCAGCAACGTTTCGGAATCCGCGGAAAGTTGCCGGTTTGAAATCCGCGGTTTTGCCGGATCCTCGAATCGGTTTTTTTTCCAGGATGAGCGTCCGCGTTTCTTTCTTCTTCCAGATGAGGCCAAATGCGTCCGGGCACACCACAGTTGATCAGAATTCGTTTGGGGCAACCGACAAACTCAGGCCGGATCGATGATCCGTTGAGTGTCTGGGCTCGGTGGTTTTCAAACCGGCACTGACACACGCTGTCCAACCGAGCCCCAGCATCGAAAATACTGGGCCGAACACCTCGCACCTTCTTCGATGGGTCCGCCTAAATCGGAGGATTCCACCGGACCCGGATCGTTCGGCTTAGACCTCGTCAAACCGGACTGACTGCAGGTCAAAGGCGGAACTTAGGATTCTGCCCGAGGAATTGGACCGGGTTCTGATAGATGACCCGATCGATCGCCTCGGCCGTCCACCCGCGACGACGCATCTCCAAGGCTGTCTTGGGGATAGCCAGCGGCACACTCTCGCCCCAATCGCAGGCCGAGTTCATCCACAAGCGCTCAGAGCCGTAACAATCCAAAATGTCCACTGCGCGAGCCGGGGTGCACTTACTGATGGGGTAGAGCGTCATTCCGGCCCAATGCCCCCGGTCGAGGACCATTTGGACTGTATGCTCCTCGACATGGTCGATGAGCACCCGCTCCGGGCGGATCCGCGAGTCGGCCGCCAGGAGATCCAGAATCAGGCGAGTACCCTTGAGTTTGTCCTCCAGATGGGGCGTGTGAACGAGGATCATTTGCTCGGTCTTGGCCGCGAGATCCACGTGCATTTCGAGCACCTTCAGTTCATTCCGTGAATTCTTGTTGAGACCGATCTCACCGATCCCCAAGACGTTAGGTCGGTCCAAGAACTCCGGAATTAGCGCCAGAACATCGGAGGCCAGAGCAACATCCTCGGACTCCTTTGGATTGATGCAAAGCCAGCAGAAATGCGGCAGCCCGTAACGCGAAGCACGGGCCGGCTCGTACTCCGTCAACTGCCGGAAATAGTCTTGGAAACCGTCGACTGAAGAACGGTCAAATCCAGCCCAGAAAGCCGGTTCACAGACGGCCTCGCAGCCTGCTGTAACCATATCAACGTAATCATCCGTCGTCCGGCTGACCATGTGACCGTGTGGTTCGATGTAGCGCATTGAATCTCAAAGAGCAAAGCCCCGAAAAAACCAAATCACAAGTCGCAACCCGTCGTCACGGCGGCATCGCAAGGATTACGCCGAGCGCTAACCCATGCGGGCTCCGCCCTGAGCAGGCCAGAGCTTCAGTTATTCATCCGGGCGAATACGATCACCCGAACCGGTTCATCGGAACCAGCCAAACGGAAGGAATTCATGGAACCAAAGGTAAAACCCTGAGAGGTGATCTGCATTTCGCGACCCTTAATGAATGTCGGAATGGTCAATTTCAGGACGATATTAAGGCGATCCAGCCGATTTTTCAGACCGCCAGCCACCATGTTCGTCAACTCACCAACGGCATCACGCATCTCTGCATCGCCGAACTGCGAAGATCCGAGCATGCCTCCCACAACCTTGCGCGCGACATTGCTTCCCAGCACCAGATGCACATTGGCCGTCAGGCCACCAGTCATCCCAACGACCGCGGCAACGCCATCGACATCGAAAGATTCCGGTGCCGGTTCATTGGCTGAAGACTCAATCTGACTTCCGGTCATCATCGACAGCACGTCACGAGTCACAGCGTCAATCATCGGCGCTATTTGAGGCGGTTCATTATTCATAAAATCGAATTTACGCATCAATTCTTTACCATTAAAGATCGATTTAAAAGGATTGATTTAATCATTTAATATCCCCCTACTGCAGTGTCTCTGATTTGTCTTTATCAATTTGTTGGCTTCGTGCCAGAGCTTCCCGGGCTCGGTGGATTTTCTCCAGAATCGCGGCTCCATCGGCCCGCCATTGGTATCGCTGCGGCTTGAGATTCCGCTCGGCAAGGTA
>CAINWP010000096.1 GCA_903854475.1 uncultured Verrucomicrobiota bacterium
ATCGGCTCCCGCAGCTTCGTCGAATCCATCGCTCTCCATCACCAGAATTGGCTCCAACGAAAACGCCATCCCTCCCCTCATCCAGTGTCCGATCTGGAAAAATCCTTGCTCTTCAGTCTCCGCCCGTTACGGGGCATGGCCGCCACCGCCAGAGTCTAACGAAGTTTACAGATCCCCACGATGCGCAATAACTTCGGCGCTCGTCGTCTGCACATACGCAAACAGCAGGCTTGGGCAGATGACATCCAATCCAAGCCTATCCCTAGGTCCAGAAATCGGCTTCCTTGGTGAACTGGGTGCTGGTTGACTATGCGGAAGGATGAAGGTTCTTGTCGTTGGTTCAGGGGGGCGTGAGCATGCTTTGGTCTGGAAACTTGCAAAATCACCGCATGTCACAGAGTTAATCTGCGCACCGGGAAATGCAGGTACCTCCTGTGTCTTTCTCAGGTCGGGAAATCCCGCGACCAATATTCCGATTGCCGCAGATGCCTTGGACGCTCTTCGCGACCATGCTATCCGACATAAAATCGACCTCACCGTCATCGGACCAGACAGCCCGCTTGCCTTGGGCATCGTCGACCACTTTCAGGCTGCAGGTCTCCGAATCTGGGGGCCTACCCGCCGCGCTGCGCAATTCGAGTCTTCCAAGGCGTTTTCCCAACACTTCATGCTGCGTCATAAAATTCCTACTGCCCGGTCCGGCGTTTTTACAGACCCCCTTGCGGCACGGCGATTTGCTGCAGAACTCAATGGTCAGTGTGCTGTCAAAGCGGATGGGTTAGCTCTTGGTAAGGGAGTTTTGCTGACTCACAGCGTCTCGGAAGCCGAAAAGGCGGTGGATGACATGATGCTTCATGGCAGCTTTGGGGAAGCTGGTTCGCGGGTGGTCATTCAAGAACTCCTTGAGGGTATCGAGATCTCCCTCCACGCGCTGTGCGACGGAAAAACTGCACGCCTCTTCCCCACAGCCCAAGATCACAAACGAATCTCAGATAACGATCAGGGTCTCAATACCGGAGGCATGGGAGCCTACTCCCCCTCTCCATTTCTCAATGATGCTGACTTGGAGCGGGTGGGGCAGGCGATCCTAGGTCCATGGCTGGAGGGTTGCACCGAAGAGGGTATCGACTTCAGGGGCCTACTCTACCCAGGAGTCATGCTAACGGCTTCAGGCCCCAAAGTTCTTGAGTTCAATGCTCGGTTCGGGGATCCGGAGACTCAGGCTTACTTGCCTCGACTGGAAAACGACCTCGTGGAATTGCTCAGTGCAAGTATCGATGGGACTTTGGACAAAACCCCCATCCGATGGTCGCCCCTCAGCAGTCTTTGCGTGGTGATCGCCAGCGCAGGCTATCCGGGTCCCAGTCCCAAGGGCCATCCGATCCATGGACTCAAGGGTCTACCGGGGCATCCCCAACTTGAGGTCTTTCACGCGGGCACGGCGCTCAAGGATGGCGAAGTGGTCACCGCTGGTGGACGGGTGCTGGGAGTGACAGCCTGGGCCCAAACGCTGCACGAAGCCAAGCAGGCGGCTTACGCTGCGTGCGATAGCATCTGTTTCGATGGAATGCAGTTCCGGCGCGACATCGGAGCCAAGGGTCTGCGCCACTGACCATGCCCCTCTCTCAGCGTCTGCTCCGGAGGCACGTATCAAGATCAGTAGATTCCGAGGCCTCGAAGCCGAAAGGAATATGGGGTATCCAGACAGTGGCTGGTGCTCTCCTCACCGCGGGAAACCAGCAACGGGACTACACCACATCTCTGCCTGCCAGATTCCGTCTGTTCACAACCAGTGGCACCTACCTTAGCCCGTCCCTCGAACGGACCTTAAGGTTTTAGCGGCGCGTTCCGATCCATCTAAGAGACTTCCATTGCGGATTAAATTGCTCAACGGAAGAAGTCTGGAGACCGAATGCCGAATATCTTTGAAGGTGCCCATCTTTTCGATCATGCCAAGGTGACTGGTAATGCCATGGTCTTTGGTAATTGCCGCATTTTCGGCAATGCCCGGATCTATGGGGATGCTCAGATCTACGAGGATGCGCATGTCTCAGGAAATGCTCTGATCTATGCCGACGGTCGGGTTTACGGGACCTCACGAATCTATGGCGAAGCACAGGTCGCCGGTAAGTCCAGGATTTACGGAGACGCACGAGTATTCGGCAACGGCTTTATTCACGGACAAGCCCAAATCCAAGGCACTGCTCAAGTCAGCGGAAGCGCGCAGATCTTTGGCTCGGCCCAGATTCTCGGAGATGCATCTGTCGCAGGGAATGCGCGCGTTTACGGTAATGCACGAATTTTAGGAGATTCGCGGGTCTATGGAGATGTTCAAATCCGAGGGTTCGCTCTGATTGAAAACAGCCAACACTGGTTTTCCTTTACCCAAGGCAATGAGACCATGAGCGTCTACCGCTCATCACGCCCGGGTGGTTTCGAAATCAACATTGAGGGGCAGGAGGCCTCGATCGATCTCCTGGATGAAGATCTGGCTGGCTTCGTGCAGAAAACCATCCAATCCAACTTCGAATTGGTCCAAAAGAAAGGCACGCCCTCTTCGTCACTCAGACGCTGAATCCGTCGCCATGCCCCCGGTCTGTCGTTTCACGGCGATGGGGTTGTTACCGACACCAGCGATACCGAGGCGATCCGGGCTTTTTCCTCCAACTCCTCTCGATCGATCAGCAATGTTATTCCCGCCTCAAACGCCAAAACCCTGATTCCGTTTTGCGAACAGATGTCAATGGTTCGGGGTCCAACACAGGGGATGTCGAATCTCAAATCATGCCCTGCTCGGGCAAGCTTGACCGCCACCGCACCTCCAGATTTTCCAGCCAGCTTTCCTCCCCGTTCCAAACAGGCATCCGTTCCTTCGAAACCTTCCACAGCTAGGGTGGTCCCTTCCTTGACGACCACTGTCTGACCAATCTCCAGTCGGGCAATTTCCTTCGCGATCCCGAAACCGAACCGGATGTCCTCATGCGCCTTGGATGGCAAGTTGGCCCCAGCAACATAGCCCGGACTCGGCATCCAAGACGATAACCAGGGTACCGCGGGAACCAATTCCACTCCATCCTTGGCAAGCTCTTCGCCAATCGCTCCAAACAAGGTATGAGCATTCTTCTCCTTGAGTCGCAAAAGAAGGCTCATGGCGCGAAGATCCGGACGAACATCGAACAAGTTTTTGGGGGCTATCTGACCGAGCATCACGCACCGGTTGATACCCCGTGAGGTGAAGGCGCGGATCATTCGGGACAATTGCCCGACTTTAACCCAGTCGAGCGAGGAGACCTCCTTCTCCAGCGCCGGATCGGTCTCCCCCTCAAAACCGACGGCCACGACGGCCTCACCGCGACGACGGGCCTCTCGGGCGAACAGGAACGGCAGGGATTTGCTTCCGGCAATCAGGCCAATCACAGAATGAGTCTGCGGAAAAGATCCGCGCTGGGAAAGTCAGGGCTCGAAGCTTGGAACGGATTTCCAAACCGGCCTATGAGTGGTCAATCGAGCCTGTCCCTCTTGGACGGACTCCGGGGTCTTAGTAAGAGGTGCCCCTCCCTTTTGGGCGGCACCCTCAAAACACGCATATCCCGGCTCAGGTCGAAGGGATTCCTCTAAATTCGTCCTTCGGCTAAGCGAAGGCTTGGCGGAGCTTCCGGAAACTCTTTGGGACAGCGGTCTCGGACGGTTCCTTACCCTCCATCTCCAAAGAGACCCACCCTCGGAATCCCGCCTCGCGAAGGATTCCCGCGATACGGCGGTAATCGAGGTCAAGGGTGTACCACTCGCCCCCGCCCGGATAATCCTTGGCTTGGACCATGACTGTCCGAGGTGCAATCCGACGAAGTCTCTCGTAGGGATTCTCCAGAAAGTTTCCCGTATCCATCAACAAACCGAAATAGGGTGAATCGATGGCTTCGGCTATCCGGAGCATCCCTTCCACGGTTCTGGTTAACCCCCAGTGGTTCTCAACAGCAAGGGTCACGCCTGAAGCGGCTGCATGAGGCAGGCATTTCTCAAGACACTCGATGCACCATCGGAAACCTTGCTCCTCAGTATATCCCGGAAGCACCGGTTCCTCCCCGCGCGCCTTCATCAGGTCATCGAACGACGCGATGGTGTTCCACCGGCCCGAGTTGATGCGAACACAGGGAACCCCAAGCAAGGCGGCAATATCGATGCACTTGATCGTGTGTTCAACTTGCCGTTGTCGGACAGCCGGATCGGGATCGACAAAATCCTGATGAATTGAGAGGCACACGAGCGAAACGCCGTGTCGGAAGGCATGCTTTTTAAGGTCAGCCAAATAGGCCCGATGCTGTGCAGTGAGCGGTTCCTTTTCGGGAATGTCCATCTGACGATGCAGGATATCTACCCCTTCAGCGCCCAAGGCGGCAGCCCGTTCGATGACCTCATGAATTGTCACTTTGGGATCTCGGAAATGCCAATAGGAGTAGGAGGCAATGGCCAGTCGGATCCGGGGCCCGATCGCCACCGGGGAAGCACCTTGAACCGGGGTGGACACGGCAGAGGCTCCCGCGAAGGCAACAGCAGTGGCACTGGTTGATCCCAGAAAACCACGCCTGGAAATCGCTGAGAGTGAGGGGGACATCGGCCTGAAATTGCCGAGCCTGTCCCTAGACAGCAATCGGGAATGAAACAACCTCTTTAGAGTCTTTTAGATCCAGTAAGCCTGTCCCTCGGATTGAGACCTGAAATCGGCTTTCAATGGCTGGTTGCCTGAGGTTTTCGGGGCGAACGTGCTCTCTGAGTCACCTCTGGACTGGACAGTCAGAGCCAATGACAGCGACGGAGGCGGAGCGATCCCGAAATGCCCCATCAAACGCACCGAGGAGCCTGTCCCTGAGATCGCCGGACTCCTGGAATCACTTACAAGTCCAAATAGGAAAGGTGTTCCGCCGGTTCGCTTTCAGAGAAGTCAGGGATTGGACACGTCAACGAACTCCTGACTGCGCCAATAGGCAGCCAGAAGGTGCTTCAACCCACCCAATCGCGGGCTCCTTGATGAAGAGCACTAGGTGGTGAGAATGCCGATTGCTCGAAACACTGACACCTCAGGGGGTGAACCCGGGCGCTTAATCCTTTAGCTGGCGCTTGGCTTTACGCGCCTCGGCCTTCTCGTTGTTCTCGAATTCCTTTTCGGCCACCCGAACGCCTGGCAACCTCTGCCGCTCCTGATCAGCCACCTCACCTGCGTCAGTCGGTGTCGCAAGGATGCTGGGACGGATAAGAATCATCAACTCGGTGCGGGAACTGTTCTGACTGCGCTTGGAAAACGCTGCCCCGAGGTAGGGAATATCTTTGAGAAGGGGAATACCCGACTTTTGCTTGTCGGTGCTGGTGGTAATGTATCCCCCAAGCAATACGGCGTCCTTGTCGCGCACTGTCACAAATGAACTTGCCGACCGCGTCTGCGTGGTGGGCGCGCTCAGTCCGTTGCCGAGGTCCAGATTGACACCCAGATTGTCCACCGTTTGATCAATTTGCATGACCACCAAGTTATCCGGGGTGATGAAGGGGGTGACATTCAGTGACACACCCACTTGTTGTCGGGTGATTGATTGGCTGTTACCGAAACTGCCGCCGCCAAAAAAGGACCCGGAAACAAAGGGCACCTCGGAGCCGACAAAGAAACTGCCCGGCGTGGCGTGAGAGGTGATGACTCTCGGACGTTGGATCACGTTGACTCGGCCGTCCGCTGAAATGGCACTGATGGCGACATCCCAATTCTGACCAATCTGAGCAAAATAGGAGAGTCCTGATCCCGAGGTCGCCGGGATGCCGTTCACGACGTTGGTTCCAACAGCACCTCCCGTCGATCGTCCCAATTGCTTAAGAAAATCCGCACCTGTGCCCAACGGGGCCCCCGAGGGATTGTTCACCACACCACCGCCTCGGTTGTTGGCATTGTCACCGAACTGGGCAGGCCGTTGGGCCGCACTGACGCCATAATTCCAACCGCTGCTGATATTGACCTCCATAATAATGGCCTCGACCAGTACCTGAGGCAGAAGGGTGTCCACCTTCACCAACACTTCACGCAGCTTGGCGATGTCTTTCTTGTTGCCGTAAACGATGAGGGAGTTCGATCGCTGATCCGCCGTGATGCTGACCGTCTGCAATAATTCAGAAAGCCCGCCATAGCCCGAGCCACCCCCGGCTCCACCTCGACCCATGGCATTGAATCGGTTCTGGAAGCTGCCGGTGTTGACAGCCGATCCCGGTTGGTTAACGCCACCACCCAGCTGCTGCCCCCCAAAACGTCCAGTATTTCCCAGGCGACCGCCGCCACCCGACTGGTTCATCCCACCGAACTGCCCACCGCCGCCGAACTGGTTGGCACCCATACCACCCATACCACCCATGCCGCCCACACCTCCACGGCGTCCAGACATACCGCCTCCTATACCACCTCCACCGCCGGCCCCCGCCATACCTCCGCCCGGGGTTCCGCTGACGCCACCCCCGCCGATGACACTCGTGAGTGTCGCGTAGATTTCATCCACCTTGCCGTACTTGATGGGAATAACCTCGAGCTGAAAGTCCTCTTCCACCTCGATATCGACCTTCGCCAAAATCTCAAGCATCCGCTTCACGTTGATAGCGTAGTCACGCAACACCAGAGTCTTGGTGCTCGCCAGGGCAACGATGCCATTGGCGTTCTTGGCAAATGGAGTGATCGTCGGAACGGCTTCTTCGATGGCCACATGCTTCAGTTGGACCACATGGGTCACAAACTGGCTAGCTTCAGCGTACTGATCGGCCGGCTTGTCCGAAAATTTAGCGCCCTCTTGCAACGCCTGAGCCACAGGCACTGCGGTCACGAACTTCTCGCCCTGAGGAATCATGGTGATGCCATTGAGGGCCAACACCGTATCCCACATCTGAACTTCTTCGCTTTCAGTGAGGGTGGTCTGAGTATCGATGCTGATCTTAACCTGGGGCAAACCTTGCGCCCGAAGCACCGTTCGCTGGACCAGAGGACCATAGACTTGGTCCAAAAAGACATTCAGATCTTGATCCTTGAAAACGATCGAATCGCCCGGCTGATTGGTTCCGCGACTCTCACGCAACGCTTTCAGTGTGGCGTCGTTCATTGCCTGATCCTCCTCCGAGGGCTGACCAGCAGCAGCACCTGGCTTGGCCGCCGCCGACTTGGCCGCGCCTGCTGAACCAGACTTGGATCCACCGGACGCTCCACCAACTGCCGCGGAGGCTCCTAGCGGTGCAACCGGGGCCGGGGGCACGGAACGCGGGAAGGCCCGCGGCAGGGCCGACGGAAAATTAGTCGAAACGGCCGGGGCCGGGGCGGTCCCGGCGGGCGCAGCCGCGTTAGTCGCCTTCCTCAAACGCGACGGAGGCTCAGGGAAGGCCGGGAAGGCCGGGGCCGCCGATGACGCAGGTGTGGCCGGGGCCACCGTGGTCGCGGGGAAAGTGATGGCCGTCGGGGCCAATGGGGCTCCAGGGGCCAATGGGGCGGCAGGAGCCTGTCCGCAAAGCCGGCCCGCGGTGATGGCCGCAACGACCGCGAGATGGATGAGACGCGTGTTCACAATCGGTTACTTCTTAGTTGGCGCGTTGGTTCCGGTGACGCGCGACGTGGCTGCTGCGTTGGTGGAAGTCTTGGGCTTGCTGGAAGCGGTCGACCCCGGGGCCGATGCAGTGCCACCCGAGGCCTTAGATCCAATACCGGGGGAAGTTGTCTTGGGACTCAAGCCTCCAGAGCTGAGGCCTCCAGCACCCAACACTTTGGGTTTTTTCTGGAAACTGGCGACGAACGTCACCGAAGCACTGAGATTTTGGAGGCTGTTGTCGAGGCGCAGCCGACTCATGTCCCGGACTCGGATCATCGAATCGCTGGAACCCAGCGCGTAGAGGAAATTGACAAACCCGTCCTCCTTCGCCGTCAGGTCCACAATGACGATTTGTTCGTCGAAAAAGTTGGTGTCTTTAGAGGAGCTCATCCGCAACGAAGCCACTTGAGGGGAGACCCGACCGAGGTTGACCCCATTGGTCGCAGCCGCAGCCGTAATACCCTGCTGCACGCGATTGGCCTGTTCCTCGGGGAGCACCTGACCGCCCGCACCTTCCAACTCTTTCAGAAGCTTCTCGTAAGAGGACTTCTTTGAAACCTCTTTAAAGAAAATCTGCTTCTGGCCTTCCAGTTTGGTTCGATCGCGAACCATCACGTCCCATTCGGCAAAGTAGGGCCAAATGAACCAGTAATTGAACAGGAGCCCCATCACACACAGGCCCACGATGGCCATCCGACGCTCCGTCGGTGCCAAATTTAATCGGTCAAACCAGCGAGTCATGGCGACACACCCTCCTCCCGGCGCAATTCCGCCTCAAAAGACCATGACAAAAGGGGGCCTCGCGGTGTCATGGTCGCGGGCTTGACCTCGGAGAATAGGGGCTTGCCCTCAGCGCTCACGGCGCGCAGCAAATCGTTATACCGGGTCACTTCAGCCCGATCTCCTTCCGACGCGTTGCCATTGATGACCAGTGTCCGACCATTCTTGAAATCCAACTGAACAAGGGTGAGCGCCTCGGGCAATTTTTCCACCACGGCATTCCAGCAATCGAGGGCAGCAAAGCGCAAGGCGACCTGTTCCTGAAGCACCCGGACCCGGGCCTTGAGCTGGAGGGTGTTGGTGTACTGCAACGCCATTGAGCGGGTCTCGCCCTGGAGACTCTCAACCGCGGACTTCTGGTAAGTGAGCACGGCCAGATAGACGAACACGCCGGCCAAATAGGTCGTAGCCAGTGCGGTGAGCCCCTTGACCCACAGCGAATCGACATACTGACGCCGCTGACGAGTTCGAACTTCTTCCGGAATCAGCGATGCCGGGGAGGGCAGCAAAGCATGGCTGGCCGTAAGACGGGCCAAGTCTGGCTCTGCTCCCGGCGGCTCGACCGAGACGGGCCGAGCGCACCACCCCTGAAGCGCTTCGAGGAGAGGGGCCGCCTCGGCTTCGTCGGCAACGACGGTCACGGGCGGCAACGCTGCGAGCCACCCATCCAGCTCGGCCGCCCATGCAGTCCCGTTCAACTGAGCCAACAGAAGCTGGGCCGCACCCTGAACGGGCAGGCGAATCATCGAGACATCCCGAAGCACACTGTCGGTCCACCATCCCAGAAGTGCCACCTGTTGAGCTCCGGACCCATCGAGCACGATTCGCAGCAACTCTCCCTGGACCGGCTTTGCCAGCAATCGGCGGACCATCGGCAATTCAATCCGATCGACCATGTACCCGCCCTGCTCCAATTTCTCGACGAACGCCTCCACGGCGGATCGGGCGGCGATCGTCACCAACGCCGTTTGCTGCGTGGCATCCGGATGCGCCACGCTTTCGACGGTCCACACCACCTGGGCCGGCGGCATTGGAGAAAGTTTCTCGAGCTGAAATTCGATCATCCCGGCCAATTCGGCGGGCGCACAGGCGGGGAGTTGGACGGCGCGGAGAAACACCGATTCCGGCGGCATCCAGGCGATGTCCAGACGGGAGCGAATGAGGAGACGCCAATCCCGCGAGACCACCTTGACCGGCAAGGGTTTGTCTGCGGCAACCTCCCATTGGCCGGCCGGCACCGCGCTGATCTTGTTGACAGCAAAGTGATAGAGGTGTCGCTCGCCATTTCGGAGCGACAGCACATTGCAGGCATGGGGAATGGGAGCGGCGTTGCTCATTCCGGAATGCCTCCGTGATTCCCGGCAAGAGTCTTCACATGTTCTTCATTCTGCGTGACGCGCAGCACCTCTTCGATCGTCGTGACACCCGCCTTCACCTTAGTCCATCCATCATGACGGAGGGTTCGCATCCCTTGCTTGCGGGCGATGTCTGCCAACGTCGCGGCGGAGACCCGGTTCATGACCAGAGGTCGGATCGACTCGGTGACCACCAGAAGCTCATGGATGCCGGTACGTCCCTGATACCCCAACTGACGACATGCCTCACAACCCACTCCCTTACGGAAGACGGTGGAATCGATCTCGTCTTCTGGAAAACCCACCTTGAGGAGGTAGTCCCGATCGACCTTCTGCGGCTGGGAACAACTCTGGCAAATCGTTCGGACGAGGCGCTGTGCCATGATGGCCTCCACCGAAGAAGCCACCAAAAAGGGCTCTATCCCCATGTCGATCAACCGGGTGAAGGCGCTGGCCGCATCGTTGGTGTGCAGGGTGCTAAACACCAAGTGACCCGTTAGCGAGGCACGAATGGCGATCTCGGCGGTCTCGGTGTCGCGAATTTCTCCCACCATGACCACGTTGGGGTCTTGGCGGAGAATGTGGCGCAACCCCACCGCAAAGGTCAGACCGATGTCCGAACGGACCGGAATCTGGTTGATGCCCTTGAGTTCATACTCCACCGGTTCCTCGATGGTGATGATGCGCTTGGTGACCGAGTTGATGGTCGAGAGGAATGCGTAGAGGGACGTCGATTTGCCGGATCCGGTGGGCCCGGTCACCAGGATGATGCCGTGTGGCTTGACGATGAGTTCGCGGATCAGCGCGTCTTCCTCCGGGGCGAACCCCAGCTTCTCGAGGCTGAAGAAGATCTTGCCGCGCAACAAAAGACGCAGGGAAACCGATTCGCCCCAGACCGTCGGCACCGTGGACACGCGGATGTCGATTTCCTCCCCTTTGATGCGGACATTAATTCGACCATCCTGCGGGAGACGCTTCTCGGCGATGTTCATCCCAGCCATCACCTTGATGCGTGAAATCAGCGCTGCCTGGTAGCGCTTGATTTGGGGAGGCAGAGGCGTCTGATGAAGAATACCGTCGATGCGGTAACGGATGCGCAACTCATCTTCCGACGGCTCGAAATGAATGTCCGTCGCCCGGTCCTTGAAGGCTTCCCAAATGACCTGGTTGACGAACTTGATGACGCTGGCGTCCTGATCATCGCCGGTAATTTCACGCCCGCCGTCGATCTCTAGTTCGATGGCGTCGTCGTCTTCGGCCATTTCGTCGAGCGTCTCGGCGCCAACGCCGTAGTACTTCTTGAGCGCCTTCTCGATCTCACTGCGGGTGGCCAGCGCATAACGGACAGCCCCACCCACGTCGAACTGGACACTCGCCAACATGGCCGCGTCGAAGGGATCGGCCGCAGCCACCACCAGCACCCCTGCTTCATCTAAAAAGGGAATGATCGAGAACTGGAAAGCCACCTTGGTGCTGATGCGCTTGCGAACTTCCGGAGCGATGCTCAGCTTGGCCAGATCGACAAATTCGAGGGTCAAGGCTGAAGCCAACTTCTGAAGAAAGGCCTCCTCGGCCAAACCGGCCTCCCGCGCAAAAAACGCCAGTCGAGGCTCGGTTCCGCCACTCTCGACCGATCGCCGCCACGCCTCGGACCACTGATGACACTGAGCAGGCGTCAGAAGGCCTGCTTGGTTCAAAATGGATTTCAGTGGCGTGTACGACATGCGAAACGACTTTCCTGCAACAGCGACCGGCAAGAAAAGTTGCGGGAGAAGTTCTAATCCAACGCTGCAAACGCACCTCTGGATAGACCGCCACTGACCGTACCGGCCGATACCGAAACCGAAGAACGCCTCCGAGGAAACGCTTTTCCTCAATTCTTCCTCAGGATCTGATGCGCCGTAGTTGAACCGCACCTCCGATCTTGATCCCTATCCCGACAGTCGTGGCGCACGGGACGCTTGGATTCTAGCCCGTCGAGCGGGCATTGCCCGGACCGACAAACTCCATCCCCGACGTCCTTCGCATTGGCTACGAGAATCGGAACCCGATCCGGCTGGGGGACAGGCTTCCATCCTGACGGTATTCCTGACCAACAAGGAATGTCCCTGGCGATGCCTGATGTGCGACTTATGGCAACACACGCTGGAGGAAACGGTGCCAGTCGGTGCCATTCCAGAGCAGTTGGAGATGGCTTTGGCCGCGGACCAAAGCGAGCACCCACGTCGAGCCCAATGGTTGAAACTCTACAATGCCGGATCGTTTTTCGATTCCCAGGCCATTCCCGCGGCCGATTGGCCGAAATTGGCCCTCAAGGCGCAGTCCTTTGAACGCCTGGTGGTCGAATGCCACCCGAAGCTCATCCGGGAAGACCGAATCCTGCCCTTCCAACGCCTGCTCGGCTCCGGAACACGACTGGAATTGGCTCTAGGTCTGGAAACAGCGCATCCCGAGGTTCTTGAACGCCTCAACAAGGGCATCGATCGGGAGGTCTTCCAGCGTTCTGCGCACTGGATCCGGCATCACGACATGGACCTGAGAGTCTTCGTCTTGGTCAAGCCGCCCTTCCTCAACGAATCCGAGGCTCTGGAATGGGCCTGCCGATCCATCGATTTCGCCTTCGACTGCGGTGCGAACACGATTTCGCTCATTCCGACCCGATCGGGCAATGGCGCGTTGGAGTCGTTGTCGGCCCGAGGGGAATTCGCCCCACCGCGTCCCGAGACCTTAGAGTCGGCACTGGCTTATGGGATTCAGTTGGGCCGCGGGCGGGTCTTTGCTGATACTTGGGATCTGGAGAAACTTGAACCGGATGCGATCCGTTGCTCCTCACTTCGAGCCCGACTGGAGCAGGCAAACCAAGTGCAGCGCATCCAGAGCCCCAACGATAACTGGGCCAATGGGTGAAGTTCCGACCAATCCCAATCAAAACTCCACAATGGCCGCTCCCCAGGTGAGGCCGGCACCAAAAACGACGAGTAGAACGAGGTCTCCCGGTTGGATTCGTCCCTCGCGAACCGCTTCGTCCATAGCGATGCCCACACTGGCCGCGCTGGTGTTGCCATAGCGATCCACATTAACGAAGACCTGCTCGGCGGTGGCACCCAAGCGTTCACCGACAGCACTGAGGATGCGCTGATTTGCCTGATGCGGGATTACGCAGCGAATCTGCTCAATGGATAGGCCGCACCGCTCCAGCACGTCATTCGAAGCGGAGACCATGGCTTGGACCGCGTTCTTGAAGGTCTCCTTGCCATCCATACGAAGGAAGTGCCGCCGATCGGCCACCGACTCCGCCGTCGCCGGACAGGCACTGCCGCCGCCGGGAAGCTCCAGCAAGCTGGCTTTCGAGCCATCCGATCCAAGGCACGTCGTCAGAAGACCACGGGCGCCCGGCCGATGCTTCAAGATGGCAGCACCAGCACCGTCACCGAAGAGCACGCACGTGTTGCGGTCGGTCCAATCCACCACGGAACTCATCTTTTCGGCACCGATGATGAGCACTGTCTCATGCGCACTGGCCTCGACGAATCGGGCACCAATATCCAAGGCATAGACAAACCCACTGCAGGCGGCCTCAATGTCAAACGCCACGGCCCGGTGAGCGCCCAATTTCTGCTGCACCAAGCAGGCGGTGCTTGGGAACGGCATGTCCGGGGTGATGGTGGCGACGATAATCAGGTCGATATCGGCGGCTGTGACCCCGGCGGCAGTCATCGCCCGACGGGCGGCCTCCAGCGCCATGTCCGAAGTTGTTTCGTTGGCTCCAGCGATACGACGCTCACGGATACCGGTGCGACTGGTGATCCATTCATCCGAAGTCTCAACCATCCGCTCCAGCTCAGCATTGCTCATCACCCGTTCGGGCACATAGGAACCGAGACCCACGATGGAGGCAGAACGAAGCGGTGCGTGATGGGTTCGGGGATGGTTCAAGAGATTCTCTAAATATCAGGGGGCTGGGTGGGAGTTGCTGGAGTCGACGACGCTGTGGAATTGGACACAGGCAAGTCGGGCGAGGTCAATGCAACAGCCGAGGCCGCTTGGGCAATGGCTGAAACCAATGTCTCATTGAGACCCAGCCTTACAAACCGAACCGCCTGACTCATTGCATGATGGACATTCGAGCGTTTGGCACTGCCGTGAATCTTGATCACACACCCATGGACTCCCAAGAGCGGCGCCCCGCCGTAGGCCTCGGGGTTCATCCGTGTACGGATGCCCTGCAATCCCCCACGAGCGATGGCGGCGCCCAGCATTCGCCATGGATTGGCCGTCAACTCCTCGCGCAGCATGGCTCCCACCGCCTTGCCGAGACTTTCGGCCGACTTTAGCACAATATTGCCCACGAACCCATCACAGACGCAGACATCCACGCCATCCATGAAGAGGTCGTAGCCTTCGCAGTATCCGGTGGAGTTGAGCCCTGAAGCCCGGATCAAGGGCAACGCCGCGCGGGTCAGGTCCGTCCCCTTGGACTCTTCGGTGCCATTGCTGAGAACACCCACGCGGGGACTCTGCTTTCCCAACATAGCCCGCGAGTAAGCTGATCCCATCACCGCGAACTGAAGCAGGTTTTCGGGGGTGCACTCCGGATTAGCTCCGCCATCTACCAAAACCCACGCCCCCGATTTGGAGGGCATGATGCAGGCGATGGTGGGGCGCTCGATGCCCTCCAGTGTTCGCAGACGAATGGTGGCTGCTGCGACGATTCCTCCAGTATTGCCCGAAGAGATCACCGCATCGGCCTTGCCATCCCGAACCAACTCGACGGCCCGGAGGATCGAACAGTCCTTCTTCTTGCGAAGACCTTGGACCGGCTTGTCATCCATGGTCAGCACCTCGGAGGCCGGATGGATTGCTAGGCGCGGATCCGAGCAACCGGTGCTCAGAAGCAATGGCTCCAAAACGGACGGTGGCCCAACCACATACAGGCGTGAGATCGACGGGTCGGACGCCAACCCAAGCTTCACGCCCTGGAGGAGTTCCTCCGGACCGTGGTCGCCGCCCATGACGTCCACTGCCAGGCGCATAAGCAAAACGCGCCGGTCCGTCAAAAACGGACACGGCGCGCCTAGAAAACTTAGGCTGCGACGCCGACGTTAATCACCTGGCGACCGTTGTAGAAACCACACTCGGGACAAACCCGGTGAGGTAACGACGGAGAAGCGCACTGGGTGCAGACAGCCAGCTTCGGCAGGGTGAGGACACTGTTGTAGGCTCGGCGCATGCGTTGACGGCTGCGCGACGGTTTGCGTTTCGGTACGCCCATATTCGGTTCGGTTACAGTTTCAGATTATCGAGGGCACTCCACGCCGAATTCGGCTCAGCCTGCTCCCTCACTTGCAGTTCGCGGGACTGGCCTTTCGGCTTCAACCCACGACAGTCAGGTCCACACAACGGATTCGTTGGCAGAGAAAGTAAAATGTCCTCTCGGACCGCAGGGGTCAAGTCTGCAAAATCTCCATCCACTGGTAGAGCCTCCTCACCCTCTAATGGTGAGAGGACGGAAAACTCGTCCACTTGCAGCGAAAGCACGAAGGATTTGAGGCATCGGGAACACTCGCAATCCACATGGGTCCGAAGAGTTCCGGTCACCAACAAACTTTCGGACTGGCGATCCACCGTCAGCTCGTATTCCACGGGATGCGATAGGCGCATCAATTCATCGTGGAAATCTGGGGCCAGTTCGGATCCCAGAATATCCCCATCGAGTTGGATGGACTCATTCTCCAAGAGGCGAAGATTCACCTTGAGCGACATGGGGATAGGATCGGCAGGTCGAGGGGCGGATGCAACTGGCGGATTGGTCTCAGGAGCCGATAGCGGGAGATCCGGGTAAAAAAAAACGGACGGTCCCGTGTTTCAGGAACCGCCCGCGTTGGAAAATTAAGAACGAAAGCCTCAGGCCTTGCCGGCATCGGCAATACTCACCGGGCGGTAACCGCCGATGGCCTTGAAGTAGAGGAAGAGCAACAGGTAGATCGCAGCCATGGTTGCCGGGATGAACGAGTCGGCCTTGAGGGTCTGCCGGTCACCCTGAATGCTCGCTTCCACGACCACCTTTTGTTCGGCGGTCTTGTTGCCCGCGGTCTGAGCGGCCGAGAGCTTCGTGCCATCCAAACCATTGGCCGGCGCCAGGAACAGGAAGGTGCTCTGCTTCTCCGCCTTGTAGGTGGAATAAATCGCCCCGTCTTGCTTCTGCAGCGCCTCGCCTGCGAAACGATCCTTGGCATAACCAAGACCTGCGGAGCCCAGCAAACCCGCCGACATCATTCCGATGCCGCCCATGATGGAAATGGCGATCGCACCGGTACGCGGGAAGCGGTCGCTGACCACAGCGAGCATCGTGGGCCAGAAGAAGGTCTTGCCCAACGCGTAGACCGACAGCGCGAGGATAGCGCTGATGAAGGTAGTGATGCCGCTCACCAAGTTCAGACCAACGCAGGCCAAGACTGCGCAAATGAACAACAGCCCCACCGGGGAAATCTTGAGGTTTTTCTCAATGAAATGCGCGCAAAAGCGCAAGGCGAACATGAATATCGAGGTGTACACGAAGAGGATCTTGCCTTCCTTCGGAGTGAGGATGTTGCCGGTAATGTTCTGAATCCATCCATCGGTTCCCAACTCGACAGCACCGACGAGTGCGTGGGTCACAAAGAGAACGAAGAGCAACCAAGCTCCGATGGAGAAACCGGTAATAACCGCCACCGCTCCGAGGATCACAGCGCCCATGGCGTAGGAGACCGCCGGAGAAAGCTGAAGGGCGGTCTGGAAGAAAAGAACCAACAGGTAGCAGGCAACGGCCGCTCCCAAAACTCCGACATCCTTGAGCATTTCGCCCACGCTTAGACCCTTGGCCGAGGCCTCCGACTTCGGGAAGCTCTGACCCATGAAGAGGAATCCGTAGAGGACGGTCGGGACCAGGAACAGAGCCAACTGGACTTTCCAGCTCATTGCGTCGGGGCCTTCACCGAGGAACCAACCCACCAAACCACCGAGCACCAGACCAGCCGGCCAGCTCGCGTGGAGGATGTTCAAATAGTGGGTGCGGTTCTTAGGGAACAGCGTGGCCACCAGCGGGTTGGCCACCGCCTCTAATGTTCCATTGGCCAAAGCGAAAATGAATGTACCCCAGTAGAGGTAGTTAAAGGCGGCTGATTGGGACTGACCCTTGCTCGCAGCAAAGGTCACGAAGGCTGACAGGACGTGGAAGAGGAATGCAGCGACGACAAGCTTGCCGTACCCGATCTTATCGACCACCACACCGCCGATAATGATGCCAAAGCAGAAGCCGGTGAATCCCGCCCCACCTATGTCACCTAACTGAGCGGCGGTGAAACCGAAATCAGCCGCCCAATTGGCGAGAATGCCGCCACGGATGCCGAAGCCGATGCCGGCCGCAAGGATCGCCATGAAGCCTGCAAACAGCAGCCGCTTTGCATTGGGGGCTATGCCCTCGTTACTTCCATTACTCATAGGGGGTACGTGTGTTGATACTGTGTTGAAACAAGTCGGACGTGGAACGGCAGGATTTACCGACACCATCGGCCGCCTGTCCATTCCTTGCTTTGGGTTTCTGCGATTTAACTCTCGAAACCCAGGCATGAAGACTCGGGATCGGCTCATCCGGCGCAATTCCGAGCCGACTTCACACCGATGGATCCTGATCTGCGAAACGCTCAGGATTCCGGGGCTAGGTTTTCGGCCACCGGGTTGCTGTAGGCCTTGATCGCCGGAAGAACCCCAGCCAAAGCACCCAGCACCACCAACGCCAGCGGAGCGATGATCAGGACGGGATCCCAGGCCCAGGGATCGAGAACCACACCGGTCTGGGCTCGAATGACAGCCGACACAGCCCCCATGATGAGGGCATATAACCCCCAGGCCATAACCATCCCGAAGGCCGCAATCGAGGTCGCCTCGAGGATGATGGAGGCGAAAACGAGGATCCGACGCGCACCGAGTGCCCGCAAAATGGCCAAGTCGCGACGTCGGGCGCTCAAAGAATTGTAAATGCTGGCCAGCACGGAACCCGCAGCCACCAGCGCCACGAGGTAGGCCACCAACTCCAGCACCTGATCAAACCAACCCATCTTGTCGAACAGCTGAGCCAAGACCGTTCCCAGAGGCCAGGCGAAGGTCAACCGGTCGCCCTGCTTGTTGTAGAGCATGTCCAACTGCTGCCCCGCCACCGCACTGCGTAGCTTCACCAACACCGCGCTCACATCGCTCGCCGTGGCAGCCGCATGGCCAGACATATTCTGGAGTCCCGCCAGCGGAATCCAAAGCACTCGGTCGGCGGGAGTGTTGGAGGGTTCCAAAATGCCGGTGACCACGTATTCGTCCTCGTGCTGCTCCTTGGGATTAAAGTTCAGGCCGTGGTAGGGCTTGAATGTGTCACCTGGCTTTAGCCCCAGGCGTTGGGCGACGAAAGATCCCACCACCGCCTCACGATAGCCGTCTTCGAACCAGCGCCCACCGGACACCAACCGGAAGCGCCGCCCCGGTGCCGCCTCGGCCTCGGTGAAGAGGTTGGTCAGCGTGCCCACAATGCGATAACCCAGATAATTATCACCCACCGCGATCGGAATCGCCAGAGCCACCGCCCGGTTGGAGGACAGCGTCTGAAAATCGGCAAATGCGACATTCCCTGGCGACGCCTCCAGGTGGAAAAGAGCATTAAGCACCAGTTGCAGCTTCGCCCCGCGGGCCCCCAAAACGGCATCCCAAGCGCCGGTTTGCCCGGTGAATGTCGCCCGGGCCTGGCGTTTGACCACCCAGACCGACATGAGTAATCCGCCAGCCAGAGCCAGAGAAAGCGCCGTCACCACGGTTGAGAGCAGGTGTTGCCGCAGGCTGCGGCGAACCAAAAGCCACAAGATCACAAGGCCACCTCCGTCCTCGAGGCCTGATTGAGAGTGGCCAGAGATTCCCGGCGAGGAAACGACGCCAGAACGGCCGGATCATGACTGACCAAAAGAAGAGCCGAGCCCTGTTCCGCGCATAATTCCCGGATCAAGGCCAAAGCCTGGGCGGCATTGGTTGGGTCCAGATTACCCGTGGGTTCATCGGCCAAGACCAACTTCGGCCGATTGGCCAAGGCGCGGGCCACGGCCACGCGCTGTTGTTGGCCAGTCGAGAGCTGCCGAGGAAAATAGTCCAGTCGATCACCCAATCCGACCCGTTCCAACAGCGACCTGGCGCGGACCCGATCGGCACCCGGCCCGAAGGACATCCCCAAGAGAACATTCTCCAGACACGTGAAGCCCTGAAGCAAATTGAAGGTCTGGAAGATGTATCCGATCACCGCGGCCCTGTGACGGTCCCGATCCGGTTCAGACAAGGTGGTCATATTTTGACCATCTAAAAGAATGAGACCGGAGTCTCCGGTTAGAATGCCCGCAATGAGGTTCAGAAACGTGGTCTTGCCTGTACCGCTAGGACCACTCAACGCCACCTGCTCTCCCGCATTAAGGCGGAACCCCGGAACATCCACCACCGGCAAGAATTCTCCGTACGGTGTTCGGAAGCTTTTCCGAAGGTTTTGGATCTCAAGCAGCGCCATGGACAAGGGACAGGCTGCATGGAGCAGTAAAACTTGGCCATCGACTTTTACAAAACGACTTGGAAAGCCGCCTCAGACAAGGGACAGGCTCTTCAGACAAGGGACAGGCTCTTCAGACAAGGGACAGGCTCTTCAGACAAGGGACAGGCTCTTCAGACAAGGGACAGGCTCTTCAGACAAGG
>CAINWP010000097.1 GCA_903854475.1 uncultured Verrucomicrobiota bacterium
CCGTTTGAGTGGGGGTTTCAACCGTTTGAGTGGGGGTTTCAACCGTTTGAGTGGGGGTTTCAACCGTTTGAGTGGGGGTTTCAACCGTTTGAGTGGGGGTCTCAACCGTTTGAGTGGGGGTCTCAACCGTTTGAGTGGGGGTCTCAACCGTTTGAGTGGGGGTTTCAGTAACGTTTCCGGCGAGAACGTCAGCAGTATCCACCGGCGTGTAGGGGGTATCCACCGGCGTGTAGGGGGTATCCACTACATCCTTGTTATAGGTCGCAACATACTTGTCTGCATTGGGGTCTTGAGTATTTGTTGAAAGGACATCGGGAGTATTTTCACTAGCCTGTCTTTCAGCATCGCTCTGCCGCACCATTTCCATCGTGGCGTCTGCTTCGGCCTGCCCGCTTAGGATCTGTACGGGGGATCCGTTGTAATTATCCAGTGCGAAACCGGTGAAGTCGCCAAATCCCGGTCCGCCATACGAAGCACCACGGGTGTCCTCTGGCTGTATCCCAGCAATATTTGCTGCGATAGAGTTGTACATATTTTTAGTTTGGTCGCTAAGTGATACCCCACTATCATTCGATCTAAAATATGGGATTTGACTGGTGATCTCCCGAGCCTTGATTGCATAAGGCTGGAGCTTATCCAACTTTTGCTGTTCCGTTAAACTTGGATCTGCAACGATCCTTTCGCTAAGAATAATATTGTCAAGACGAGCCCTGTTTGCCTCAAAGGACCCCCCTAGGTCCTGCTGCTGCAAGGCCACTTGTGCATCACTGACAAAAGGATACAGCTCCTCCAGTGATTTTGAGGCGGTAGCAGTAGTAGCGGCAGGGGTCGTTTTTTTGACGACGTCTTCGCTATCAGCCATGTCACATCACCCCGGTGCGGTCGTGGAACATCCTTGAGAACGCAGTGCCGATTTCGGGATGTGTCGAGATGGCCGCTTGAACTATCTGCACATTACCATCAGCGAGGTGCCCAGCCAACTTGCCCGCAGTCTTTGCTGAGAGGGCAGGCTTCGTGGACTTGGCTATCAGAGAAGCAGTTTTGCTCCAGTCGCCGCCGATGCGGCCGGTGAAGTCTCTGAAATAGGTAATGGCCTTCCTAGCCAACGTACCAGAAGCCGACGCCGAAGCATTGAGCTTGTCAAAGGGCGCACGGGTGACGGCCTTCTTCTCGAAGAGAACAGCCGTGGGATGGGCCGCATTCCTTCCAAGGATGCCTTCATACCCCTTCGCACGGATGTCCTTCTCCAACTGATTGAGGGCCGCAGGGGACGTGCCACGGTACAGTTTCAGGGGGTCCTTTGCCAAGTCGTACAGCTTGTCGCTTGTGGCGGTGTACGCATACTTGCCCACCTTCTCTTCCGGCAGAACATCGCCCGGCTTGCCAAGGTAGAAGTAGCTACGACGGGGGTTCCCATCCTTGCGGGCCAAGGTACGTTTGGCATCGTCCCCCAGATCATTCGTGCCGTAGAAATCTGGGTCCACAACTCTAAGATCAGGCTTGTTGCTGTAATGCGTTAGCATTACCGGCTTGCTCTTCAAGGCGCTGACGATACCACCCTCGGCGTAGGTTACTTCGGGGATCGGCAGCAATGGTCCGGGGGCCGGGGACTCAAAAGCTTTCGCCGAGTTCCGCAGCATGTTGAGCGCGAGAGCGGTCTTCTTGGTCGGGCTTGTCAGGGCTGCGGGCATCTCCTCATCGGAACTGGGAACGGGTTCCGTGGTCGCCGCTACTTGGTCCAAGGGCTTGGAGGTCTTCAGGGCACTGAAGGGCTTGATGGCCTCGGGGTCCACGCCCTCGTACTTGCCGAAGATCTGCTCGACAAAACCCTTTGAGGTGCCAGCCTTGTCACCACCATTAGCCGTGACAGCCTTGTCTCCAACAGCTCCGCCCGCAGGGGCATCTCCGCTGTTCAGAAGCTTCAGGGCACCCCCAGCACCTTGTTGATGAGCCAGATACAGTGTCTTCCCATCGGGGTTTTCCACACCGTTCTTTTGGAGTATGGCTCGGTTCTGAACAGCCAAGCGCGCCGCAGCGTCTGCCGAAGCCGCAAGATCGTCCGGATTTTCAAGACCCATGGCCTTGGCGGTGCTGTCCTTGAACTGAAACGGTCCTTTGGCATCGCTGTTCTTGCTTCTGAGGTTCGCGCCACGGCTGCTCTCGATCTCATACAGGCGACCCAAGTACCCATCGGGCAGTCGATACTTGGCTTCCAGTGTAGCAAACAGTTCTTTTTCGGAGGCCATTACACCCTCTTTGATTCACGAACCCTTTGCAGGGAGACGTTGGCGCGGAGCTGCTGGATGTCTTCATTCGAGGACCTACGCTGGTTGTCCTCTTCCTGCCGTTGCTGGAGCTTGCGCTCGTCAAGGTCGATGCGCAGGGCGGCTTCCTCAGCCTTCTGCTTGACGGTTTGCTCACGGATATCGAGGTCCCGCTTCTGCAAAGCAACCAGCGGATCATCGGCCTTCTCAGGGGCAAGCTGTTGCAAGACCTGTTCGATGAGCTGCGCTTCGATAGCAGCCGCAGCCTTCTGAAGAAGCTGGGGCGGCGGGGTCGGAGCAGACATTGGAGCGCCCGTCTGCGGGTGCGGCGTCTGCGAAGCGGCCTGATGGGCCTCAGCGGCATGCTGTTGAACCTGTTGCATGGCCATGTACGTGACATGTTCAAACACATGCGCCAGCAGAATGCCATACACCTGAGGCGAAGTCTGGATTAGGTTCGACTTAATGAAGGCAACATGGGACGCCATATGGGACACGTGATCCTGATCTGGGAACGCCTTAAGCGCAGGAGCCCCATTTGGAACCAGCATTGACCGGGCGTTCTCCATGGCCGGGCCATCAGGCTTGGGCTGCGGAGGGGGAGGCAAGATAAGGTCGATATCGCGCACACCAAGGGCCGAGTACATGCGATGGTACGCCTCGTACTGGTTGTGCATCTGCGGAGCGGCCTGCGCGAGGCGGAGCTGCTCCTGCGCCAGCGAGATCCGCTGAGTCATCGAAAAAATATTGGGGTCCGAGACCGGGACGATATCGATCCGGTCATCGAAATCCTGCGCGAAGATTTGTTTACCCCCCGCCACATCGTAAGGATAAGCCTCTACGCTTTCTTTAATCGCCTGCGTCAGGAGTTTCAGCTCCTGCTTTTGGGCGTAGTGCAGGCGCTTGTGGACCGCGCTTAACACACGGCTACCACGCTCCAGCAAAGCAATGGTCGTGCCGACCGGCATCTCCTGATTAGAGTCCGTCATGCCCATGTCGGACGTTCCGACGAACTTTTCAGCCGCCGATATGCAGAAACCGAGGAGCTGCATAAGAGTTGCGCTGGGTTCCTTGTACGGGAGCGGCATCAAGCTTTCGCGAAGGCTTCCGCCGGGGGCATCCACGTCCCGCCACTCGCCCGGTTGGAGCAAGGACCCCTCGTCTTGGATGCGCAGGCCCTTGGCCTTGAACCCCGCAGGAAGGTTTGACAGGGTTCCAGCGTCGATGAGCTGACGGAGGATCGAAGTCGAGCTGCGCGACAGGTTCCCCAGCATGTGAACAAGGCCAAACCCGTAGAAACCGAGGCCGGGCATGAACTTGTAGTGGACGAAGTACTGGCGTTTGCGCTTTTTGGGGTCAGCCGGGTCGTAGTTCCGGCGAACGGCCAGCACATCTCCCGTATCAGAGTTGATCGTGACGATGTAGGGGAGCTTGATACCGGTTTCGTGGCCGTCTTGGTCCTTATCCTCGAACCCTTCGAGGTCCAAGTACGTGTGGATCTCGTACAGGGTGTAAGTTTCGGTCTCTGACCCCGGCTCAATACCAGAAACCGTGTCGATTTTCTCTTCGATCACGTCTCTTTCGGTGTTATCCGGGTCACTTTGCTCGATATCGCGGTAGAAACCGGACACTTGCTGCTTGCGAAGGTCGTTCTTCGTGACCCGCAGCACATGAGTTACACGTTCAGCGGTCGCCAAATCCCTCGCACCATAGGGAACGATGAGGTCTTTGGGCAAAACGTAGGGGGAAACCGCCCGTCCAAGGTCCCCGTCGCGGTAGACCTTCTTAAAAGTTGACCCACCATAGCCAAGATAGTACAGCATCTGGTCATAGTCTGGATCGTACTCCTCCATTTCAACGGTAATATAGTAGTTGAGGAAGTCCTTAACCCGTTCAGCCTGCTGTTCCTTGACCGGGTTGCTTGATCCGAGGATCTGTGTGCGGACCGGGCCATTTGACGGGAGCATCTCCTTGTAGGCCTGCGCCTGAAACTGCGTGACCGCCTCGTTCAGGATAGGATGAGTGACGCCCGTGGACCCTTCGAAGGGCTCCGTCCGCTCATCGTACTTCAAGCCAAGAAGATTTAGACCCTCTTCGTAGATCTTCTTCCACTCTGCCCTGCTTTCATCATCATCTTCCACGAGATCGATGAGTTCGTTGGAGATCGCCTTGAGTTCCTGAGGTTCAAGGACCTCGGCCAAATTGTCCCCGAAGCCAATGGACGAGATGTCCTTGTTCATCGTGGACGACCCGTACGTGATTACCGCACCGCCGTCCTCGTCTTCTTCGATGGTGTAGTCTGCTTCAGCCTCGTCCTTGGGCTCGTCCAATACGACGTTCGCCCCCTCCATCTCAGACCCATCAGGAGCCTGCATCAGGCCTTTTTCGATACCGTTGAAGGGGGACATAGCCATTAGTAATAGACCCTGTTTGATGGATACCTAGTGACTTCCATCTCGTAATCATCAGGGTGGCCGATGAACCCGCCCTGCCTAAATCTCATCAGTGCCTGAGTGGCGCAATCGACGTGGTCGTCGTTTTCCCCGAATGGGAAGGACGCCAACTCCTCGACAACTTCCTCAGCCCACGAAGTGTCTGGTCTCCAGATCAGCCCTGACTCGAACAAGGGGGAGACCGAGTTCACCCTAGAGTGTTTATCATTACCACGGGAGGGCGTAAAGTTTACAACGGGAATGCCCATGTGACGCAGTTCCTGAGTGAGCGGGGTCCCCGATGCCTTGGCCTCGATCAAGACCGTCTCCGGATCCCAGTACTTGTACTCTTCCAGAGCGATGCGCTTGAGATCCGGGAACTCCCACCGCCCTTTCTTGGCGTCCAAGAGGATCGCATTGGGCGGCGAATCCTCGGTCGGAAAGAACACCCCCCACGTCTGGATGGCGCTATAGTCAGCGGTCCGTGTTTTGAGGAACGCCGTGTCGTAGCTCTGGATCACGTACTGGAGCCGGGGGATGTCCTTCTTGTCCCAGATTTTCCACCAGTCCCGCTTGATCAGAGAGGAGGCATCGGACGTGGGGCGCTGCATATACTGCGCCATCCACTTGGACAAGGAGATCGAAGCCTTGATCTTCTCCAGTTCCTCCAGCTTCCAGTATTCTGGCCATAGGGGTTCTCCGCTATCGAAGATCGCTGGGAACTCCACGATCTCCCACTGGTCGGCCTTGGGGTCCATGGCCTGTTGCTTGATCAGGCGGGCCGTCAGGTCGGCGTCCCCCCATCTCGTCATAACAATGATGATCGCCCCGCCGGGTTGCAGACGCTGGCGGGGGCCAGACATGTACCACTCCCAAGCATTGTCCAAGGCAGTAGGGCTCATCGCGTCCTGTTCGGAGTGCGGATCGTCGACAATAAACAGATCAGCTCCTCGACCCGCAATACTCCCGCCCACACCCGCCGCATAATATTCACCACCGTCATCTGTTTCCCACCTATATGCGGCCTTGCTATCGGCCCGAAGTTTCACATCAGGAAAGACCTTCTTGTAGTCCTCCCCATCCATCAGGTTTCTGACCTTGCGGCCGAAGCGGATCGAGAGGTCCGCCGTATGAGTGGCCTGCATGATCTTTTTCGTTGGTACTCGGCCAATGAACCACGAGGGGAACAAGTAGCTGGCGAACTCTGACTTCGTGTGCCTCGGTGGCATATTGATGATCAGGCGCTTCAGCGTACCGTTGGCCACGGCCTCAAGCTTCTCGGCCACAATGTGGTGGTGCCTACCGGCCACGAACCCCGGCCAAACGAACTTCACGTACTCGATGAAGTTGTCGTGGGCCTTCTTCGAGGACTCCAGTTGCGCGAGCCGGTCATACAGCTTGGCAAGCTTCTTGAGGTTCTCTTCGTCAATGCGGGGAGCAATGGGCATGGATATTCCATGGGGGTGGGTGGTCCGGGACCCACGGTACTACAAAATATAGATGGGGGGTAGGGGATCCTAGGGGGTCTTTGTTGACAATTGGGGTGGCGGATTTTTTACAATTGGTAACTTAGCGTGGAAAATCGGGTTTTACGCGCGCCCGCGAAGCCCGCGCCCTGTTAGGGGGGTGTCGGGTTGCTGACAGGACCGTGTCGGGATCTTGACAGGGGCCAAGGGACCCATGGTGGCATGGACCTTGCATGGCGTGGCGATTCGTTGTGTGATCACGTGTTTGTGATATTGACTATGTGTGCGCCTTGCTTCATTCTGTCTATGTGATTCGCAATCGTGCAATCACATAAAAAAGAAAGCGATTAAACATGACCGATCTAATCAAAGCCCTCGCCGACGGCGCCGCCCTCTTGTCTCGCCTCGGCGAGATGGTGGAACGGGTCGAGGCCTATCACGCCGAGATGGACACGTTGAAAGCCCGGATCGATGAACTTGAAGGAAAGCTCGTGGACATGGACACCATGGACACGGACCACGCCGACCTGATCGAGCGCCTTGACGAGCGGGTCGACCGTATCAAGGATCGGGTCGTCACTCTTGAAAACGACTCGGGTCGTTGGCTCGAGACCGGAGACGATCTCGACTCGCAGATCGAAACCGTTGTCGAGCGGGTCCTAGACCGCGTCCTAGAAGACACTCTCGACTCCGCCCTCTCGGGTCGCGAGATCACCGTCACCCTCTAACCCAACCGGGGAGAGCGCAAGCTCTCCCCATTCCTCAGAAAGGGAAACATCATGTCAGACGTTAACAACAGCATCGCCGCTGCCCTTGCCTCGCTCACGACCGCTCTCACTGCTCTGGCAATCGAGACCGCGCGTAGCAGGGGCTTTGCGTCAGCCCTAGAAGACCGGATCGCAGCCCTCGAGGCGCGCGCCGTGAATCAGGATAACAACGCCCCCGTCGGACCGACCACAACCGAGATCCTGCGGGCGCGCAACCTGACGACGTTCGAACGGGTCGCCCGGCCCGTCCGCGATGGCCAATGGTAAGGGGGGAACGAACATGTCAGATAGCTATATCACTGTTGACGAGAAGAACGGGATCACGGGATTCCATGGCCACGACGCCACGCGCCTCTTGCACGCCCGGACCGTTAAGCACGCCCTGCGGGCTTGCAAGCTCGGGTTCCGGTTGACCCGGACCGCGACCCCGACCCGGTCGTTTTCAATGGCCAGCAGGATCACCGGCAAGACGTACAAGCGGGGCCAGTATGACCAAGCCATCGCCGACGTGAACGAATGGATCTGGGCCATGGAAGCGGCGCTCCCAGTGGTCCAGAGATGATCGACCGGGGAGAGCGCAAGCTCTCCCCATTTCCAGAGAAAGGGAACACCATGATCCAGACAATCGAGACCGTCCTCTTCACTGCTACTTGGCTCTTCATCGGCGCGGTTGCCGCGCTCTCATTGTTCTAAGAAAGGAACGCACCATGACTCGACCCATTCACGCAATCGCTGACGAGATTATCAAGGATTGGACCAAGCCCTACTTTGGCGCGGTCCCCTATCTTGGCGCAATGCGGTTCCTTCATACCGTAGACGACACTTACGGCTATGACGACGCGCGGACCGTGATCCTCTATTTCCTGTCCAATGCCACGACGTGGCGCGGCGAGACGGCGCGGCGCGTCAAGGCCGAACTGAAGGCCCTGACCGCGCGCCGCTAATCCGGATCCGCCCTGCCACCATCCCCCGGTCGAAAGGCCGGGGGATATTTTTTTGCCGGGGCTTGTATAAATTGCATCTTAGGCCCGCGCGAAAGCCCGAGCGGCGCGTGGTTTAGTTTGTATAAATTGCATCTTAGGCCCGCGCGAAAGGCCCGAGCGACTAGCTATGCGCCAGACGCATGGCGAAAATAAATTCAAAAACAGCTTGCATTCCCCCTATTGTTCTCTATACTTACACCGTTAACAAGCCGCAGAAAGGGCTTTCGCCATGATCAAATCAGCCGCAGACATGATCAAAGCATTACGCAAAGGCACGTTTACAGGAGTCATTCTATACCGTGGGCCGAGCATGCTAGACGGCGCGCCCATTGTCGTCATTGCAAACCGCATCACCGACGCTAGCACAAATAGCAAGACGGGCGCGATGGTTCAAACCTTCATTGTTCGCGCCGACGCCGACCCTATGCGGGCTTTGCGCGAGGGACTAGATAGCAGTGTTTGCGGGGCTTGCATGCATCGGCCCGCGAACAATGGAACATGCTATGTCAACGTGGGACGCAGCGTTGCCAGTGTTTACGGAGCGTTGACTAGAGGGCGTTATGCGGAGCCGGGCGTTGACTACGACACTCGCATATTGCCAGACTTGTTTGCGGGACTAGCGTTTCGTATGGGGACCTATGGGGACCCGACGGCCGCGCCGTTTCAGATCTGGCGCGCTTGCACGTTGAACGCGGCCGCGATTAACGGATACAGCCACCAATGGCGCGACAAGCGTTTCGCCGCGTTCAAACTTCTTTGCATGGCCAGCGCCGATAGCACGGCCGACCACGCCGACGCCCACGCCATGGGATGGCGGACGTTTCGCGTGAAGGCTATCGGCGCGCCGAGCTTACAGGGTGAAGTCACTTGCCCCGCGTCAAAGGAAGCTGGCCAGAAGACCGTCTGCGCAGACTGCCTAGCATGCGGCGGGCAGAGCGCCAAGGCCCGCGCGTCAATTGTAATTGAGGCCCACGGCGCGACTGCTAAACGATTCGTAGGGGTTTGATCATGATCACCACCACCAAGGAACAACGGCGCGCCCTCGGGCGCGTCTTTTCCCGCACTCCTCTGGGGATTCCCTATCGCGCATTCCGCGCGTCCGTTCAGCCCACGTTCGGGTGCGACGGCGCGATATGCGTCCAGTGGCAGGGGATGTGGCTTTGTATCGAGCGCGACGGCTATTGTCACACGTGAAACATTGCATCTAAGGCCCGCGCTCAAAGGCCCGCGACCCCCGGATGTTGAAACATCCGGGGGTTTTTCTGCGTCAGAGTGTTGAACCCGCCTGTGCGATTGGATCTAAGGCCCGCGAGCCATGCGTCTGGCGCATGGGTCTAATTGCATCTAAGGCCCGCGCCGCAGCGAAGTCGAGGAACATGGACCACGGATCGTCATAGCTAAGTGTCTGATCTGGTTCAGTTTTTCCCGTGGTGTCGTCCCAAAGGTCCGTGATCCGTGAACCACTGTAGATCTTGAGAACTTGAGCCTCAGGATGGCTGACCATGTTCCAGACGCATGGCGAAACCCTAGATCTCGCGGTTTGCCACGCAATTTGCGCAGGTCTCCACAACCCGGCTGTTTTGTAAGCCTTGGTTTTACAGACCTTGAGTTCCACCCAGATCTCAATAGGCGATTGCTGGCCATTAGGGGGCCACTGGTAGGCCCCATTGATGTCGGGGATACCCGCCCCTACCCGCGCCTCAATTCGCGTCCAGTGGACGTTTCTATCCGTTTCTCGCTTCAGGCGTTTCCAGATCTCTGCCTCGGTCTTCAAAGGTCGATCTCCTCGGCCATGCGCTGGCGCTCTTCCTCCGGGATGAAGTCGGGCAGCGAATCGGGATCCCGAGCATTGGCCACCATGTCGAGGGTGGGCGATGTCGAGTTCATCAAGATGGGGAACTGCTGCTGTAGCTTGGCAATCTCGGCGATGACGTCCTCGCGGCTCATCTGGTCGATCTTTCCCACAAGGATCTCGCTGCGGGAGATATAGAGACCACCGGCCTGTCCTCGAGACTTCTCTGCCGCGACGGCGGCGGTGTAGTTTCCCTTCTCCAGAGCCATGTCGCGAATCTTAGCAAGCTGGCGGATATGGCTGTCAAAGGTCACCTCGTACTTGCGGGACAGTTCTTCCTTGATCTCGGCAATACGGACCAAAACGTGAGGGTAATCCCGACCGTTCAAAAACCGGGACGCAGCCCATGACGCTGTGCCGTCACCGTAACCGGCCAAACGAGCCGCCTCGGTGCGCGTGACGTCCTCGGTGGCATAGATCCGGCAGAACTTCTCCTGCTTCTCGGTCAGCCCCTTGGTCTTGGGATTTACAAGGATATCCATCTTAGGCTTGTGCGTTGCTTTGGCGGTTGCCATGCGGCCCTCCATCGGTGTCCGAGGCCCCATTCTAGCATAGAGAAAAGTAAAAATCCGGGGGTTGTCGCAGGGTGTCCCCTTAGAATACCGGGGGATCACACCCATCGCAGGGTATTTTCAATATTTTCAAAAAGGGGTCCGTTGCGTGTGTGCGCGATGTGATTTACATTGTTGACAATTCTACTTTTACCGCGCGCGGCCGGAAAACTCCAATTCTCGTTTAACCCCCGGACACCCTGCGATCCCCCGGTATTCTAGGGACACACCCTGCGACAACCCCCGGATTTTTGCTTTTCTCTATAGAAGAACCCCCCCTGCATCCAGGTTCCATAATACGGCAAACGGACCGTGGTCCTCGGACCCCGTGACCCTTGACATGCAAAACGTACCCCAATAAAGTAGTGTCACCCCCTGTTCAGGAGCCCATCATGGTAAAAATCGAGACCGACGTCCCTTTCACAACGAACCTTCCCGCCCGCTATTCTGGTTTCCCCCGCAAGTGGCCGTGGACCGAGATGAAACCCGGCGACAGCTTCTGCGTCCTGACCGAGGCCGAGATGAAGTCCGCCCGCAATTCCTTGTACCAGCATCGCCTGACGGTCCACTGCAAGATCCCCTCCACATGGGTCGCGGCCACACAGAAGACCGCCGAGGGCTATCGCCTCTGGCTGATCGACACAAAAAACATCGTGACCCCTGTTGACACACCCACATAGTGTGTTCTATACCTATCCCATGCTCACTGATTCGGTGCGCACTCACAAGAAAGGTGAGCCATATGTCCAACTTGACCGAGACAGAACACACTATCCTCGCCGAGGTCCGTCATCACGCGCGCAGCCTGACCGAGACCACCTCCGCCTTGTACTGGGACACCCCGTTCGAGGCCGTCTTGATCCGTCGTCTCCGGGATGACCTGTCCAAGCTCGTGTCCCTGTATGACACCCCCGAGGTCACCAGCATCCTTGGCCGCTCTGCCCCCCGCACCCGCTACTCTTGGGACGGACACGGCACCACAGCCCACGTGGAGACCGTCTGATGGCCTACGCCCCTCGCCAAGTCGAGACCCACAAGGTGACCCTGCGCACGGTCATGCGCCGGGCGTCCTTTGTCCAAGGTCACCGGTCCTTCCTGCAAGGCAAGCCGCTCAATTACGACGCCTACCCCCTCTGCATCAACGAGCAGTGGTCCTATGAGCGTGGTCGCCAGTTCGCGGCCATCTTCCCCGAACCTGTGAAGAACGGAAAGACCATCCGCACCGCCGCCCTGTACGCCTACGCTGGCGCTCTGAACCGGAGGGAGATCCTATGAGCATGCGCTACGTGTTCACCTACGAATACAACCCATCCCTCCCTGTCAGGCCCCACGCTGCCTATGTGGACACCGTCCTCGACGACGGGTCCGTCTTCGACCGTGACTTCCTCGGTGCGTTTGCCACCGAGGAGGAAGCTGCCGCCTGTCTGGCCAACACGGTTCACCCCGACATCGTCGACTGCTTCCACGGCTCGAGATCCATCAAGGACCGTGAGCCGCTGGACGCTGACTTCCGTGCGTTTATCGACCTCGCCTCCGCTTACTACGGCAAGGCCCCCATGGATCTGCCTGTCGAGATCCGTGACCAGTTGGTGCGCGAGGTCTTGTACGGCGAGCAGCTTCTGGATGAAGAGCAGGAAGAATACCGGTCGTTCCGGTCATTTGGCTATGGAGCCTAACCCCAAGAAAGGAACAGCACATGAATTTCCTCAGCTATCTCGGCGGGATCCCCGCCTCTGCAAAAGAAGCCGTTGACGTGATCGCCAAGGGACCCGCTCCGACCGAACTGGAGCTATCCCTGCGTCAGATGCATGCCGACCACCTGACGGCCATGCAGGCCATCAAGAACCTCACGGAGATCGCGGTGAACCAGACCACAAGGGCCGTGGACCAAGTCGCACAGTTGCGCGAACTGAGGCGCACGATCACCGCCTCTGAGGTCAAGCACCTCGCCGCCTTCGAACTGGCGCTGCGCCCCGTGATGCGGGCCACCGACACCCTGATGGAAAAGGTGAACAACGTCGAGATGGAACTGTTCGCTAATCGTTCCATGATCGACGTCATGCGCAAGGAACTGCTCGCGGACCGTGAAGCGGCATTGGTGATCCACGGCGCGAAGCTCGACCTTGTTGCCGAGCGCCTTGACAAGCTGGTCAAGGTCGTCGCCAGAAGCCTGATCAAACACCCCGAGGGCGTGACCGTGGCCCCGCCCCCGAAACCTCGGGGTGGCAAGCGCAGCAATGCTGGCCGTAAGCCGGGGTCCAAGCCTCGCCCCCTCGATGTCCAATACGCCGACGTGTCCAACCGCCTCCAGCGTTGCCGCCCGAACAGCAAAGCGCGCCTGATATATCAGTTCAGGCTCACCGAGTTGCGTCAGAAGCTGGGCATGGCCCCGATTCGGAAGGAAGGCTAATGATCTGTTCTGTCCTCGCCATCTGCGCCGTCATAGCCGGATCCCCGTCAGTCCATGACGGGGATACACTTACGATCCACGGACAGGCCATTCGCCTGTTTGGGGTCGATGCTGAGGAACTTGACGAGCCTCACGGGCCACAGGCCCGTGAGGCCCTGCGAGCCCTCGTCAGGAAGACCGAGTATGTCCGCTGCGAACTGAGTGGAGAGCGGTCCTACAACCGTCTGGTGGGAATCTGCTACACGGCAGAGGGCCTGAACCTCAACGAGGCCATGATCCGTGGTGGCCATGCCTTGGACTGTGCCAGATATTCTGGCGGTCTTTACCGTCAGTTTGAACCCATGGCGATACGCCTGAAGCTCACCCAGAAACCCTATTGCAGGAGCAAGCAATGACCACGAAACCCCTCACCAACGATGAAGCCCACACGCTAGCGTGTGGGCTAGAGTCGCAGATCCTGAAGGTCTTGAGCGGGAACGTAGACTATGTGGCCATGACCGCCCTGACTTATGCCGCCGCCACGCTGATCGTCCAAATGCCCACCCGGGGGGCCAGCCACGACGAGCAGTTGGACATGTTTGATGGGCAGTTGCGCACGGCTGTCGGAATCTTACTGAGACATCGGATAGACGCCGAAAAGCACCGAAGGGCGATGAACTGATGATCCACTTACAAATCATCCTGATCATTGCGGCGGCAACATGCGCGATGGCGGACAGCACAGGTTTTGCCCTGTTCTTCTGCGTCGTGTTCCTGTTTACCACATCATGAGGAACGCGCCATGACTGACGATCTTGTGAAGCGGCTAGAGCAATCTATTAAGATGAGCCGCGCTGACTATTGGGAAGTTCAAGCATCCATGTGGCATGAGAGCTACAAGGGAGTTGCCGACCGCATCGAGAAGCTGGAGGCCGATTTAGAAATCGCCACAATGAAACGCATTCTTGATGCCGACCGCATCGAGAAGCTGGAGGCGGCGCTGGCAAAGGTGGCGGACGGATATGAAACAGAGTGGTCAACAAGTTCTGTAACCAACATGCTCGACATCGCGCAGATACTGTCTGAGAGAATTGTTATCGCCCGCAAAGCACTGGAGGGGAAAGATGACTGACGATCTTGTGAAGCGGCTGCGCGATAAAGTTGAGGCCAGTAGGATTTATGACGACGACGAAGAGATTCTTGATGAAGCCGCCCACCACATCGAAACGCTTGAATATGTCATGAAGGACGACGCCAAGTGGCTGGCTGCATACCATAAATGGTGCGAAATGAATGGCTGCGCCCCGTCATCTTCCGACCTGATTGCCGCCCGCAAAACACTGGAGGGGGAAGATGAGTGAATCATTCAAAATCTGCATCCAACGAGCAGAGACGCGCCAAGAGTGGGATGAAATGCAAGCCGATTACATTTGGCGCGCACTGCTTTCTGCCGACCGCATCGAGAAGCTGGAGGCGGCGCTGCGGCCTTTCGCGAAATGGGCTGACGCCTATGACCCCGAAGAGAATGACGATGATCGCGAGGCGTGGGATCACGCGCCGACCATCGGGATGCTGCGCGCCGCGCGCAACGCAATGGGTGAACTGAAGGGAAAATAACATGTCCAACAAGACCATCGAAATAGATCGCCACGTTCCGTTGCCCAAGGGCGAAACCCGCAACCTTCCTCTCTACCCATGGCTTACCATGAAGGTGGGGGATAGCTTTGCAGTTGTCGGAAAGATCTCCGCATCGGCTGCGCGGGGCAGCTTCCGCCGTTACCAGAAGCTGGGACAGATCCCCGAGAACCTGAAGGCCATTCAACGGACCATGGACGATGAGGGGCCGGGCCATGTGCGCCTGTGGCTCGTGGAGAAATGAGCCATGAGTATAGAGTCAAGCGTAGACCCATCCGTCGATTGGCTGGCCCACGCCACAGAAAGGAAACGAAAACTAAACGCCCAGATTCAACAGGCATCGATCCTCCTAAAGAAGAACCGGAGGATGCCGCCCCCGCCCCCGGTGAAGATTCCTATGCCCCCGGACCCCAAGCCGACGCCTAAACTCTCGCCCTCGGTGTTCACCAAACTGCTCGAATATGTCCCAATCTGGAGATCCATCCAGTTGGAGGTCTGCGACAAGTACCACGTGAACTTGAGGGATGTCCTCTCCGATATCCGGACAAAACAGTACATTATTCCAAGGCAGGAGATGTATTATCGCATGCGTCACGAAGCGAAAATGTCCCTGTTGCACATTGGAATGCGAATGAGACGAGACCACACATCGGTGATGAATGGAATCGAACGCCACACTAAACGTCTCGAAAAGGAAACCAAGCATGTATCATAAAGATGTCCTAAACGCCTGCATCGACACCGTGAACCAACGCGCCCAGTCCTACGGGAATGAGGACGACATGTTCGAGACGACGGCGCAGATCGCGTCCCTTCTTCTGGGCAGGGTGTTCACCAAGTACGAAATCTCCGTGGTCTTGGAATCTGTGAAGCTGGCCCGTCGCCGTTACGATCCTCTGCACGAGGACAGCTACATCGATCAGATCAATTACACTGCGTTCTCGGCGCAGTTTGCAAAGAGCGCCTTCATCGATCCCCCGGCTCAACAAGCCTAGCCAAAGCTGGAGGGTGAGATGCATGAGGCAGACAGTATCTGTACCGTTGTTAGTGCATCTCCCTTCCAGTGTAGGTGGGTCACTGACATGGTCACCGAGTCCGGTCTCCGGATCCTTTGTGGTCAGCCCTGCCCGGGCACGGCAAGACCATGGTGCGCGGACCACTACCCCCTTATCTACATCAAGAAAGGATCGAGGAATGACGACCTATCTGCCGACACTGGTGGTGGAGAACGTAACAATAAAAGGCCTCGGCGTTGAGTTCGTCGGGGACGTTTGCGTATTCTATGCGGGCGATGACTATGTGTGGCCCATGAACTTCGTCGGGAACCTGACCAAGCTGATAAGCGCCGACCCGAAGCCGGTCTTTGGGGAGTGGAGCAAGGGTCCGATCTTCAACAAGCTGAAGCGTATGACGTTCAGCAACAAAGAGTTCTTGGCCAGCGCCAAGATGACCGTGCGTGACCACAAAGCCTTCATGTCAGGAGAGAAAGATGATGAACCCAGAGTTGAAGAACCTGTTGTGTGACGTCGAGGAATACCTCGCCAAGGAAGACGGGCAGCACCCTCGGAGGTACTGAGGGTGTCACACAAAAGAGGTCTTATCCCCGAGCGGATCGACCGTCCGCTCTTATCTGGAAAGGGAAGCACAATGCGTCTTTCGATTGATAGCCTGCTGTCCGATATCGAAGAGTACTTCGTTGACAATTCGGACCCATATCCCCACCGCTACAAGCGCCTCGATCCCCGTGGCCTGCTGGGCCGCGCCTACACCCTGATCGCCGAACTTGACGAGAAGGTCGTGCTGCAAGACGCAGAGGATCACCTGTTCGAGGACGATGAGGAATACGACGAAGAGTATGACCCCGAACAGGATGGCGAGGAGTACGAGGAGGAGACCGAGGAAGATGACGACAGCGAAGTCGTTGACAATGTTGACGACGTCAAGTAATCGTCAATAAAGTAACCGACGACGGGACCCGTGGAATGGAAGAGACAAGCGCCTACATCCTTGATATAAAAAGGATTTTCAAACTGTCCACACAACTGGCCTCGGTCCTTGAGCTTTTGCTCGTGAAGGATATGGTCCGTTCGGACGACTTGAAGCCCCTGTTCTCCACCTTCCACGGGGAACGCCGCCACCACAACACCGACCGCATGATGGTGTATCGTTTGCGGTCGAAGCTTGCCAAGATCAAGGTGTGCATCTTCACCCAGTACGGCGAAGGGTACTTCCTAAAGGCCGCAGACAAGGCTTACCTCAAAGGGATTCTGATGGGGGTCATCGATGTCTGACAGGAAGACATACCTGTACCGAGTGTTTGATGGTGACAAGAACCTCATCTACGTCGGGATATCGCTCAGTTTTTTTTCACGCCTGCAACAACACAAGAAAAACTCGGTCTGGTTCGACAAAATGTCTTCGGTCACGCTGACCCAGTACATGACACGAGAAGAAGCCTTGTTCGCCGAGGCGACTGCCATCAACACCGAGAACCCGCAGATGAACATCATGCGGCCACGGTCCAAGGAGCTAGAACTGGCGCAAAAGGTTCTAGCGGACCGGAGTAGGGCTGAAAGAAAAGTCTGGGTTCAGACTGACGCTTCGAGGGATTTCCTTATAGAAAAGGTCGTGCGGTTCGAGGTTCTCTACACCCTATCGGAGGCCGCGAACGTCCTGAACCTAACCCGAAAAGCCCTAGACAAGCTCATCGAGGACAAGGGCCTTGGACATATCACCCTTCCGTTGAAGCCCGGGAAGAACGCCTACGGGCAACCGCACAAGCCGAAGATCATGGTCAGTGGTTGGCAGATCATTGACTACCTCGAGGGCTTACACACCCCCCAAACCATGGACAGAAGGAAGTCGAGATGAGCAAGGACGACGACATCATCGAACTCGTTGAAGATGAGATGCCGATCTTCGATGACCCGGTTTCCCAACGCGCCTACGCCTTCGTTCATCTGGCCCAGTTCGCTGAATCCTCGAAGGACGACACGGCTAGGGATCTGACCTACACCATGATGCGCAAGGTATGCGCCTCGATCAAAACTACCTCGACCGCCGACCTAAAGGTCATCGATGGTGGGAAATCCTAATCGAAAGCCTCGTCTAGGCCCTTCGTTGCCTCACCCCACGAAGGGCCTAGCTCTGCGTCTACGACAGTCGGAACGAGAAGATCGACGCCGCTCTGCATGATCTCCATGATCCGTTGGCCGTGTTCCTTGCTCTCAACGGACAGGGCCAACTCATCGTGGATCTGGATCATCGGCAGGATGCCAGCCTCATAGAGGTCCACCATCGCCTTCTTGGTCTGGTCCGCAGCGGACCCTTGGATCAACCGGTTAAGTGCCTTGTAGGTGTATGCCCGCTTCAGCATGGTGGTGTCGCCATAGGTCTGGCGCGCCTCCTCCTTGGGCAGACCCTTGTGAACCCCGAAGGTGGCAGGCTCCCACAGGTCGAACCGGCAGCGGCGCCCGAGCAGGGTGCGGATGACGCCTCGGTGGTCGGCGGTCTTCGACACCCGGGTGGTCAGGTCACGGACGAAGGGGACCTTGTCGTGGTAGGTCTTGAACAGTTCCTTGGCGGCATCGATGTCGAGACCGAGCTGCTCGCCCAGCTTGTTCACCCCCATCCCGTAGAACAGGCCGAGGTTGATGGTCTTGGCCTGCTTGCGGGGGACGCCCACGATGTCGGCTGCAAGCTGGTGGAAGTCCGTGCGGGGGTCATCCCGATAGGCCTTCACAAAGCTGTCCGCTCCGCCGAGTGACAGGATCTGGGAATAGTGGACCACGATCCGAGGTTCTTGGGACGAGTAGTCGAAGCTGCCCCACTGGCACCCCTCCTCCGGAAGGAATAGGCCACGGATCAGGGGGCTGATCTCACCGTCGCGCGCAGGAATCTGTTGAAGGTTGGGGTTTGAATAGCTGAAGCGCCCGGTCACCGTACCGCCGTCATCGGATCGAAGCTGGTGGATGTCGGCATGGATGCGCCCGTTGATCGTATGCTTAGTGATCGAATCGATGAACGTCGTGCGGGCCTTGTTCAGTTCGCGCGCCTTGACGATAGCCTTGGCAATCGGGTGCGAATGGGTGGCCAAATAGTTCTTGGTGAAGGACGGAGCTTCGGTCTTGGCAGTGCGGGGATAAGTCAGGTTCAAAGCATCGAAGACCTTGGCCACGGACGCCGCCGCCCAGACGTTGACGTCCACGCCAGAGGTATCTCGCACGTACTCGAGTATGCTCGACTCCTGTAGGTGCAGCTTCTTCTTGACCAGATCTGCCTTGTCAAGATCAACACGCACACCCCGGGCGCGCATGGCGAGGCAGACCTTCAGGACCCGCATCTCCAAATCGAAGATCGAGGACAGCTCCTCGGTGACGATCAGGTTCCGGAGGTGGATCCACAGGCGCAGGGTAAGGGCGGCATCCTGTTCAGCGTAGCGGCCGACGAAGTGGGCAGGCAGCTTGTGCATCTCGGCCTTGGGGTCGAGGCCCATCTCCTTCGCCGCCTCGCGCAGGGCGCGCTCGTCCTTGCGCTCCTTGAGGTAGTCGAACCCGAGGTTGTTGAGCGAATAGCTGAAGCGGTTCTCGTCGAGCAGAGGAGCAGCCACCATCGTATCGGCAATGGTCCCCTTGATCTCGACGCCCTCCCGGCGCATCCAGCCCACGTCATACATGGCGTTGTGGAAGACGTAGGTGCAGTCGGGGTTCGAGCAGACATCGGCCAGCCAGCGCAGGGCCATGCGCGCATCGAGGTTGCCGCCGTTCGCATGACGGATGGGGAAGTACCACGACGCCCCCTCCACGGCGACGGCTATGCCAATGATGTGTCCGTTGCCTGTCGCCCACCCCGCCCCTGTTTCTTTCAGGCCGGGGTCATAGGTCTCAAGATCTATCGCGATAAGCCGGGCGTCGGACAAATCCGGGAAGCTGTCCGGCATCACCCATTCTGTCTCGTGCGTGTACTGGAATGACATTGCTCACCTTCATAGATTGTCGGCAGGAACAGAACGGCCATGCGTTCCTCACTTTACGCAGTGTCGTTACGGCATCATCCTTGCCACAGGCGCAGGCAATATATACCTCACGGTCCGGATTGCTCATATTAAAGGGAAGCCCCTAGAGTTCATCGGATGAATCAAGTGGAGTTCTTTCTTCGCGCGTGTCAGGCCGACGTAGAATACACGCTTCTCGTCGTCTAGTTCAGTCCTAGTTGCATTGCCCCCCGTGATCCGCTGTGGGCAATCGGTGAGAAGCAAGACGTTAGTTGCCTCGGCACCCTTTGCAGAATGGATAGTTGAGATCCGGATGCGTGGTTCTTTGGTGAGGTCTTCGCCTCGGCGCATGCAAGCCTTGTAGTAGATCACTTCGTTTTCGGGGATCGCAGCAAGGGCCTCGGTCCACGGTTCGTCCGTGACCAACCCATGGTCCATCTTCAATGCCTCAATGTTCAGCAGCGTATCCTCAGGGATATCGGGCAGCGTCTTATGCCCCCGCAGAACTTGCTTGTTGAGGACCATGTACTTGTAGACGTAGCGAACGTCCTTTGCGGTGATGCTTTCCCCGCGCCTCAGGGCCTCCCAGAGCTGGATCGCAGCCACGCACTGGTGGCTCATGTCCTTGGACAAACTAAACGAGTACAGCAGGCCTCTCTGCCTCACCTCGGCCTCAAGCCTCTTGGCATCCCTGCGGGTGCGAGCGAGCAGCAACCAGTCCTCGTTGTCGAGGTTGACCTCTTCGCTGTGCCGGTGGCGGAAAATCGAGCCGCTCTCCGGGCGGGGAAGAAACTCCTTCTTCCTGCGGTTGTGGATGCTTTGGATCAACCGCTGGCTCATGCTGTGGTGCAGGGCAGGGATGCGGTAGCTCTGGCCGAGGACCTCGCTCGTCGTGTTCAGGCGGATGAAGTACTCGACATCGGCTCCAGCCCACCTATAGATGGCCTGATCATCGTCGCCTGCTAACACCATTTCCTTGCTGCGCTTGGCAATCTGGTGGACCATGGCCCACTGTATGGGAGACAGATCCTGTACCTCATCGATGAACACGACATCGAACTGGGGGGACAGCTCACGGGCAAGGAAGATCTCCAGCATGTCGGTGAAGTCGTAGAGGTTATGTGCTTTCTTGAAGGCCCGTAGGCCACGGTCCACGTACTCGACCTTCGAGAAATTTGTAGTGAGGGAGACGGGAGACTTATTATAGACCATGCGCAGGGGGATCATGCAGATGCGGGACATGTTGATGATCTCAAGGAAGCGGTCGCCCATCCCGTACTCTTGGTACGGGCCTTCCTCCATCGGGCGCGTCTCGATGAACGACCCTATGTGCAGCCAATCCGCACACTCTTGGTAATGAGAAAGGGTCATCACGTCCTTGCGGTCGATCCCCGCCCGGTGCATGGCGAGGCTATGCAGGGTACGAAAGTAAGGGAGGTCCTTGTAGGACAGGTGGAACCTCTTGACGGCGCGGGTGATCGCCTCCTCCGCAGCGCGCTTGGTGAAGGAGAAGTACCCGATCCTGTCGGGCGGGACGCCACGGTCCATGGCCTGTTCGACCATGGTGAGGAGGCGGGTAGTCTTGCCGGTTCCCGGAGGGCCAAGGATGATGTGCATCAGAACGGATCCACAATGTTGAGGGCCGGGAGATCAAGCTTGATGTCCTCGACGCCTTGGAAGTAGGACTGTGGCAGGAACCACAGGTGGGCGGTCTTGCCCTTGATCCGCCAGTCAACCTTCTCTGCCTTGAGTTCTTTAAGGCGCAGGCCCAACTGGACGTTGTTGTACTTGATGAAGGCGTTGGCTTTCAGATGCTTCTGTAGATCGCGCAGTTGGAAGTAGACGTGTTCGTCCACCCACACGGCGATGCCTTGCAGGATCTCCTCACGCTCGACGCCGCGCGCACGGTCGCAACAAAAGGACATGAGGAGTTCTTCGAACTCGCCTCTGGCAGTGGCCTCTGGCGGGACCTCGATGATGGTGAGCGAGGCAAGCAGAGTCTGCATGCGCGCGGACCACGCCTTCTCGCTCATAGTCTTGGGGTACAGGTTGATCTGGTTCAGGCAGTCCTTCTGGAATTGCTTCTGCATGACGAGGCTTTCTGTCGCCAACTCCACGCGCTTGCCGTCCACGTCCATGATCCAGACAGGCGGGTCGCCATTGATCTTGGTCAGTGAGCCAAGGTCATTGGACTTCTGCCCGGGGCCGATCCCGAACTTGCGGCCAATGCAGACTTCCTTGTTGCAGTAGCTGGCGATGGGCTGGTCATCGCACTTGTAGAAGTATTCCTTCTTCGATAGCTGGGAGATGATGATCTCCACCTCTTTGTCGAAGAGCGGGGGGATCATCAGGGTCTGGTTGTAGTGACGGACACGCTCCTCCCATTTGTCGGGTGAAGCCATACGCGCATAGACACCGAGGTTGAAGAGCGCATTGTTGCGACCACCTTCACCGAAGCCCTGTGCTGCCAGTTGCTGTAGGCATGGTGGTCCCTTTGGAAGAACCTCCTCGGCCTTCTTAGGTGCCGTTTCATAATCGAGAAAAGCATCTGGTGATACCGCTCGACCTTCGGCGAACAGGACAAACTCTTCTGGACCAAGGCTTTCTCCCTTGTCGTTGTAACCGTATCGCGTAGTCCGTGTGCCTGCGAAGTAAGGCATGTTGAGGAAGTTGCCGGTGTCGCCCCGGTCAACAAGGATCTCTTGCTGTTTAGGGAACACCTCTGATCCAGCGTAGCCAAGGAGCGCGGCCATCGAGACAAGCTTTGGTTGCAAATCCGCAGCGGGCAACTCTTCGGTGAAGAAAAAGTACAGGTGAGCGCCCCCTGATTTGGAGCGGCAAACGACACCCGGCAGTTGGTGCTTTTCGACCTGACGGATCAAGGCGGAGTGGTCTAAGTTGTAGACGTCAATATCGATGGCCCCCCAATGACACTTGTTGTTATCCTTGATAGGGATGATGCCAAGCCCTGTGCCCCCGGCCAGATGCTCAGTCCAATGGTTCACGGTCGGCGGATCACGGAGGATGCGCGCCTGACCCTGTTTCTTCCCATCACGTTGGCGGTCGTTCTGAACATTGAATGTTCCGTGCGCCCGTCCATTGCCCGTGAACAGCGTAAAGTATCTCTGTGCAAGGTCCATTCTTCGGCCTCAATTAAAAGGGGGACCAACCTGTGGTCCCCCGGTATGCCATCAGAACGGGACGGAGTCGTCATGCACAGGGGTAGCCTGCTCGCCCTGATCCTCCTTCACCTTAACCTCGCCCGCCTTCACCGACTTGGAGAAGTCCATGGCCATCTGGAACAGGGTCTTGTCGTTCTGGAGATTAAGGTTGACGCTGCGCTCATGGGCAACCTCCCATCCAAACCACGAGCCCTTGTCGTTGCGCTCTTCGACGGTGCGCAGGCGATAGACCTGAGACATCATGGGCATGGTGTATAGCCCATTCTTGCCCATCGCTGTGCGAGACTGCATCTGCGTCACCCACTTGCGAGCCTTCTTCAACTGGGTCGAGGTCATGGTCAGCAGGCAGCGTTGCGGGATACCGCTATCGTCCAGACGGAGCAGGAAGAATTGCGCCGTGTTAGTGAGGAGGTTACCGTTGGGCAGCACGTCGTTGCCACGGTCATCACGGTAAGTGGTATTCACGATATTGTCGTCGGCGTTATAGCTATTCACGTATCCGCCCCCTTTTTCACGGGGCTTCCACTCAACGTAGCGGCGGCTGTAATAGCAGGGAACAACAAGCACACCGGCCTCACCATCGAACACCTCGTTGGCGACGGTGTCGTAGATCATACCGGCTTCAGCGCCCTGCACGTAGGCCCCGTCACGCTTGTTCACCTGAGGTGAAAGCTGGGCGAGGACGCGCAGGAAGGGGATCGACATGTCCTCGGTGCGGACCTGATCCATACCGAGCCCGGCAAACTCCTCGAAGTCCCCGGCGATGGCGACAGCGGTTCCTGTCGTAGCGGTAGTGGCAACAGCGTTCTTGGTCATCTTACTTCCCTTTCTTGATCGTGGTCTTCTGACCGATATAGATACCAAACAGTTCGCTGGGGATGTCGGTCCCGCGCTCGATCTGCTCCTTGCAAAAGGCCTTGAGTGTACTGGGATGTACAGCTTCCTTCTGGTCTGTGGCCCACCCCTGCGCATCCAACTGACTGATCAGCGCAGCAGCCTTCTCGTCCTCGCCTTTGCCGAAGGACACGGACACCGTGTTCTTGATCAAGTCAGCATGGCCATTCGAACGCAGCCAGTCATGTGCTTCGTACGCCTTCTCCTTGGTGATGCTGGCGCTGATCATAGTAGCGACTGTGATTTTCGAACCGTCAGCCATCTTCAGTTCCGTGAGGCCGTGTTCAGCAAGTGCTGCGGGCAGGGCCTCGCCAGAGATATGCGCGAGATCTGCCTGCGCCTTCTTCAGGTCGGCAGCAAGGTCCTCGACACGTTGTTCCAAGAGCAACTGCTGGCGCACAAGGCCAGACACTTGTCTCAGGTCGTTGTTGTCCACGCTGGACAATTGCATTGCAACAAGTTCTAGGTCCACTTTCTATCTCCTAGCGTTGATACAGATCGACATCGATGGGATAGTACCGAATTTCGATACGGTCCCACTTCAACACCTTGAACTTCCCGTTGTTAGCGAGAGCAGCAAGGCAGCATGCTATCCCAATGCAGACCGGATCACCGGACAGCACAAGGTAATCGTTGGAGGTGAACTTCGCCAGCTTACGCTGCATCCGCCGCACCGTCGGCATGGCTGACAACGAGATCTGCTCCTTTGCGGGAAGCAAGATATCGAGATCACCAAACTCCAGAGCGTCGGACAGGTCGCGCCCCGGGACTTCTTGCGTTATGTAAACAGTCACGGCTTTCTCCCCGTTCGACGCTGACAACCTACGCCCAACCCCCGGGGGTCTGTCAAGCGGGCTTGCAAAATAATTTCGGATGGGCATATCATCATCGTGCCAAACAGAAAGGGCCACGGACCATGGACATCGTTGACCGTTACAAATTCCGCATGCAGCCGTACCAGCATCAGATGGATGCGCTTCGTAAGTCGTGGAGCGACAAGGAGTTCGCCATCTTTGCAGAGATGGGGACGGGCAAATCGAAGATCCTCATAGACACTGTCTCGATGCTGTACGACCGGGGAAAGATTAGCGGCTTTCTCGTTGTAGCACCGAAGGGTGTGTACAAGAACTGGGAAACCATCGAGCTTCCCAAACATGTGCCGGAGCATGTTCTCTATGACGTGACGGTCTGGGATCCGGGGATGTCCAAGAAGAACCTTGCTAGGTTGGACGAGTGCTTGGCGGACGATGAGAACCTGAAGGTCGTGGTGATGAACGTCGAGGCGTTTTCCACAGAAAAAGGTTTGGCCTTTGCCCTGAAGTTCATGCGGGCCAAGAAAGTTCTGATGGCCGTGGACGAAAGCACGACGATCAAGAACGCCAAGGCACTGAGGACAAAGAACATCATCCGTGCGGGCAAGGCGGCTGAGTACCGCCGGGTGATGACGGGATCCCCGATCACCAAGACCCCCATGGATTTGTACACACAATGTGCATTCTTGGATGAGTGGATCTTGGGTTTTGGAAGTTTCTATTCGTTTCAAGGTAGGTACTGCCGCATGCTGCGCCGTAGCATGGGGGCACACTCGTTCAATCAGGTGGTGGGGTACCAAAACTTAGACGAACTTTCGGCACGTCTCGATAAGTTCTCGTACCGCATCCTGAAGAAGGACTGCCTAGACCTTCCCGAAAAAGTGTACACTAAACGCCTCGTCCAACTTACGGATGAACAGGCTCGAATCTATGCCACTGTCAAGAAGGCCGCGATTGCAGAGCTTGAGGGAAAGACGCTCACAGCTCAGAATGTGTTGACGCAAATTATCCGCTTGCAGCAGATTTGCTCGGGATATTTCAAGGCCGACGACGGTACGGTCATTGAGATGAAGTCGGACAAATTTGATGAGCTTCTCAGTGCCCTCGAAGAAGTCGACGGCAAGGTCATCATCTGGGCGAACTACACTTACGACATCCAAATGATCGAACGTGCGTTGGCCAAGGAGTATGGACCCCCGTCTGTACGTTCCTACTATGGCGAAACAACGCCTGACGAACGCCAACAGATTGTTAAAGACTTCCAAGATCCAGCTCATCCGCTTCGCTTCTTTGTTGGCCAACCACGGACCGGTGGCTATGGTCTGACGCTGACCGAGGCCAGCACGGTGATCTACTTCTCGAACAACTATGATCTAGAGATTCGATTGCAGAGCGAAGATCGCGCTCACCGCATTGGGCAAAGGAACAACGTCACATACATTGACATTGTAACCGAGGGTACGGTCGATGAGAAGATCCTCCGCGCCCTTCGGGAGAAGATCAATGTGGCTACTCTCGTTCTAAAAGAGGGCCACAAGGAGTGGCTGATCTAGCACTTCCATGCCCGCAGGGATTTGTTGATGCGGGAGTTGGGGTCATTAGCCGTTTTCTCAGAGGTAAGCTTCTTCTTCATGCCCTTCATGCGGGCGCAGAAGCTGTCCTTGCGGGGACCGCCCTCCGGTTGAGGGGCCTTGAGCCCGGGCTTACCCGGGTTCTCCTTGTTGTAAGACGCGCGGCCCTTGGCATTGAGCCCGCCGCTCGGGGCTTTGCCTTCCTTGCGCTGCCATGCCGGGGTCTTTGCCACCTACGCCTCCTTGGTCAGGTCTGCCCCGACTTCTGCTACGTCATGGACCCGGCTCTCCCACCCACGGCCAAAGGTCGAAAAGGTGGACAGGGACTTCAAGAAGTTAAGGCGCATGTCGCAGAGATCGTTAACCATCTGGGCCGGATCATAGGCACAGATTGCTTCCACAGATTTTTTTCCGATCACCCCATCGTCGGTGACATTGGCTATACGTTGTAGATACTTCGCGGCCCGGCCCACCCCGCTGTTGACCGCAAAGTCATAGGCTGCGTAGTCCACCCCGGACGGAAGGTCATCGCACTTCAGCTTGTCCCAGTACAGGGCTTTGTAGAAAGCCTTGACGGCGCCGGGGGTGAGGGCGCGCATCTCGGCCTCGGTGACATCCCGATTGAGGAAGGCTTCCCACGCCGTGCGGGTGACCCCCAAGTTCGTCATGCCGCCCGGGTCCTTCGGGTGGTTTACAAAACCGCCTTCGTGCTTGATGACACGGTCGAAGCAGTCGTCGAAGTTCTCTTTCATTTTTCACCTCTGGTCAGGGCATCGGTCTTCTGTTTCGACCCGGCACTGGAACCATAATAGAACTGTACGACACCTGTCCATGAGGTGGACAGGGAGCCCAGCATCATCAGAAGGACCTCGGTCCCCGTCTTTGGGATTCCGAACACCATGACCCAGATCAGGGCGCCAAAGAAACCGAACGTGATGAAGAAGGCTAGAGCTTTAGGAGTCCAGTCCTTCGTAGCAGCTTGCATCTGTCGGGCACTATCCCGATCCCCAGCAGCAATCCGCTCAAGGTCAATGTCCAAGGTCTTCATCTGCACCTTGAAGTCGGCATCGATCTTCTTGACGGCGGCAAGCTGGTCTGGGGTCGCCGTAGCCAGAGCCTCCGACACTTGCTGCTCGCTCGCGTCCTCATGCCCGAACAAGGCGTTCGATAGGGTACGGACGGCGATGCCAGCAAGAGGACCACCCAAGGCGGTGGCAATGGAGGGGGCAACCTGACCCAGCAGGGGTCCAAACTTGGCAAGAAGATCCATGGTTCACCGGTGCAGGAGGAGGTAAAGAGCAAAGGCTATTGTAGCGAGGATCAGGGCCGCAGCCAAGATGACGAGCAGGATACTAGCCATGTTTTCAAGGGCCTGCTCCTGAGCCTTCTCAGCCTGTAAGGCTGCGGCCTTCTGAGCCTTCTTGATTTTAGTCGTCTCACTAAGAATATTATCCCATGCAGCGATTCCATATTCGCCCACGAAATGGTTCTTGAGTTCCGCCATCATTTGCTCGGCCTCAGCCTTGGCGGCATACGCCTCCATCGCCACTTGCTCGGCAGTTTTACCAGACAAGAGACTGGCATGCGGCGGTTCCGCAGCCAGACGAGTGATGTGCGCAACGCTGTCGAACAGTGATCCGAGGTCCTTGGCTACGCCTTGGATCTCCTTGCCCACGGCCACCCCAGCTTTGACAGCTTCAAAGCTGGCCTTGGCTATAGCCAATAGGGTAAACGGATCCATTACCTGTATACCCCCGCACGGTTAGCAGCATCTACCATCTGCTCGGCCAGTTTACCACGGACCAAGGTCAGCCGCTCGATGAGCGCGGCCTTTTGTTCAGGTTCCATCTTGGGGTTCCTGCGGATGGTGTCGATCTGCGAGTTGATCTTGCCCATGTTCTCGTTCGCTGCATTGAATGCGGTGTATAGGCCACGTGCCGCAGGCATCTGATCAGCGCGCTTCTTAATCGTCTCCATGTCCCCGATCTTGGCAGCTTCCGTCATCGAGGTGGCGATCTCCGTGACCTTCTGCTTGATCTCGTAGAAGTCGCCAATGAACTTGTTGTTGATCTGCCCTTCGGTCTTCAGGATGCGGGAGACACCTGACACGTTACCGATGATCCCGGGAACGCTGGCCGGATCACCGAAGACACCGGCAGGACGAGTGCCGCCTGCGCTGGTCACCCCGTCAACCGTAGTCAGGAAGAGCATGCCCATGCTGCCGGTATACCCACGGATCAGAGCATCAACCTGTTTGGGCGACAGCCCCACGGCGGAGGACACCTGACCGGCATACTTCGCAAGGCTGCTGGTATACTCGTCGTACCTCTCTTCCTTTGGCTTGCGCTTGTCGGCGAGCGTCTCGATGTCCTGACCAGTGTAGGCATTCCGGTTTGCGTAGATCTCCTCGATGGGCTTTGCAAACTGCGGGATCACCTCCAAGAAGAATGTCTTCTTCCCAAACTCGATCACGCCCTGTGCGATGTCGTGCCCATCATTCTTCCGGATTGAGTCCAAAGCAAGAGTAGGCAGGGCACCAAAGAGTTCCCCGATTTCAAACGCGCGGGGCAGGGCGACAATGGTGTCTCCGACCTTGACGTACATGTTGGAAAGGCGGTCCTTCACGGACAGTTTCTTGTACCAGTCGTCATCGCCATAGGCGAAATCCACGGCAGCGTTGATGGCAAAAACCATAGCGCCGCGCGTGATGATTTGCTTCGTGATACCAGCGGTTCCACCCTTCCCGATAAGCGTGTCGGGAGCGCCAGCAGTGTTCGTTTCTGCCAGCCGGTACAGGCCTTGGATACGGGCCGTGAGGAATGGGGTCAGCGGGATGAGGTTGGAGACAACACTTCCGAGGATGCCGTTGCCTGCGCCACTGCGGTGGTAGTTCACAAGGTTGACCGCTTCCCACGCAGCGTCCGCCTTGGACAATCCGCCACCCTTCTTGGTCTGGAGGTAGTTGTAGTAGGCGAGGCGCGGGGCCATTTCGGTCACCTCTCCGATATGCTCCAGCTTGTCAAAGGCGCGGGCGAAGTTGTTCCAAGCGTTAAGCGGCTGCTCCTTCGACTTGTAGACGCGCTGCATGTACTCGGCTTGGTTTCGATACCCAGAGCCAAAGCCAAAACCACCAAAGCCCGTCATGCCTACGATCTCGGAGTAGGCCCCCTTCTTGTTCCAGACGTCGCTTACCGAGTCGAGGGTGCCCTTGAGGATTGTGGTGATGGGCATGCCTGTTTTGATCTTCAGTTCGACAAGACCACGAATCAAGTTGGTCAACTGGAAGCCGGGCGTTGACGTGACGCCGGTCCGCAGCAAACTTGTCCAGAAGCCGACGGTACGGACAAACTCGTTCTTCTCTTTGGGGGAGAGGGCCGCAATAGCTTGGAACATGGGGGCGTCGTGGATAAGCATATGCTTGTCCTCGCCGTTCACCCGATAGGTGATGGTGGCGCGGCCCGTTTCCTTATCGACGCCGGGCTTGCTGACGATCTCGGCAATCGTGTCGTCGCCGCCAGCCTTCTTGACGTCCGTGAGGGTACGGGCTGTCTCCTGATAGGCCACGTTGCGCACAGCGGCGCTGACGATTGCGTTGTAGTTGCGCAGGACATTCTCATAGAGGTTGCCGTGGATGGCCCCGCCCGCAGCAAGCTGTTTGTTGAAGGCGTTGATCGACTCAGGGTCTCGGATGGCCTTGTACACATCATCACCGAGGGTGATGTTGCGGTCCTGTTTCATGGCCTCGTCCTGCGCTCTGTACATAGGTGTGTACATAAGCGTCTTGAACTTCTCGCCAAGCGATGCTGGGATCAGGCCGGTGTCGATGGCCATCTGAACCATCTTGTCGTTGAACGCTTGGAACTCCCGGCTTGCGTCCAAGATCTCCTTGTCGGCGGAAGCAACAATCGCACGAAGCTCTGGCGTGGTGATATACACCTGTTTAAGTTCGCCAGTGGTTGGGTCCTTCACCGTCCGGAACATGATGCCAGTCTTGCTAACCGTTCCGACTTGTTTCGCCGCCCGCAGGGCAAGCTCACGCTGGGCGAGAAACACAATCTGCGCCTGCTCCATGTTCTGGATGCCGACCTTCTCAAAGATCTTCAGAAGCGGATTATCCTTCGGGCCATTGTGGAAGAAGAACGTCTTGGTGACGGGGTTCCAGCCAAGAGGGCCTATGGTGACGATGCCCATCACACGACCGGTCGAGTTCAGAAGACCCTCCAAGAACTTACCGAGATTGCGGGTGTCGGCACGAGCGAAGAAAGGCTCATTGGACAGGGTCGTGTTGCGCAAGAGGGCCTTGCCCAGAGACTCGCCCGGCTCTGCACCGACAAGGCTGCGCATAAACTTGTGGAACCACGGGATCATGCCGCGAGGTTCGTTGCGGACAAGGTCCCCGTAGCCCTTCCACCCTTTAGCATCCGCCGGGATCTGCGCGTTCGCAGCGTTGATTTTCGCCGTCTGCTCCGGAGTTTCACGGGAAACATTTTCAGGAGCAACAGACTCTTGTATGGAAGGCGCTGCCACACCGCCCTTAGATGTAGCCGGGGCAGAATATATCAACCTTGAATCAGATTGGACGCTACTAAGACCGGGCGTCTGGATCTTGATTCCGTAGGTCTTACGCAACAGGCGTTGGAAAGCACCCTCTGTGGGGGTGATACCGAGAAGGCTAGCGATCTGCTGGTAGAGGCTACGCAGATTGTCGAGGATAGATTTTTGAAACTTCTCGAAAGTGGTCTTCGGGACAAGGCCTTCAAGTTCCTTGGCGTACCACTTCGCTCCGGTCTCTGCGACCCACTCGGAGAAATTGCGGGTATAGCCAAGATACTTTTCGCTCCGAACATCGTCCGCATCAGATTTGCTAAAGGTTCCAGTTGCAGCCTGCTTTTCCTCACTATCCATGAAGTTTCTATAGGTTGAAAGACTTAGCTTGTACCGGCTTAAGATTGACGCGAGTGTATTCTTATCTACAAGTGCGCCCTTGCCAAGCATGGCCTGCGTGAGGACAAGCCGCTCAAGAGTGTTGGGGTTACGCTCCTTCACGTACTGGTCGAAGATCTCCAACTGTTGGTCCTTGGGGAGATTAGCGATCCAGTGATACTCCAAAGGATGCGCAAGCTCGTGGAAGAGTGACTGCAAAACAGCCATCCTCCCACGTTCTGTCGCAAGCGGCTTTTTTTTACCCTGACTTCCACCTGTGTCTTTGAAAATCCGGTTCAGGTTGAGGCTTATAGTCCCGCTCCACCTTCCGGCGGGAGACGGGTAAGCTCCCTGCTTCACATCCGCATTTTGATACGGCGCATACTGCCCCCAAGAACGAGGGTTGTTTGTACCGATGCGCAGGCGCAGATAGGTTCCCGGGAACATCCTCTGGTGGATCTGGCGGATAACATCCACGACGCCGGGGACTGCGGCCTCAATCCGCTTCTCAACCTTCGGGTCAATCTCGAAGATCGAAGCAGCCTGCTTTATCTGCGTCGGGCCGGGGGCGGGAGGAGCGGGGGCAGGCGCAGGAACGGGTGCCGGAGTCGGCTCGGGGCTAGGGGTAGGGGCGGGCTCTGGAGAAGGTGTTGGCGCAGGAACAGGGGCGGGCTCGGGGCTAGGGGCCGGGACAGGGGCGGGCTCGGGGCTAGGGGCCGGGACAGGGGCGGGCTCGGGGCTGGGGGCCGGGGCCGGGGCCGGGACAGGTGCGGGTTCAGGAGAAGGTGACGGTGCCGGGCCGGGTGCAGGCTCGGGGAGGGGCGTAGGGCCGGGCTCTGGAACAGGTGCAGTTGTGCCACCTGACTCTGTAGCCGTTTCGCCCTCCGCAGCCGTAGCGCCCGCCTCGGTGCCGGTTGCTCCACCCGTTTCTGTTGCAGTCCCCTCCGCAGAGGTGGAAGCGCCAGCGGCCTTCTTGAAGAAGTAATCGTCGGGGTGAGTTCCAGCAGAGGCAATCGAGCCAAGCTCCCCTACCGGAACCTTGTCGATGTCCTCGTCAGTCCAACCAAGATTGTAGAGGTCGTCGCGGTATTCGTCCCGCTTCTTGGCCGCTTCCTCTTCCTCGGCAGTGCGAACAACAGGCGTCTCTGGCTTCGTGCCTTCGGTAGTCTCTGGTCCTTGGGCCGTGGTGGTTTGACCTTGGTCCGTGGTCGGCTGACCGCCCGACACAACATTGCTGACGCCCTTCACCGGACCGCCAATGATTGCACCACGGATGGAGCTGTCGAGGATTTTGGTCCAGTTCTCAGACGTGAAGAAGTCAATGTTGTTGTCAACGATGGATGCCGCCGCTTGGTTGACTGCCTCCTGCGCGCCTTCCGTAAGGCCTTCCGCAGCAGCGCCTTCCACGACACCAAGGCCAAACCGCTTGGCGATGTTCTGGACAACGGCATCCTTTGCCGCTTTTCCACCAACAGCCTTGAGGGCAGCGCCCATGCCTACTCGCTCAAGGGCTGCGTTGACGCCGCCCGCAACAAGGGAGGCTCCAAGCTGGGGCTTGCCTGTCTTCTCCAGCAGGGTTTGGTAGCTCTCGCCGAAGGCCAGACCAAACCCGGCAAGGATGCCGCCAGCGGTTGCGCCGATGGCAGTTCCAACGCCGGGGAGAAAGGAGCCTGCAACTGCGCCGGTGGCCGCGCCCGCGCCGATAGCGGCCCATGGAGCGACCACGCTTGGAGCGGTCTCGGCAAAGTATCCGGCAGCGGACCCCGGTCCGGTGACACTGCGGTAATCCTCGTACTGAGTGGGGTACTTCTTCTCAAGTTCCCGTGCGGTGTCCATCGCCTCTTTGCGCTGGCGCTCGGCATAGCCCTGCGCCCCCAAGAAGTTGGACACGCTTTCGGGCGCATAGTCGGCAACACCCTGCGCAATAGCCCCGGGGATCACATCCCCGAAAGTGCTGCCCATCTGCCCGAACTGCTTCTTTGCAGAGTCCATGAACAGGCTTCCAACGCCTCGTTCAGGCTTGGGCTTTATGGACTCTAGGTACTGCGGGTAGGCAGTGGTTTCGGCATAACTAAGGATGTCCTGCGGCTTCGCGTCCGGAGGACCCTCGATCTGCAAGATAGTGCCGTTAGGCGCTTGGACCTCATAGACAGCCATAGGCCATGCCTTTTCATTTGATTAGGGTTTAGCGCCAAGAAGCTTAAACTGGCTGTTGTTACCAAGGCCAAGGCGTAGAAGCTCGGCGTTGGCCCTCTTCACACTTTCTGGATCGGCACCCGTCACGGCGGCTTGCTTGACGTAGTCGTTAAGAGTTCTCATGCGCTCCGCCGCATGCGTCTTCTCGTATCCATCGAGAGCCGCCTGCTGGTACTTCTCCGGAGGATCCCCGGCCTTCCACCCGCCAAGGGCGGCATATGTACGGACAGCATCCGGGTCCTTGGCAAGTTGCGCGAAGGCAATCTCCTTCTGCTGCGAAAGCTGCTGCGTTTGAAGGGAAAGCTGCTGCCTCTGGTAATCTTCTTGGCGGCGCGCGGCCTCGTCATCGCGACGGCCCTTCTCAAGACCGGCAAACGTCTGAAGACCCTGCAACCCACCCTCTCCAACGCCGCCAGCAAAACGGGGACTTTTGCTGGACATCATGCCAAGTCCAGCGGCAAGGATGCCCATCCACTTGTTCTCTTCACGTTGCTTATCGGACTGCTCCTTGCGGGCTTTGAGAGCAGCCTCCCCCTCCTCACGACGAGCCCTGATGGCGGCAAGGTTTGTTTGGATGGATTCATCCTTCGGGCTGGGTGGCGGGGTGGCGGGGGCAGGGGCGGACGGGAAAGCCACAGACCGGCTGAACATGCCGCCGGGGACGGTCTGATCAAGGCGATCCTTGTCCTCCATACGGGCAAGCGACTCAGGAGTGTTGGTATCAAAGCCAGATGTCACACGACGAAACGACTCTTCGGGGGAAGCCGCAGGGATGTTAGCTTTAGCGTACGCCTCGTCAGTTATGCGTTGAAGGTCGGCAAAACCCTCCTGAACGAGGCTGGGGTTACGGCCCGTGCGACCAGCACTAATCTTGGCCATGGCCCGTTGCCCGGCCTCGCTGGCCTCAATACCCCTTTGCACCGGGACATTAGAGGTGGTCGGCGGGGCCGCAGGAGAAGTTGAACGCGCCCCCAAAAGTTCGCGGGCTATCCTGTCCGGAACCTCCTGCCCAGCGGGGGCCGGGGGCGGGGCCGGTTGTCCTCCGAGGGTGGTAGGCGCGACGACCTCATCGCCCTCAGCAAAGTGCGCCACGCCATCGATGACCTCGCCGCCACGCTTGAAAGCCTGCGGAGAAAACATGTTGCGTAGGGCCATGGCATTTTGGTCAGGCGTCGTCATGCCACCAATGCCCGTGGCAGGCATCGAGGGGGCCGACATCGCAGGCGTCCGCTGGAACATAGGGCGGCTAAGGGTGGAGTCATTCATGGCCATGACCTACGGTTTCATGAGTTGGTTTGCGGCAACAATAGTGGTGGCCCCGCCAGCGACTTGCGAAGCCAGCGACGGCGAGGGCGACGTCGTGGAGCTGAGTGTCTGCTGAGACGACGGGATGCCTTTATAGATGTCGCTGGCCCAAGAGGTGAGCTGGAACGGCAAGTACTCAGCAGCCACATCGTTCTTGTAGCCGGTGTCCAGTTCCTTTTGCCTTTGATCCTGCTGCTTCTGGCCAACATTGTACAGGAACGAGGTGTCGCCCTGCTGCAAGGCCGAAAGCTTCTGGCCGAGATCAGCGGTGTCCTTACCGAGGCTCTCAATACCTTGCGCGCTGGTCGCCTGCAAGTTACCGGCATTCTGGGTAGCATTGGCACCGAGTGTGCCCGCCGCGATGTTCACGTCACCAATAGCCTTGCCTGCGCCAAGGGCCGTGGTCCCCGCATTCTGGGCTCTGGTCTGCTGCGAGTTCCATGCATCCATCGAGGACTTCTGAGCCTGCGCGTAGTTGTTGTAATAGTCCTCAAAGATCTTCTTCGCTTGGACCTCGGCAAGGTTGCGGTTGGTTTCCGCAGTCTGGACACCAAAGCGGCTACCGCCAAAAGCGCCAGCCTTAGAAGCTGCGGAGGAGTTTGTCGCCTGCTGGATCTGAGCCTGACGGTTCATCTCAGCAATAGCGTTCTGCGTCACTTGCTGCTGGTACGGGTTCATATAGGTGGATACGGAATTTGGATCGTAGTTCTGCGCGCCAGACGCCGCCATGCGGGTGGCGAGGTCAGAGTAATCAGTCGTGCCATCAACGGCTTTTTTGCCAGCAGCGTTGGCGATGTTGATCCCGGCAATCCCGTACCCCGGAAGACCCGCGTAACCCTCGGCAGATTTGGTAAAAGCTTCTCCAGCGTTCTTGATGTACGGCTCATATGAACCGACACCTTGGCCCGCCATCTTGATGGCGTCCTTTTGCTGGTCAGTCATCCCCGCTACTTGCTGTATCGGAAGGTTGATCCCCTTCGCAACAAGCGCCTTTGCGGAATCGATTAGGCCAAGTTTTTCGGCTTCGAGGTCTGGGGCCTCGCGGATGATCTGCGTTTGTGAGGTAACGTCAACCATGTTTAAGCCCGCCGTTCGAATTTGTGCATGAGGTCGTACATGTTTTTGGCCCCGGCTTTGCGGTCGCCGTTGCCTGCGCCACGGACGGCCTTGGCCGTCATCACAAACTCTCCATCGCTGAGACGGGCAGGAATTGAATCGCTGGTCGCGGTCCCCGGCCCATCAATAGCCCCGCCAACAGCAGCGTTCATTATGCCAGATCTCGCATACTGGGGGGCTTGGTAGTCAAACATGTTGGGGTACTTGACGCTGCTGTAGTCGTAGAACTTCGGGCCGTCATTTTGAACAAGATCTGTCTTGATGTAGTTGCTCGGAGCGATGACCGGGGTCAGCTCATTCGCGGCCCGCCCACCAGAGGACTTGCTCAGGTCGAGACGGTACTTGCTGGGGTTCGCATCAACAAGGGTTCGACCCGTCACGGCGGGGTCCACATTGAGGGGCGTTCCTTGGTTGGACTTCGAAGTAGACTTGTCGATGGCATAGAGGCCCAAGGCCCCCGCTCCAAGAAGAGGCCACTTATTGTCCGAAGCCCACTTCGAAAGGTTATCAAAGGACGATGGAGAAGCCTTGGCCGCAGCAGCCACGTCCGGTTCGTTCATGCCGATTGCCGCACCGGTGGCCGTATTGGTGCTGGGCTTGAGGGCAATCGCGTCTGCATTTGCTTGAGCAAGGCGCGCATCTGCCGGGTTGTCGGGAAACACCGTCTTACCGGCCTCTGTCCCGGCAAGGGCCTTGGAGGCAAAAGTCTCGTACGGCTTGCTGCCAAGCAGGCTACCGCCAGACGTAGCGCCTTCCCAGAAACCGCCGCCCCCGGCAACGCTGCTGATACCCCCAGCAAGACCGCCCATAGCGCCGCCGATTAGGGCACTCTTCATGGCATCTGCGGGGCTACCACCGGATACAAGGGAAGACACGCCGCCGACGATTGCGCCAGCCGCCGCAGGGCCGAGATAGTACCCCAGAACAGCAGTCCCAAGGACTTGGGCACCTATCTTGAACAGGTTTCCAAGGCCGCTGAAGACACCAAACTCGGGGAGGCCGGTTTCCGGATTGATCGTCCCGCTGCCACCTGCCCGCTTGAGCATAGCGGCCTCGGCAGGGTTGATGTGGGCAAGCATTGTGTCGCCGTCACGACCGGCGCTCCGCACCTTTTCCGCAGCATCCCTAAGGCCGACAATGCCACCCTTCGCGTACCCCGGGCTGGCCTGTGCCGACATCTTCTTTACAATCGCCTGCCCGACAAGGGACTTGACGACCGCCATCAGCTTGGGGTCGTAACGCTCGGGAAGGTCGCCCTTCTCAAAGGTTCCGGACTTGACAAGCTGCGCAACAACTTCCGGGTATCGGTCTTTGTTTTTGGTGATGCTATCGAGGATCTGTGAGATAGCCTTGAGGTTCTGCAAGGGCATCTGGTTCAGGTTGTCCGTAGCCTCCTTCAAATTCTTTCGAATTTCAGGAGGCATCTTCTCATAGGCACCAGCAATAGCAGACGATAGCCCGGGAAGATCCTGAGGCTTGAAGGGGGATTTTGAGAGAAGACCGGCAAACTGCGGGTCTTGAATAAGTTGGTCGCCCTGCATGGACTTTTCCTATGAGCGTGTCAGGCTAAATCTACCCTGACAGGGGGTTTAACACAAGATGCTAGGTCGTTACAGTGACGGATCCAACACGGCCCCGGGCTGAGTTCCCGGCCACGTAGGGAGAGTACTTCACTGAAACACGAAGTGCCCCATTGACTTGAAAGATTGTTCCAACCTCAAGTCCTACATCATTGCTTGCAAGGTTTGTCAGGACAATGGTCGTTTGTCGACCCTCACCCACGGCGCTAACATAGGTTACTAGCGATACAAGAGCACGAAGAAGGTCGGAGAAATAGCGGACATTGTATTGTTCCGGGGGCCGTGGAAAGACGGGTGGTACAAGGCGTACGTCCATCAGCGCCTCCCGTCAGGTTGTATCTCGATACGAGGGGAGCCAAGAACCCACCGAGTTCCAACCCGGTTGCTCTCAATGCGGAAGATGACGGACCGCCCACGAAGGCGCACGTTTTCTACCTCCGTGAACTGCTCGACGGGGACCGTGGCCGTTTGCAGCGCAACCGAGTCAGAGCCAGACCTATAGTCGGAGCCAGCGTAGTTCTGTGTCTTCAAGATGAAGTCAACGCGAGGGCTGTTCGTGGAGTCGATGAACCCGACATCCGGAACCAACCTACGAATAAACGAGAACTGCGTCCCATCTGCAATGTCGATAGGAGAACTCTCAATGTAGGCGTTCAGTGCCGTAGAGGGGCTCGTACTACCATCGTCATTACCGACTTCGTGGTTGTACATGTACCCATCCGTGCTTGCGGCAAGCGGGTACGTGCGAACGCCACGGTCGATCCATGCCGTTCTGGCAAGGTTTCCGTAGGCCCATACCTTTTCATTGTAGTTGAAGAGGACGTACCTATCATTCTCAATGGAGTTTGCAGATGGGTAGAACCAGAAGATCTCGCTGTACTCGGTGTTGACCCCAGCAAAGACCTTGTCGCTTTGGTCAGCGTTGAAGTTCGTAAAGATGTAGTTGTTCAGGGGGCAGGGGAGAGGGTCGACCTTACCCGTGTAAACGTAGAACGAGTTCTTGCCCATCCAGAAGACGGTGTCGTCCACGGTAGCAAAACAGTTGTACCCGCCCACGTTGATGCCGGAACCAACTTGCTGGATACCGAAGGTGTAGGGAGGTCCAACGTACTGGAGGGAGTACGCAGCTACGTCCGTGAACACGAGGATTTCGCGCTTGGTCTCGATGCCCCTAATGATGGCGCTACCTGAACCAAGACGAAGGTCACCCGCCGTATTCGTGGCTACAGCAGTCCACGTGAACGGGTCCTCCTGCGAGGAGAACCGGATGATCAAAGGATCTTGGGCCGTGGACCCCCCATAGTTGGCCCCCAGCGCGATGATGTGCCGATCTCGATCAGACACGATGACCTGAATGGCGACTGTCGGGGTCTGGGTATCCGTCGATAGGGAGGCAAGGGACACCGCTCGCGTAGTCACGCCAGAGCTAGCATACCAATAGTAAATACCGGCGTTACGGACGTTAATTATCAGGTCTTCGCCATAGTTGTCTTGGGACCAGAGACGAAGTGTATTGGCAGAGTTGATGGACGTGGCGCTTCCCCATGCACCACGGCCCCATGTTCCAGCGCCCCAGCCAGTTCCACCCACCTGTGTGTCGAGGCCGGTGTTAATCTGGTACACGGCAGAGATACTTGCGCCACCATGCCCAGAGTCGGAGCTTGTTGCGGTGACACTGACCGTGATCCGGTAGGTGTTCGCCGTCAGGTAGGTGATCTGGTACTCTTTATTGAGGATCGCTGCGGTGACATTACCCCCGAGAGACACTGCTCCGGAGAAAGTGACGAAGTCTCCATTGACGCAGCCATGGCCCGTATCAGTCACCACGATGGTGGATTGCCCCGTGGCTGCGGTGAAAGCCCCATTAAGGGCGACCGTCTTGCGAATGGGGGTGATATCGAAGTTGGTGCCACCACTCTCAACGTAGTACTTCAAATTGGTTCCAAAACCGAGAAGATTGGCTGAGGCAAGGGTGACCCAGTTCAGCATCGACCGACAGGTCCCAAGAAAGGACCCAGTAAGGGAGTACTTCTGCCAGCCGCCCAAACTTTGAGGGTACCCAAAACGAAAGCGGATGAGGTTGGAGTCTCTCCACCCACCTTCATTGGTATACCCGGTCACGTCACGAACGATGCCGGGCCTGAATTGGAGCTTCTGCAACGGCATTGTCTATCCCTTAGAACATGAGGAAGAAGCTGCTGGTGCCGCCCACTGTGGGTCCTGCAGTGAAGATCCAGCCCAGCGAGCCGCCATTTGTAGAGTGCGTTCCAGCATACCATGTTGAGGTTGTGGGGTACGCCTTGATGTTGTTAATTGTTAGGTAGTCTGACCCAACCGTACTAGCTCCCGTGTAGATCAGAGTGGCTGGAGAAGCCGCTGACGTACCGGAAATCGTCAAAAGGTTGCCGGATGTGCCTGCTGCGCTGAACTGCAATAGCGTTGTGCTTGTACTTGCAAAACTGATCGTGTTGGCAACGCCGCTGGTGTTGGTAATGTCTTTGAACGTGTTGTTACCTGTGATGTTGAGCTGTCCCGCGCCGCCCTGATCCAGCGTGATGTTGGTATAGGAAACGCTGCCACCGGCAAAAGTTTTTGCGGAGGCGCTTGTCAGTTTAATAGTTCCGGTGCCAGTTACGGTAAGATTTGTAGACGTTGGAAAATTCCACCCGGCAGTTCCAGCGATTGTCCAAACTCCAGAACCAATTGCAACCGTCCTGACATTTGAGTTATTTGATGACACGCCACCTGACGCGCTAGAAAAAGTTAGGTTTTGATTGTTTGCGTTAAAAGTACCAGATGTAATTTGTAATGCCGTAGATGACGTATAACTATTTAGCAACGCATCCGCCAACGTCACTGACCCTCCGGGGGTGTTGATGGTAAATGGCTGCGTAAACGCAGCCGCACCCGCACTCGTGATTGTTTGCGACCCGCGACCGGCAAACGTAATTGCGCCAGTGCCAGTGAATGAGCAGCCAGACCCATTGATCCAGTTGCCGTAGACATAAGGCGTCTGCGAGCCAGTCGCCAATATCATTGTATCGGCCGTGCGGAGCGACATGTCGATGGTGCCGATGTTGTAATTGGCATTTATTGAAACGGTGTTGCCAGATGTAAGGCCCGCAACAGTAAATGTTGGCGTATCCTGCGGCAGCGGAAAATTACTGCGAACAGGTGTTTCACTTGAGCTTGTAGTCAAGCACCATGCAATAGCGGACCAGTTTCCACCCGCTGCAAGATTCCAGTATTTTGGAACGCCTGCTGGGAATGTAATGCCGCTATTTCCTTTGCAGTCTCCAAGGCGTGTTCCGTTGACAGGCGCAGCCGCGCCAGCGATAGTAATGTCGCGAAAGTCAGCGTCAGCTCCAGAAAACGACGCGCATGTAATTGTTCTAGCCGTTCCAAGCGTGTCAGATTGCAAAAAACTACGAGCAGAGGCATCAAAAGCAGTGTTTATTGTAAAAGTGCTTGTAATTGTTTGGTTGGCTCCAAAAATAATGGCGTTTATTCCGCCCAGAACTCTTCCCGCGAACGACAAATTTGAAAATGTGTTCGCGCCATTTATAGTAAGTACTGTTGCCAACGTGCCCGTAAAAGACACGTTGTTGAAAGTTTTATTTCCCCCAGAAAATGTAACAGCACCAGCATTTGAAAGATTTATTTGAGACGTACCTGCGCTAAATGTTAAATTAGACAGCTCGGCTTCCGAGCTGCTGAGAGAAAAACTGGTACTTGATAAATCAATCGTGCTTGATCCCAAGTTGATGGATCGTGTGTTTGCGTTTACTGAGCTTATAAGTGTTCCTGTAAAATTAAAAGTTGAAAAGTCTATAGCGCCATTTGTCACAGTTATGCTTGAAATCCCAACAAGCGCAGACCCTAGCGTCCAACCACACCCAACACCATTGACAGTAATAGCAGACGTCAATGACACGCCATTTGTCGTAAGCGTCTTGCCCGTAGCTGATCCGGTCAACGTAATCGCACCTGTATAGGTGCGCGTCATTCCCGTTGCAGGGAGTACCACGTTGCCATGAATAGCAAGCGGCGCAGTGCCTGCCCATGTAATGTTGCCTGTCGCAGGGCCAGCCATTGTCAGCGAGGCGCAGCGCAATTGCGTGGCTGTGCAGGTGACGGTGTAGGCAGTACCGTTTGATAGGGTGTCAAATATAACATCATCCGCAGACGTAGGAACAGACGCTGGACCTAACCCGCCAGATGCAGTAGCCCAATTCGTTGTGTTTGCGGTGTCCCATGTACCACCACCGCCACGCCAGTATCGAACGGTAGCAGCAGGAGCAGCAGTCAAAATAACGCCCGTGCCTGTGCCAGTGCTGTTTGCGCCAGCGTAAAACTCGCCGGGCGAGGTTGTGCTGATGGCGGTCGTGCCCATCGCAAGATAATCCACGCCAGACACACGGGCGCCTGTGATAGTCAGTGTGGCTGTGCCGCTGACCGTGACTACGTTGCCCACTGTCCCGGTAACAGTCCAAGCGCCAAAGGTCTGCGTTGTCGCGCCAAGCGCAATCGTGTGCGCGACCGTCTTGGTCGAGGCAAGTTCCGTGAATTGGTTGTTCCCGGTGATGGTCAACGTCGAGATGCCGGTTGTTCCACCAATGGTCAGTTTGTTGTAGCTATATCCAGCGCCAGAAAAAGTGCGGGCGCTAGTGCTAGTATCGGACAAAACGATATTTGCCGTGCCTTTATTAAAAGCTGTTCCATTTGCCCAAATGGTTCCAACGCCAGAAAGAGTCCATGTGCCGGACCCCATTTTTAGGGTTCCAGCGCCACCACTGAACAGCCCAACACTCACGTTGGCCGTTCCGGCATCGAATGTGCCAGATGTCAGGGTAAGTGTGCGAGTGGTTCCAAGCGTCAGGTCGCCGGAAAGCTGCACGGTGCCCGTTGAGGAGTCGATGGTTACTGCACACCCAAAAGTAATGCCATTGCTGGTGATAGTCTGAGTACCACGTCCTGAAAAAGTGATCGCACCTGTTGTGCTTACAGAAGAAACTCCCGTTCCAAATCTCCAATTTCCATAAACAACCGGAGAATTGCCAGAATTGGTCAGTCCCATTGCGCCGGTTCGACCAGACGCATCAAAAGTACCTATGTTCCAATTTGCGTCAATTGAAATGTTACCAGTTGGGACACTGCCGGTATCAAATGTAGCAGTATCTTGCGCCAGTGGGAAATAGATGACGTTAGGTGTTCCGCCAGAAGTGTTAGACCAGCCTGTAGAGGACCAACTTGCTGAAGTTCCACCAAGATTCCAGTACACCGTCTTCGTACCGGGGAATGTGATCCCAGAGTTGCCGCCGCAGTCGCCCACACGCAGTGAGCCAGCATTGTAGGGTGCAGCAGCACCAGCGATTGCAATGTCTCTGAAGTCGCAGTCTTGCGCAGAGACAGTAGCGCAAGTCAGTGTGCGCTGCGTTCCAACGGTGTCAGAACGCAAGAAAATGCGGCGGATGGCAGACGCGCCAGCGCATGTGAGAGTGCCGGTGATGGTTTGGTTGGCGGCAAAAGAGCAACCCATAAGACCGGCAGCAGCAGGGGCTGTAAACGTCAGGTTGGCAAAAGTGTTTGCGCCAGTTATGGCGTGAGTGACAGCAGTAGTGCCGATAAAACTCACGTCATTAAACGAAAGACCGCCACCGTTAAAGGTTGCCGCGCCTGTTGAAGTTAAATTAATTGTCGATGTTCCAGCGTTAAAAGTTAGATTTGTAGGCGTTGTAAAAAGAATTGGGGATGAAGATGAAAGTGTCAACGTACTTGCGCCAAGATTAATGGCGCGCACGTTCGAATTAGATGAGGAAAGTATGTTTGCTGTTATATTCTGCCCGTTTGTAGTGAATGTGCCGTTGGTGACGGTTAGGGTCAACGCACCAAGGTTAAGTGGATCAATAAGCTGAACTGTGCCACCGTAGGTGTCGATGGTGATTGGCGCAGTGAATGTTTTGCTCGCGCTGGTTATTGATTGCGTGTTACGGCCAGAAAAAGTGATGGCGCTTGAGCCACTGATAACCGTTCCGCTGCCATTAACCCAGTTCCCGTATACTGTAAGGCCAGCATTAAAAACAAGTGTCATCGCACTTGTTCTAGCCGACATGTCAACGGTTCCGGTATATGTAATAGACGAGTTGCTGATAGAGATGTTCCCCGTCACGCTGCCGGTATTATCAAAAACAGCGGTGTCCTGAGCCAGCGGGTAGTTGCTTGTGGCAGGCGACCCACCAGACGTAGCTGCCCATCCATTCGCAGACCAATCTTGAGCGCCTGCGAGGTTCCAATACACCGTCTTTGGCGTAGAGAACGTAACGCCCGTCACGCCGCGCAAGTCACCAATGCGCGTCCCCGTTAACGGAGCGGCGGCGCCCGTGACAAACAGGTCGCGGAAATCAAGGTCCGACAAGCCAGAGGCAGACCCAACGATGAAGTTGGTTGCGATGCCATAGGTAGTGCTACGAACAAGAAACCGCCGATTGCCTGCCGTCCCAGACATGGATAACGCGCCGGTAACAGTCAAAGACGCCGTAATGGCTATCGTGGAGAAGCCAACCGTGGCGCTCGGCGTCAGTGTCAGCGTGGCGCATGTTTGTGCGGTATCGACAGTCGCAGTTACGCCCACCAACCCAGAATTGGCGTCAAAAATAACGTCATCTGTTGCGGTTGGAACAACGCCAGCGGTTGTGCCACCAGATGACAGAGACCACTTGGCCGTGCTGGACCAGTTACCCGCGCCGCCAATCCAATAGTATACAGTCATCTTGCGCGCCTTTTACGATTGGGTGCTGAGTGCCACTACATCCCAGAAGAACTCATCGGCGTTGTAGATACAGCCGATGTACATCACCTTACCGGCCACCGTGGTGGAGGGCAAGGTAAGGCCTACCCCCCGGTAGGACCCCGTCCCAGATATCGTCCAGTTCAGTGCCCTCGCCGTGTTATTGTCTTTTATGCGGAAGGTTATCTTTGTCCCATTCGTGGGGGACCCCGTCGTTGAAGCATTGAATGTAAGCGCCGCAGCAAGCGCGGTGTAGACGTATACGTCAAACGAACTTGGGTCGACCGTGACCGAGGACGCAGAGGCCACACTGGACACTCTGGCGACAATGGACGCCGTGACACCAACAAGAGAACCACCGTTCACCGTCGGCGAGGTGAGGGTCTTGTTCGTAAGCGTCTGCGTCCCGGCTTCCGTTACGGGGGCATTGGCCACCTCGATGACGTCTGTCCCATTGTTGTAGACGATGGCCTTCTTGCCGTTGGTGATGACCACACCTGTCTGCCCGGCAACTTTTACGGTAACGGCAAAGCCGCCTGTCGTTGCGTTGTAGAAGGTATAGGGTTTCTCAACTGCCGGGACCTCCACAGTTCGAGCCGCAGTGAGTGCGCCAGTAAGCTGGATGACGTAGTTTCGACCGACAGAGGACGTGCCATCGGGGATAGTAAGGACAGTATTGGCCCCATCTGTAACTGCTTGTGTGGCATACCCGGAGATAGCTTCCTCGATCAGGGTACCAAGATTCACATTGGTAGTGGTGCCCCATGAGCCTGACTGCTCGCCAGTCGTGATCAACTCCAGCTTAAGGTTTGGGGAGAATGTGCTAGTCATGGGGTCCTCTTAGCCGTCAAGCGGATATTTCGGTCCAGACAGGGGTCTGGGATGGGGTAATCTCGCTCCACGAGGAAGCAAAATTTGGGTCTATCTCGGTCCAAACAGGGGTTTGCCCCGGGATAATCTGCCCCCAGACGAGGACTTGACCAACATACCCCGTTGCGTAGAAGCCCGCAAGATTTACGGTAGCGTTGACCACGGCAGTGGCTACGCCCACAGACGTGGTAGACCCAAGGCCGACCACAAATATCGTGTTGTTGACCACTGCTAGGGCGTCACCAACATATCCGGCGGACTGCGAGCCAACCACTGGGGTAGAACAGTCCACAACAACCGTGGGGGACCCTACCTGTCCCGCCGACGCCGACCCCACCGCAAAAATGTAAGTGGTGTAGTCAATGTAAACGTTGCCTACAGCCGTCGTAGAGGCTAACCCAGTCACACTTGCAGAGGCGCTAGCAACAACAGTTGGGGTGCCGACACGAGCCGTGGAGGATAACCCCGTTACAAAGGCATCTGCGGAGATTGCGACGGTAGGGGATCCAACGGAAGCCGTAGCAGAACGACCTGTGACGTTGACGTTGATATTGACTACAACAGTTACATTCCCAACAGAACCCGTAGCAAGGCCTATCGTGGCCGCCCCAGTTCCAAAGGGTCCTACCCCCCACCCAAGGGGCCTATTCCACCCTTCAAAGATTACGCTTGTGGCTGTGGTGATAGACGAGGACCCGGCGAAACCCGTTGCGGACCCACCAGTCACGTTGACCGTGGCATTGGAAGTAACCGTGACGGTCGTTGTTCCAATGCCCGTGGTCGAAGCTATTCCCGTAACATTGACTGGAGTGACTACCCCAGTTAACGGGGTTCCCACAGCAGACGTCGCAGCCACACCCGTAACTGACACGCTGATAGGGGGACCGGTAAATGTCCACCCAGTATTTCCACTGACGTTCGTAGAGTGCGTAAGAGGGCCTGCGTACCAAGCTGCGCCGCCCGATGCCGTACTATCCTTGAGGCTGACATAGTCGGATGCCGCAGTACCTGAGGCCTTTGACAGGGTTGCCGCAGTACCAGCCGTGGTACTCGTTATCGTAACGATACTTCCAGACAGACCACTTACCGTCCAGTTCGTCAGGGTCTGAGTGGTCGAAGAAGGAAAAATGAAGGAGGTTGGCTGGACGCCGTTTGTAATTCCCGTGAAAGTATTTGCTCCAGATATGGTGAGCGCGCCCGCACCGTCATTGGACAAATTACAATTGAAGGTAGAACCACCGCCGACAAAGGTCTTAGCAGTCGCTGCCGTCATGGCTATCTTGCCGGTACCCGTGCCCGCAACTGTCGTGAACCCTGTGGGAGCGGCATTATTAAAAGCCGTTGTCGTGGCCGCTGGGCAGCGAAGCTCGCCTCCATTAAAGGTAAGGCTCTTTGTTCCTGCCGCAGTTGTGTAGGTGGTACCAACAGTGAGCGTTTTACCATTTAGGTCCAACGACCCGTTGGTGTGGGTGAGGGCACGGGTAGAGCCCATCGTAAAAGCATCTGCAAGCCGGTAGAGCCCCGAGGTACCGCTGATGGTTATGGGTCCATCGTAGACCTTTGCATTTGAAGTAATAACCCTTGTTGTGGCGCTTGTAGACCCGAGCGTAAGAATGCCCGTAGATGCCCCAACAGAAAACCCCGCTACAGCGGATAGGGTGAGGTCCCCATAAATCGTGTTTGCAGTTGTGCGGCCGAGCCACGTACCTCCAAATCCTGCGAAGCTGACGCTGCGGGCGGTATGGGAGGCGACATTTAGGAACGTAAGGTTGTAGGTACCAGTTGTGAAATTGAAAGATATGCTGTTGGCTTCAGTCATAGCCAATAGGTTGACATTGGTAGCAGTCGAACCGCTATAGGACACGTTGACGACAGGAGTACCCGTTACCGTGATGGTGCCTGTTAGACTGAAGGCTGTTCCATTGGCATCGACATCACTGACCGTGATGCTTCCAGTTGTCCCAAAGGCTAGGGTATGGGCAGCAGCCGTGTTGATAAAGAACGGTCCCGTAACGGAAAGAGCGTATCCGTTTAGGTCAAGAGACCCAAAATCTAGTTTGGCTTTACCAGATGTTCCACTTACGCCAGTACCCGAAATGGTCAGCGAGCTTCCAAGAACGATAGTTCCAGCAATACCACTTCGTCCAAAGGCAACACTTATGCTTGTATTGAGAGCAGTCCCATTAGTTGTCAGAGTCATCGACGTAGTTGTCGAAAAACTTGTCGTACTGGAAGCCGTGAAAGCAGCGACGTTGCCAGAGCCAAGGGTGAAGAATGTCGCGGCCGTACCGCCAAAGACATTGATCCCGAGGTTGAACGTCACTAACCCAGCCGTGACGGACATGTTAAGGGCAGTGGCATTGCCCGTTACAGTGTAGGTGCCTGCGCGGTCAAAGTAGGCGTTATCAGAATTGGTCGGGGCAGACACGCCTGTAGTACCGCCAGAAGTAGCGGACCACATGTTAACGTCGCTCCAAGCGCCGTTAACTGCATTTGCCCAATACCGATCTGCCATGGCTACCCCGCAGGATCGACAGGAACTTCCTCAACCGGGGGAGTTGTTACGAATGCATACCATTTGTCGTAACGAGACTGCTTCATGGCCGCGATTTCCTCGGGCGTCAGCTTCTCGTACTCTTCTGGCTGCATGACCAGTGCATCGCTAAGGGTGAAGGGAACCTCACCAATAACGAACTCGTCGGCAATTCTCCCGTCCTCAAGGTAAACGATGCCCATGCACCCCTCCCTTAAGCCAGACGAATGATGGCGTTGGTAGCATCGTTCGTTGGGAACACGATGGTGAATGTCCCTGAAGACACGGACTTGTCAGAACCAAAGTCCAGAACAACCACCGACTTGTTGCTTTGCGTGGAGTTGTAGATCAGCGCGCCACGAGCAGTGAAGGTTGCTGACGTCCAAGAGGAGTCCGCAAAATCCACATAAGCCGTGGTTCCGGAACTGGTCGTGGTGGGGCTGGTCAGGCTGTTTCCACCCGTTGTGTACCCGCCGCCAGAAGCAACTTCGTTCGTTGCAGCGTAGGCTGTCGTGGTTGCATCAAGGGTCGCCGAAGACGTGTACAAAGCAACTTTGAACGTGTCAGCCGTGGTTAGGGCACGAACGACCGTAGTCGTGAAAGCATGAGTACCTGTCAGCAGCTCAAGCTTGAACGAAGTACACATGAAGTTACCGGTAAAAGCCATCAGAGCCTCCTGAGGTGTTCAGCTAGTTTGGGATGCCCAGCCTCTGAAACCAGATAGCTGATTGTCGATCTGTCGCACTTTATAGCACGATTTATGTGGTCAAGGACAACAAGTTCGATTGCTACCTTGAAGGCGTTCGCCTGATCGCGGATGGCCGGATGTGTCGTATCCGCAGCCTGAACAATCCGGTCCGCAGCCCTCTTCGCCCAGAACTCGGGGGAGTGACCCCCATTATTGGAGGTCTCAACATCGACCTGAAAAGTTCCGACTTGTGCGGGTTCTACAAGCATCAGTTTGCCTTTACTCTAATGAGGCCGTCACGGTATGCGTCTGTTTCCTCGCGGCCTTCGCCGAAGTTCATCAGGCGGTTCAGGGATTCAAGGAACCGGCTATTGTAGAACTGGAGTAGGTCAGATTCACCCTTCATAAAAGTATACGCCTCAACCAGAGAGCCGTAAAGAAGGGCCTGCTCTGCATTGTCCCCAAGCCAACTTGTACCAGCGGTCACGATAGACTCGGGCCGGTAGTAGTAATGAAGTTCGACAGGATAGCTAGCAGTTGGGATGGGGGCTAGTAGTAGGTTATGGATGTCGAAGAAAGCGTAGTATTTGGGAACCCCCTGCGCGCCAGTTGGGTTGTACTCTTGAAGGTACTCGACGTCCTTGATCATTAGAAAAGCGGTGGATCCAGACGAGGTTACAGATAGGGAGAAAGGAGACAAGAAATCTGATGGGACAGCAAGATACTTATTGCCAGCAGAACATGCTCCAGTCACGTTCTTTCTAAAGACCTGAAGATCAACAGCGTAAAGCAGGCGCTCCTCGGCGTTCTTGATGAACGTGTTGATATTGCTATTGAAAGTTGTCTCATTGTACTCAGTGTAGTCCTTTATGGCCTGCACCAGCGTGGCATACGTCCAGCCCATCATGGACCCCCTATGGTGACATCAACGGAGCCAACACTCACGATGACCTGTGTAGATATGTTGTCGATCAGAGGGAATATACTCTGACCAACGGGGACGTCCATTGGTTCAAATCGATCTGGGCGAGGGTTCATCAGAGCTTGTGGCTCTGTGGGTGGGTATATCGGAGAAAGCTGTGGATGTTTTGGCGTCCAGCATTCTGTGCAAGTTCTGAGGCCCTGCCATTCTTTCCGAAGGGTGGTGTACAAGTACTTAAACCCGCATCTGTCGCAGATAGCCTTTGACTTTGTGCCGCTGGCATAGGCGCTCATATTAGACCACCCGGTAGAAGTTCTGCACGGGGGTCAACTTAAGGGCTGCACGGTCTCGGTCCTCCCCAGCAGCACGTTCAAACTCTTCTTCATAAGCCGCACGAAGCATCTGAGTACGCTCCGGGGCCTTCTTCATGGAGATATAGTAGGCTAGCCCTGCTGCCAAGCAGGGGTAAAAGCGGAACGGAATAGCTAGAGTATTGGCCCCCGCCGCAGCATCATCCATGCGGACGAGTTTGTTGACGATGACATAGTAGGTCGTATTAGGCTTGGGCCAGATGTAGAGTTCCGGGGTGATCTGCCTGTCAACAAAGTACTGAACCGGACGACCCGGGGTCAGTTTATTGGGAATATTGAGATAATACTCCCTGCTGACACGGTTGAGTGTCAGGTCAACTTGATTCTGAGTCCCGGCATTCGTGGTGAACCGGACCACTGCGGAGATGATATCAATGGTCGAGTTCGACAGTGTGTAGTGTTCACTGCTTGACGTGACCGTGATGATCTCTTCCTCAATAGTCCACTGGTTCAGGCCTCGGTTGGCCCACTCAGCAAGCAATAGGTTCAGGCTGCGGCGGGCTGTACGCTGCTCATAGCCCGTACGTATGTCCACGCCGCAGCGTTCGAAGGCCTCTTCGATGTAATCGGAGACGTCAAGTTCGAACGCTTTTGTGCCTGAAACCGTCATGCTAGGTCACCTTCAGCAAACTTTGCCGCCCTTTTTGTAAGCCGCGCCCATGCCGCGAGTGGCAATACCACCGCCCTTGAGAGCGATGCCCTTGCCCTTGACGGCGATGCCGCCGCCCTTGAGGCCCTTCATGGACTGCTGGCTATCATGTTTCATGTCCGCAGCAGAAGATTCATAGTCCTTCAAGGACATGCCGCGCTTCTTGGCCAACTTCTTGTCCTGAGCAAGATCCGTCTTAGAACCTTCCCACTGCTTCGTGGACATACCGGGTTTCTTTGCCATCTTCTTCTCCTTTGAGGGTTTGTCAAACATGCCGATGTTCATCAAACCGGTGGGGGATGGGCTAGCCATGTCAGCACATCCTCATCTTGCCCTGACCGCGCTGGGCCATACCAGCGCCACGAACGGATCCGCCTGCCTTTTTCTTTACCATGCCACCTTTACGGTAGCCCTGCTCCGAAGAGCTGGAAGAGTCCTCACCCGTGCGGACAGTGCCGTACCGCTTCTGCGGCATTTCACTGTTCAACGTGAAGAACGGCTTGCTGGGAGCAGCAGGGGCAGAGTCAGACTCACCCGTACGGTACGTGCCGTAGCGGCGAGGAACAATGCCAGTCTTGGGTCCTGTGACAACATCAGGCTGATTGATGGTGTCCGAGGAGTTTCTGGCAGCAGACGCTGCCATGTCGGAGCCAGCCGCCATGTCCTCGGACTCAACCGTCTTCGCGCGTCCCGCAGCGCGAATGCCTTCTCCCCCAGAAGCGTCCTCGGAAGAACGGGCCTTGTTCCTAGAACCCGCAGCCATAGTCTTGCCATAGGCAGAAGAACCTTCTCCTGCCATGCGAGTGTTATAGGACTTGCCCTCAAAGTCGAAGGTCTTCTCTCCGTTGTCTCGTGCCTCTTTATAGGCCTGTTCAAAACGGCTACGTGTTGCGCTCTTAGCCATCTTACTTCCCCCTCTTAGATTTGCCCGCCTCAGAAAGGGCAATGGCGATTGCCTGCTGACGGTTTTTTACCACAGGACCCTTCTTAGACCCAGTGTGCAAAGTCCCCGTCTTGAACTCGTGCATGACCTTGCCTACCTTGGCTTGGGCCTTTGAAAGTTTCTTGGCCATGTCACTTACCCTTTTTCTTGCCCATGGCGATCATAATCATGATGCCACCCTTCTTGGGGGGGACCGTGCCGCCACTCTTCATGCCGGGTTTCTCGGAGAGCTTCCCCGTTTTTGTATTCCGGACAATTTTTGAAAAATCCACCTTGCCACCCTTTTTCATCCCCATAGGGGGGGCCATGCCGGGGGGCGCTCCCATGTCGGGGGAGGACATTTTGGCAGAAGCGGCCATTGCCGGGGGAGGAGCCATTGGTGGTTTGTCTGCCGAAGTAGCCCGGCGCGAAGGAGCCTGCATCATGGCATCCTCAACTGCACGAGCCCTTGCACGAGCAGCAAGGGTATTCTTTTTTTCGTCCTTCTTACCAATCATCACTTCGCTCCTGAAAGCCGATCAAGCTTCTCTTCAAGCCGATCAAATCGTTGCATGATCCTATCTAAGTCATGATGGAGATCATCTCTGGTTACATAGGACCGGGCGACATTTTCACGGGTCTCGGCTATGGCCTTCCAAAGCCCGTTGTGTGTAGCCTCGGCGGCGTCCACACGTTTGTTGACGTAAGACAAGGCCCAGACAATAGGTCCAAAGAACAGCGTCAAGATGATGTTCCAGAGTAGGTCTGCGCTGACGATCATCAGTAAAGCTTCCGCATTACGAGGATGATCGTGTAGGAATCACCCGCAGAGGCATCGAGCGTGGTAAACAAAATATTTCCGGTCTTGCCCGTCGTGGTGTTGTTCGTCAGGCCCCCAAAATCGTCAAACGACATGGTCTGAGCGGCATTCTGGGGGAAGGTGAGGATGGTGCCGTTTGCCGTGGCTTCCCACAGCAAACGAACTTCCATGCCATGCGTCAGCCCATAGATGCGCTCTATGAGAACCGACGTACAAGGCTGGCCCCGAAAAGAGGCCAGCGTAGCAACATCCACCTTCTTGACGTTAGTCTCACCCGTGCCATCTGAGGCATTGGTGAACTTCATCACGACCTGTTTGTCCCCTTGGAAGAGGATCTGCGTGGCGACTGTGTCAGCCATTACAGCCTCCTATCAGGGGTTGATGACGCCGGGCTGCACGTAGCTGACGACCAGATAGCCGGTACCAGTACCCGTGTTGGTTGAGAGCAGCTTGATACGGATATCGGTGGTGCCGACATTGTACCAAGTTCCGACACGAGTAGCGTCGCCGCCCGCCGTGACGGTGATGATACCGAGGGTGCCGCCAGCAACAGCATCCGCAGCAGTCAAAGCTGTGATGAGGGCGGTCGTCCCAATGCCAACAGTGGAGGCAACGCCACTCCAGACTGCCGTGACATAGAGCTTAATGTCGGTGATCGTGCTACCGGCGGGAATGACGATGTCAGTCTGGTACGCACCAGCGGAGGCGATGTTCGTGGCCTGTGTGACTGCGCCAGACTGCATCAGGACGACGTTGCCAGTGTTGGCAATGTCCTGACCAAGGGTCGTGCCAGTGGTGAACTTGATCGGGCCAGCCTTAATGGGGCCTGAGAAGGTAGTCGTTCCCATAAGAATCTCCTGTCGTGGGTTGTCTGCCTAAGGCAGTCAGGGACCATCTAACGCTACAATAAAAAGGGGGGAGGCACAAGGCCATCCCCCCCAGTACTCGGGCCTTAACCCCACGCTTACGCGCCCGGCGAACCGTAGATCGCACGGGGATCGGACCAGCCGAAGCTGTAACGCTCGCGGGCCTTGTAGCGGACGTTGCCGGTCTCAAAGTCGCCTTCCATGGCGGTCTTGAGGGGGCTACGCACGAAGTGCTTCAGGCCGTTGGGGGCGTCGGTCTTCACGAACCAAGCATCGGGATCCGTCAAGAAGTGGTTGATCGCAAAGCCCTGAGGCATGTAACCACCCGACTTGATCGCATTGATGTCGTTGTCAGCGGTGGAGACCCGCTGCTCGGACTTCAGGATGCGCTCGGCAGTAAACTGAAGTGCCGGAGGCAGGATCAGCTTCATGCCACGGAGGGCGATTTTCAGGCCGCGCTCGTCGATGAACGCCGCGATGTCGATCAGGGCCTGCTCCAACGAGGTCTCGTTGAGATCGGCCGCAGTCGCCAGTGTGTTCGACCAGTTGCCGCCACCAGTGGTGGTGTGCGCGTTGCTCACAAGGCAAACACCGTCGCCGCCCAGATAGCTGGACGAGAAAGCGTTGTTGAGAGTGGCAGCGCCCTTCACCTGTTTGGTGTTGGACATCGAACGCGCCAGAGCGCGGGTGTAGCGAGAACTGAGCTTGTCGTAGAGGTTGTCCTCAACGGCCTCCTCAGTAATCGCAAACGCAAGAGCGATGGTCTCGTGCGTATAGCGGGCGGTGAAAGCTTCACCAGCCGTATCGTACGTGATCGCCGCGCCTTCGCCCTTCACAGGGGCCTGACCGAAGCCAGACAGCATGACCTCTTCCTCGAACGCACGGTCCGAAGACTCGGTGTCGAAGATCTCGGTATGCTCATTGTCGTACCGGTCGTACTCCATACCGAAGAGGGCGTTAAGACCCGGCTCCAGTTCCTTCAGGAGTTGTGAACGAGTGATTGCCATTGTTCAAAACTCCCTTAGACGCCCGCACCAGTACCGTTAGCATTGTAACGGTAGAAGTGGTTGTTGAGGAGGACGACAGCCAGACGACCGGCAGACGCAGCATCCGAATTGGCAGGAGTGTCCTCGAAGCCAAGAATACGGAGGTTAAGCGAGTTGGTCGTGTTAGCCGTCGAGACGGCGAGCTTGCCCGCAGACAGGCCCGAGGTTGTGCTGCCGGTTGTCGCGGTAGCAAAGTCGGCATTGGCATGGACAAGGGAGTCCGCAGCCGCAGCATTGCAGTTGATCAGGAAGACCTGATCAGGGTTGGCAGAGACGATGCCGGTAGCGATGGAGTTCGCGTAGCATGCGGCGGTGCCGGGGTAGAAGGGAGACCAGCGGGGCTTGCCCGTGAGGTCAATGTAGTTACAGCCAAGAAACGCGCCCAGAAGGGGGACCGTACCGCCGGAAGCAGAGCCGACGATATCGATCATGCCGTTCGACAGCGGGATAACAGGGGAGCCCTGATAGATCACGCTGGAAGAACCGGCAGTTGCCGCAGTCTGAATGTTGAACACAATGTCACCATTGGTGTTCGCGCCGCTTCCAAGCATACGATACGGGCGAAGCCCGAACGAGGCATTGATATTTGCCATTGCTCAGATCCTTAGTGAAGGGAGTTACTCAGTGGAACGATTGCCACCGAACGTAACCCGGGTTTGACGTTCAGGTTTGATGATAGGCATAGATGGATTACTTTCACGGAGGAGATCGTTGTCTACCGCGGCAAGCTGGTCAGCAGCCTGTCGGCGGTAATATGCGTTCCTCTGGGAAGCCACCTCTAAAGGAAAACGGGCTAGTATCAAGCCCCCTACTGCAATGACGCCCGCATGGACGCCATCTTGGATAGTCGGGGCCACGAAGTCCGGGTGTTCCTCGGCGCGAACAAGTTCAAAGCCTTCGCGAAGGCGGGCGGAAAAGTTCTTCCGGTCATCAAACCCGTTGGTCTCTACGCGAATCCAACGGTGCGTGTACCCCTCAGGAGGGGGCGGTGCGTCCAAGGAGGACGGGGGCTTCCAAGTCTGTACACGAGCAGACTTGGCGCGGGTAGTCTCAGAACGAGGGGTACGGTCCATAGCTGGTTCCTTAACCTGTGATCTTCTGAGCATGCCTTGCATACTCTTCTAAACTAACTCCAAGCCTCTTGGCAATAGAGACCTGAGTTGGGGTGAGTTTTACTTGCCTGCGGCTATCCGGGCGGGCTCCGGGGCGGGCAGAGGCAACCGGGGAGGAGGACCTAGACCCTTGAAACTTATGGGGAAACTCGGAGCGCATGCGACGATCAATCTCGCCGTAGTAGTCATCGCTAGTAGGATCGTAACCCTCTGATTCCACAAGTTTTTTATGGATGTGGAAAGCAACGGTGGTCATGGCTTCATCATTGCCGAACCACGGGTTCTTTTCGGCCCAGTCCTGCGCACGGGGATCCGGGCGAGCCTCGGGTTGAGGAGGAGCATACGCGCGGGTTTCGACCCGAGGCGCAGCTTCTTCCTGCTGGCGACGGACCTTCTGCACCCGAAGGCGCTCGTTTTCCACAGCCAAATTGGCCATCATCCGCTGGGCTTCAATCTGCCCATCGACATCATTCATGTCGATAGAGGCCTTGAGCTTGTCTTTTGCTAAGGTTTCCTGAACCTTCAGGCGGGTATCAAACTCTTGGACAAGGGTCTTGTCGAGGACATCCGCACGATTGCGGTGGCTGTCCATCTCGTTCTTGATGCCCTTGGCGTAGTCAATAGCCGCCTGCTCACGGCGTTCCGCTTCGCGAAGGCGGTAGGTAAGTTTGTCGATGCGCTTCTTGACGCTCTCCGACTGCTCGTCCATCTCACTTTTTGGAGCAGTTTCGGCTCCCTTTTTTTCGGGAGGTAAAGCTTTTCCTTCTTCTTCCGGAACGTCAATCTCAACTTCGACAGAACCATCAAGTTCTTCAGCCATGGTTTTCTCCTTGGTGCGCGGTATCAGACATGCTTGATGTCATCGGGATCCGCGATGGTTGCGATTACTTCGTCCTCATTGATGATGCGAACTTCTCCGCCATCAATTCGGAACCTTGCACCGGCATATCGACCGATGGTTACCCAGTCGCCCTTTTTGCACCACGGGCCATTGGGGTACTTTGCTTTGTCGGAGTAGGCATCGGGTCCTACGACAAGGACGTAGGCAACGACTGTGGCAAGGCTTTGTGCCGCCACATACTCATCTGGAACATAGACACTGCCAATTTTGCTCTTACCCCGGTAGGGAAGGATCAAGAGACGCCACCCCGTGGGTTGGGGGAGGCGGGCAAGGACGGTGTCAGGGATTTTCGTGGGATCCAGAACCCGGTCCTCAGCCTTGACGTAAGCGTCATTCAAGATGGACGGGGCTTGTGGCGTGGTGGGCACCGCAGCGACGGTGCTAGAGAGGTGGTCAGGTAGGATCAAGGTCGTCATTGGCGAGAGCTGCCTGTTTTAGCAGAAGGCGGATTTCGCGCTCAACCTCGGACCAAACCTCAAGTTTGCCCCTCAGATGGCGGAAAGCGGCGAAGTCCTGAACCGAGCCTTCTGTAATCGCTTCAGCAACAACTGTTCGCCGCTCACGGACTACCTTAAGCAGTCTGTCAACAAAGTAAAGGTCTGACACAGGCGTCCTTTCTAGGAAAGAGTTCCCGCCGTGGGTTTTCCACGGCGGGAGTTTTTATCGGACTACAAACTTGGTGGGTCGCATCTGAAGGCCGAAGCCACGGGCCTCCTGCTCACCGGATTTCAAACCCTTCGCGACGGAGGGGGTGGCTACATTTTCGGTTCTCTTGTACGGAACGGTGCCCTGATTGACGATGGTTTCGCTGGTCTCGACGGAGGGTTCTCTGGTCTTGGACGGTTTCATTGTGGGGGTCCTTACGGGGTGGGGGGAAACGCCGGGTAAACGTCTGCAACCGATGGGGTGCTGGTGGAAAGGGGGGTAGTGGTCACCGGGGTAGTGGTCACCGGGGTAGTGGTCACCGGGGTAGTGGTCACCGGGGTAGTGGTCACCGGGGTAGTGGTCACGGGAGATGCAGCAGTAGAGACTGGGGCAGTGGTTGTAGTGGTAGGGTAGTTCACCTGAGAGAAGGGCGTCTGGCCAAACTTCTGGAATTCATACCCCCCAAACGGAATGTACGGAGATACTGGAGTGTTTGGTTTGGCTCTACGGGAGTCCGCAATTTTCCACTTACTCGGTGTGATCGAGTTTAGGCCAGACGTGTCTGTTGCTCCCGTAGTAGTCGCCGTGTTGGCAATGTCTGCCGGGCTGACGTTGATCGGGGTGCCTGTTCCGAAGGGGAGGTCTGAAGTTTCAGCCGACTTTTCGTCATCCTCGGAAAGTTCCGTCTGATTGACCCTGTCAAGAATGTTAGTGTTAGGGGTACCTGTAACAAGGCTTCCAACAGTCGGACCCCCGAAGAGACCGGATACGGTGTTGATGGGGCCAACAATCGGCAGAAGACCTGTCGCTACGTCAAGGATCGTTTTACCCGGGGTGTTGAGAAGATTATTGATACCGCTATCGATCAAGCTGATGCCGGTGAGGCCCGACGTATCCTTGGATCCGTTGCCGTCTCCTGACGTGACAGAGACGGTGCCGCTATTAGTGTTTCCCGTTGTGGCGGTGCTATTGCCCCCTGAGTTGTTCCCATTTCCGGAAATCGAAGCACCGTTCCCAGAGGTTGCAGTCCCCCCTCCAGTGGCGATGTTCCCATTAGTATTTCCGTTTCCCGTAGCACTATTGCCACCAAATAAGTTTGAGGCCCCCGTGACCACCGTGTTGGCAGCGCCAGTCAATGCATCCTTTGCGGAAGTGGCGGCATCTGAAACCTTACCGGCAACCGTACTTGCGGCATCGGAGATACCACCCGTCACGGCGTTTGCGGCATTGGAAACCCCACCCGTCACTGCGTTTGCGGCATCGGAGATACCACCCGTCACGGCGTCGGCAGCGTTGGAAACCCCACCCGTCACTGCGTTTGCGGCATTGGAAACCCCACCCGTCACTGCGTCGGCAGCGTTGGAGACGGCGTCCTTTGCTGTAGTGGCAGCATTAGAAACCCCACCCGTCACTGCGTTTGCGGCATTGGAAA
>CAINWP010000098.1 GCA_903854475.1 uncultured Verrucomicrobiota bacterium
CTCAACAACTACGTCAGTCGTCTTCAGACCCGACGTGACGGTGGCAAAGCCGTCTCCACCGAGCAGGCCAAGACACGCACCGCACTCACCCTCCAGGCCGACGACAACGTCGGAGCCCTCATCGTGGCTGCCCGTGCGGACACCCTCCCCCTGATCGAGGAACTGCTGAACCAACTCGACATTCCCGATGCTTCGGGCCTGAGCACCGTTCGCATCTATCCCCTCAAACATGCCGATGCCTCGGCTGTGCAGAAGATTATCGCGGACCTGCATTCCGGCGCCCGCAACGCCAATGCAAAACCCAGTGACCGCCCGACGATCACCCTCGATGAGCGGAGCAACTCAATGATTGTGTCGGGCAACGACAAAGCCTTCGCCATCATCGACAACTTGATCGCCCAACTCGACAAGCCCATGGCTCCGGAGTTCCGGGATATCCGCATACTGCCTTTGGCCCATGCCGACGCCGCACAATTGGCCGCGACCCTTCAACGACTCATGGACCAACGCGTGGCCCGCCAGGGATCTCTCGGACAAGGCCAGGCCGACAGCCTCCGCATCTTGATCCTGCCGGAACCTCGATCCAACAGTCTCTTAGTTGGTGGCGGCAAAGATGCCTACGAATTGGTCGAGTCCCTCGCCCGCAAGCTCGACGACGCCGCCCCAAGTCTGACCGGTGGAGTTCGTATCGTTCCGATGGAGTACGCCGACGCGCGCATCATTTCCGCCTCGTTGAACCAACTGTTCACCCAGCGTTACCAGGCCAGCACCTCTCCGGAAACCCAGCGTCAAAAGCCGGTCATTCTGCCCGATGCCCGAGTCAACGCCCTCATGGTCTCCGCCGGCCGCGAAGACAACGAAACCATCGACGCCCTGCTGAAGAAGCTCGATCGCAAGCTCGACAACCCGTCATTGGCCCTGACGGTTTTGCCCCTGAAGCACAATGACGCCGCCAAGGTGGCTGTAACCCTCGAAGGCGTTTTCGCCGCCCGCATGCAGGCCCGCAGTTTACCAGGCCAAGCCCCCTCCCCTACCGACCGGGTGGAGATCCAGACCGACAGCCTCAATAATTCCCTGATTGTCTCTTCCAACAAAGAAAACCTCGACCTCATCCGCGACCTCCTCACCCGCATCGACGTGGAGCCCACTGTCGCTGAAGGCGTGTTGGAAACCTTCGTCCTCAAGCATGCCGACGCTCAACGGGTCTCCACGATGCTCAAGAGTCTGGTTCAACAAGGCATGTACCGACCGGGCCGTTCCGACGTCAAGATTCCGGGCCAAGCAAGCCGGGATGCCATGGCCATTGCCGTGGATATCCGAAGCAACACGCTCATGGTCTCGGCCAGCCCGGACAATCTGGGACTCATCAAGGAAATCATCTCTAAGGTCGATACCTTGGACTTCGTGGCCGCCACCGACTTGAAGGTGTACCGATTGGAACACGCCCGTGCCTCCAACTTGGCAGGAGTGCTCACCCAGTACCTTCAAGCACGTAAAGCAGCCGACTCCGCCTCACTCAACGCCTCCGAACGCAGCATGCCTGTGGCCGTGATCGCCGACACCCGCCTGAACGCCATCTTGGCGACCGGATCTAAGGAAGCCATCGACATGCTCGATCGCATCGTACCCCAACTCGATGCCGAAGACCGTCTGGCCCAACTCAATTTTCGGGTATTCCCCCTCAAGGAGGCCACCGCGATTCGCTTGCAGACCACCTTGCAGCGACTCTTCGCCAACCGTCCCCCCAAGACCCGGGGTGAACCTGTGGACCCGATCACCGTGGTCGCCGACTCTTGGGTGAACGCTCTCATCGTGGGAGCCGTCGTCGAAGACATCTCCATGGTCGATGGCCTCATTCGACGCCTCGACACCCAGCAGGCGGAACTCGGCCTCAAGGTCGAAGTCATTCCCCTCGCCAAGGCCGACGCCCGTAAGGTGGCCCTGACCGTTCAGGGACTCTTTCGCGAGGGCACCCAAGGCGGACCGTTGCCCATTGTGGTCACCGCCGACGAGCGTGTGAACGCGTTGGTCGTCTCCTCCGGTGCCGCTGACCTGAAGCGCATCCGCGACGTGGTGGCAAAGCTCGACACCGACCAGACCGCCCGCGTCAGCGAAATCCGCGTTATCCCCCTCAAGTATGCCCGCGCCGAAAATCTGACCCTGGTCCTGAACACCTCCCTCAATTCTAAGATCACCTCGTTGGCTGACCTGAGCCCGAGCGCACAGTCAGTGCTCCAATTCGTGACCCGCACCGAAGACGGTAAGGAACTCGTCACCGCCGCACTCAAGGAGGCCATCTCCATCACCCCGGATCCGCGAATGAATGCCCTCGTCGTGTCTGGCCCGGTCGACTACATGGGCCTGCTGGAGCAAATCGTTGGACGCCTCGACAACAGCTCATCACGAGAAGCCAAAATCCGCGTGTTCTCGCTGCGCAACGCCGACGCGCAACAGACAGCGCAGCTCCTGCTGTCGATGTTTCGGATGCAACCCAGTGGCAATGCCGCGGCCGGCACCGGCCAGCGCACCATCCAGTACACCTTAATGAAACCCGGAGCGGATGGCACCGAGACTCCCAGTGCCACGGCTGTGATCGGATCCGAAGAACAGACGGCATTGAACGTGAGTGTCGATCCCCGCACCAACACCCTACTCGTCGGCGGCACCGAGCATTACGTGGCCCTCGTTCAGCAAATCATCGAAACGCTGGATTCATCCGAAGCACTGGAGCGCAAAACCGAAGTCTATCGCCTCAAAAACGCCCAGGCTGCTGATGTCGGCACCGCCATTCGCAGCTTCCTCGACCAAGAACGTCAACGTGTCACCCAAGTGCTGGGCGCCGATGCCGTCGGCACCGCGCAGCGCCTTCTCGAACGCGAAGTGGCCATCGTACCCGAGCAAGTCAGCAACACCCTGCTACTTTCCGCCAGCCCGAGGTATTTCGAACAAATTCATCAAATCATCGAAGAGCTAGACCAGGCCCAATCCCAAGTACTGATCCAAGTCCTGCTCGCCGAAGTCACCCTCGATTCTAACCGCGACCTGGGCTTCGAATGGAGCTTCACTAAGAACATCGGCAATGGATGGAATGTCGGAACCGGAACCGACTTCGGCATCCCAACCCAAATGCAGAACTTCGGTGGCTATTCTGCTCTGGTCACCGGCAACAACATGCAATTCCTCATGCGGGCCCTGGAAAACGATGGCCGCGTGGAGGTCTTGAGCCGCCCTCAGATCCTCACGGCCGACAACAAAGTTGCCTCGATCAACATTGGCCAACGGGTCCCGATCATCACCGGAAGTTCCACGACCCCCCAGGGTGGACAAATCAACACCTTCGACTACCGCGATGTCGGAGTGAATCTAACGGTCACCCCGCGCATCACCGGCGAAGGCTTTGTTAAGATCGACGTCGGTGCCACCAACAGCTCCTTGGCCAGTTCCAGCGTCGAGATCAACGACAAGGCCACGGTTCCCATCATCAATGAACGTCGTGCTTCCACCACGGTCACCGTGCAAAGCGGACAGACCGTGGTCATCGGTGGGCTCATCGGCACCGTGGACGACGTTCGCCGCAAGAAGACCCCATTCCTCGGAGACATCCCGGGAGTCGGGTTTTTCTTCCGGAGTTCCACCAAAAAGTCAGAACGGCGTGAACTCCTCATCATGCTGACCCCCCAAGTGCTCATGGCCAACCACGAGCAGGAGCCTAAAATTACAACTATCGGGAACTACTCGACCCGCATGCTAGAGAAGTCGACCCTCCGCGGGGCCGAGCGCAAAGACCCCTTAAAGATCCAGTTGATGGATTCGATCTTCCCGAACGATATCAACGCCTCCAAGACCAACGCACCCGCCGGCAAGAAGTGATGGCCCGATACCCCTCTCAACACAGCACCCCCCCCGTCATCTGGATACTGGTCTGCGCTCTAGCATTAGGAGCGGGAGTTTCAGCGGGCTGCACCGCGGGAACATCCCGTGGCGACGGAGGGAGCGTCAGCAGCCCCAACAAAAAGCCCAAACGCACATCCGGCATTCTAGAACTGCATTTGCTCACCATGCCGGTCGCCTTGAATTTGGACGGGGCCCCGGGTCCGGACGGAGTGGCCGTCAAACTCTTCGCCAACGTGGGCAACGCCGCCAAACCAGCACCGATCCGCAGTGGCGAAATTGAAGTCCTGCTTTTTGACGGACTGCTGAGCGACAAAAATGTCCCCTCGCTTCAACCGGCCCACACCTGGACCTTCACCGCCAAAGAACTTAAAGAATTTGAAACACAGGCCATGGTGGGCACCGGATACCAACTCACCTTGCGCTGGGGCAGCTTCAAACCGAAGAATGATCGAGTAACCATCATCGCCCGTCACCCGATCGGAGACGGACGCTACCTCTACTCCACACCCGGGGTCATCGCCTGTTCGCCCTGAAGCGGCGTCTCTGCAGTCCGCCTAAAACGACCTAGGGCTACGAGATCCCGGGCTACAACACCCCGGGCCAAGCCCCCACGGCACCCTTTCCAGGAGCCTTCGCAATCGGCTCCTCGGTCGGGTCACTCAACGACCGCAAGACAGCCTCCGCACGCCCAGCATCACCATCTCCCAAGTGGCGCATCGCTTCACGAAACGCATCCAAACGAAAATCCGCAGTTCCCTCAGCGCGATCCACCCGATCCAAGAACGCTGCGAGTTCAATGAGCTTGCAGCGTGCGTCCATGAAATAGAGGTCCAACACCTTCTGGCGAGTCATGTCCAAAGCCTAAACCAGAGGCGCAGCCGCTCCAAGCCGTAGCGAACAATCCCATTCCAACCCCAACCCGCAACGGGACCGGCCTAGAGCAGCCTGTCCCCAGTTCCCGCAGTTCCCTAGGTAGCCTCCAGGTAGCCTGTCCCTAACGAGCAGGAGCAGCCCGTCCCAAAAAGCGCGACCCAGCGTACGCCCCACCAAAAACTCTCCCACCCCCCGGCCCGCAGCCTGCCCCCAGTCCCTTGCCATTTGTGCCACACAACCCGCGACAAAAGCTCGTTGACGGAGCGAAATGCCTACCGCTACTTTCCACGTCCTTCGAGTGTTCCAGAGTAGCTCAATGGTAGAGCAATCGGCTGTTAACCGATGGGTTGAAGGTTCGAGCCCTTCCTCTGGAGCCAATTTTTCAAGGCTCCTTCGAACGCCCAAGTACAAAAGCCTAAGTCCACGTTCCCTCCTCGGATGAAACCCCTCCATCCGACTTCTATCCTGGCTGGTCTTCTCAGAAAGTTCCGAATCTCGCCCGAATGGTTCGCCTCGACCATTGCGTTCGCCATCCACTGTCTCAGCGCAGAGTTGCCACCCAACAACTTGGCGAGCCTGCAAGGCCAACTCCAACAAACACTCAGCGGAACAAACACATCCTCGGTCATATGGGGCGCCCTGGTGGCACGAATTGATGGAACAACGGTGTTCAGCACCAACACACACAAATCCTTCATTCCCGCCTCCAATACCAAGCTGTTCATCGGGGCCATGGCCCTGGACCAACTCGGCCCTGAAGCACGACTGCACACACCCGTGCACGTGAGCAACCCACCCGACCCCGAGGGTGTACTGCACTCCGACCTGTGGATTCTCGGTCAGGGCGACCCCAGCCTCGGCACCGCGCCTCGATCCGAAACCAGAGATAGCCAGGGCACCTGGGATGAAGCCCTCGTTCCATGGGTGACCCAGTGGCAATCAAAGGGACTGAAACGCATCATCGGCGACCTCGTCCTGTGCGATGCGGCCGTGCGAACCCCCGAATACGGACCCGGTTGGGATGACGAAGATCGAGCCGAGTGGTACGGCGCACCCGTTTCAGCCTTCGTGGTCAATGACAACACCTTCCGCCTGGTGGCCCCCGCAGCCCCACCCGGAGCCACAAGCATCCCCTTCCACACTCATCCATCCCTCCCATCCCTCGCCGTGAATTGGCGGGTATTGCCCGGAACCAACACCACACACCGCATCCAATACGACCGCCAATTTTCCGGCGGACCCATTGAATTCCGAGGCCGCTTTGCACCCGGGACCAATAGTTGGTCAGCAGAATTGGCAGTGGCAAACCCCGCCCGAGTTTTCGGAGAGCTATTGAAGCGAACACTCGAACGCCGAGGCATCCCTGTTTCAGGATCGGTGCGAGTGGTCCATGCCACCAACGGAGGCCCGGCCATGGAGTGGGATCATCAGACTTCCGATCCACTCACCCGCCGTCTGGCTCTCTGCCTCAAACCCTCGCAAAACTTGCACGCCCAATTGTTGCTGACCGAAGTAGGCCGTCAGGCGGAAAGAGAAGCGACTACTAGAACCACCTCCCCCACTCCCCGTCGGCACGATGAGTGGGGGCTAGTCCGACTGTCAGAATTCCTCACCCGGGCCGGAATCGACAGCGACTCCGTGCGACTGGAAGAGGGATCCGGGCTGTCCCGAACCAACCGCGTCACGCCGGCCGCCACCGTAGCATTGTTGCGTTTCATGGCTGCCCACCCTCAGCAGAAAGCATGGAAAGAAAGCCTACCCCTGGGTGGCGTGGACGGAACACTCAAACACCGTTTCAAGACCGGCCGTGCCCATCGCACAGTTCGAGCCAAGACCGGCAGCCTGCGCGGCGTCCACGCACTGGGCGGCTATGTGATCACGGCCACCGGAGAAGAACTGGTTTTCGCGATCTACGCCAACCAAGCCCAAGGCGACCCTCTAGTCCGTGCCCGGATAGACCGGTTCGTGGAAATCCTCGCCAGTGCCCAAAACTGAGCGCCTGTACAGCCCGCCTCCGCCCCACCGCCGCGTTGAGCGCCCCCTTTACCAGTCGAAGTGCAAAGACCAGACTTCTGTCAGCGACGTTCCGGAATCCACGGAATCTTGTCGGTTTTCACGCCGTCGCTGACAAACCGATTTAGCAGAATCGTTTTGTTGCATATACTTCCTCTCCAGCTTCATGAATCCGAGGGATTTACCGGACGATCCTTTCGGTTGCGTTGTTCGAGGAAGAAGCTCTTGAGGATGTGACGGCATTCCTCCTCGCGGACCCCCGGCGTAATTGCACTGCGGTGATTGAGGGTGGGAAACTGCAGTAGGTTCATAGCCCCCCCGGCAGCGCCTCCCTTGGCGTCGGGGGCACCGAAGACCACGCGTGATAGCCGGCAATGGACAATGGCCCCAGCACACATAGGACACGGTTCTTTGGTGACATACAGCGTGCAGTCGGTAAGACGCCAATCGCCGACAGCTTCCTGAGCCATGGTTAAGGCCAGCATCTCCGCGTGCGCGGTCGCATCCTTGAGGAGTTCCACCTGATTCCAAGCGCGCGCGATGACCCGGTGTGCGCGAACTATGACCACTCCGACGGGCACCTCTTGGGCCTCGTAGGCCTTGGCCGCCTGGCGCAGCGCTTCACCCATGAAAACGCGGTCGATCTCCGGGTCCGGAATGTCCGGTTGGGAACGTGTTTCCATGGTCAGGCGCGACGCAGGGGGCTGCTTTGTTCCAAGGTCCAGGTGGAGCCTCCCTCTTCGTGACAGTGAGCGTGGGCTGCAAAGAACCCTCCACGATGGCTCCAGAAGAGGGGCCAAATTTGTTCCCGGTCGGTCTCAGGCAAATCCAACAAGGCCAATTCAGCACGACTGTAGAATCCAAAATCTCCTTCCCGATGCGGAGGCGGAACGCGTTGCAGGCGTGGCCTAACTTCAAAAAGAAACATTAGCCAGTGAGTCTGTCCCTGATACCCATATTCGCTGATAAGACCACTCAGGTGCAGGTCCGCCGGCGTGAGGGAAATACCGGTCTCTTCCAGAGCCTCACGGCAAGCGCAGGCGTAGGGGGATTCCCCAATGTCGGTCTTCAGTTTGCCTCCAGGTGGACTAAAAAGTCCCCGGTTGGGATCCTGAGCTCGACGCAGCAAGAGAATGTTGTCCCGCTCGTCAAAGCAGTAGAGAAGCGTGGCAATTTTGTAAGGTAGCGGCACCGAGCTGACTAAAGCCCGAAATCGTCTCCAGGGAAAGGGCTCTGACACAGGGCTCCAGACGATCGCAGACGGGAACATTTATTCGCCCGAGCGCCGACTCACGGAGCATTTTTGAATCAAGCAACGCGCTCACCCCTTTCGAGGATAGGAAGCGCCCAAAGATCGATCAGCGGTAAACCGTGACCGCTAAGACTGAGATCAAGGCTCCCCAGACGACACCGGAAATACCCAGCAGGCGGACCCGCCCTTCAGATTGCGTGCACCAAGCCAGCCAATCCCTCACCCGCCAGGGCGAAACGGCCACCCAGATGGCCAAACTCACCCATCCATACATCCAAAGGGTCACCAAATACCTCCACGGGCTCGGGTGCCACCGTTGGAGATCCAAGACCACATCCGCGACAAGACACAGCACAATGGCCAATCCCCGCACGGCCAAATAATCCCGGACCACAAAGCAACTGGCTACTCCGATGGCAATCACTCCCCCCAACAAGAACGGTCGGAATGCAGCAAAGTCGGAGATTTCCGAGTTCTGCAAATTCTGTTCGAACCAGATGCTACCCAAAAGCATTAGCACCACGCCCACGAACGTATTCCGATGGAACGCCCGCATCCAAGCGGCACAGGAGCCCGGCTGGAATAAGGGCCAAAGGTGGCCGAGAAAACAACCCAGGCCCAGCACCAGGGAGACTTGCGATAATGTCAGCGATAGATTCATCGACGAATAAGCTCGGAGGATTAGACAACCCCACCGAAAGCGGAACGATTCAGTTGGAAGGACTTTTAACTGATTCGTTCCGGCCAAGGCGAGGGTAAAGAATCGGGCTGGTCCACCCGAAGTTCGGAACTGGGATCCCGAGCACCCCGTGCTCGAGCACCGGGTTGCCTCATTTTAGCCGAGTCAATCCAAGAGCGGGCGCATCTCTTCGAGGATCTGAGGGACACGGACAAAGGGGTCCTCTTTAAATTCGTACTCCAAGGCGACAAACCCCTGATATTGGGCATCCCGCAGAATCTTGAATGTGCGAGCATAATCGGCCTTCTCGACGGCAGACGTGCCACCCACGTGCACCTTCCCCTTAAACTGGACGTTCACCGCCCACGGCGCGCACAACGCCAACTCGCGGTAGGGATCGGTGGAATAAAAATTACCCGTGTCCAAATTAATTCCCACCCACGGACTGCGGACGGCCTGAATAATTTCAACCAAGGATTCAGCACGACGAACGATGCCACCATGGTTTTCGACCCCCAGAAAGACACCTTCTTTACCAGCTTCCTCCCCGCATTCCTCCAACGCGGCGATGGCGAGTTTGACCGCTTCAGCCTCCGTGGTTCCGTGCGGACCTCCGGTAAATACGCGGATGTGCGGAGCACCCAAAATGGCAGCCTTGCGAATCCACTCCTTCACCGACGCAATCGCAGCATTGCGCTTCTCGCCAGAGGGATGACAGAAGTCGTTACCCACAGCGGTTCCACTAATCGTGACTCCGCGCAAATGAGCATGGCGACGCACATCGCGGAGATAATCATCGGTAACTTTTTCCGGAAAATAATAACTGGTCAGTTCTGCTCCTCCGCAGGCGTGATCCGCGCAATAGTCCAAGAACTTCTTCATGTCCATGCGGGCCGGGCTACCGTCTTTGCCCACCTTAAACTGATCTCCAAACGAATAGGCCGCCAACGACAACCGCAAACGCGAACGCGAGGAACGCACAAACGGCTCGACCGCCCGGAGCGGGCTCATCCCCAAAGCACCGAAAGATGCGGAAGAGACTATAAACCGGCGGCGGCTCAACGAACTGGACATGTTGGCGAAGCTAGAGGATGTGCCGGGAAATCGGCAAGGCTGCTGTGTCATTGAGCCCGAGGCAATTTCGCTCTCGAACCGCAGCAGCGATCATCCGGGGTCCAAGGCCACTTTCATACAATGCACCTCAACCGGGTATTGTCCCAAACCGGTTCCTCCGCGACATTGAGGCATGGATCCTCGGAATTTTCCCGGATGGGCCGAGCTCGTCCGCCGACTGCTGCCCTTGCTGCTACTTGGTTTGCTGGTCACCGGGTGCTCTCCCGAATCGCCACCGCCCACGGCGGAAGAAACCCGCAAGGTGCTCAAAGATGCGGGAGAACGTATTCACCAGGGGGCGGCCTCGGCGGCTGCATCAGCCCGGGAAACCGCTCGCGAAGCCACGCACACAGCTGAGTCGTTGGCTAAGCGCGCTGCAGAAGAAACCCGCCGGGCCGCCGAAGCCGCCGCCCATAGTCAAACGGCCCAGCGAATCAAGACAGCCAGCACCAATGCCTTCGAGCAGCTCCGAACCCAGACCCAAGCCGGTGCCACGGCGGCCCGTGCCCAGGCTGAACTGGCCTTCAAGGAAGCTTCGGAACTCGCGAGCAAGGCTGCCGTAAAAGCGGAAGAACAAGCCCGAAAGCTGGCTGAAAAAACCCGGGAAACCCTCGGCAATTCCCCACCCAAACCGTGACTCGATAAGGTCTTCCTTAATGGTCATCAGCCATAACCTAGTGCAGTGTCTCGGATTTGTGTTTACTAATTTATTAGCTTCGTGCCAGTGCCAGCGTTCGAGAGCAAGTCGACCCCGTGAAGTCAGGTAAGGAAGCGCCGCGTCGGCAGACACGGACCACCACAGACACGGACCGCTCGGAGATCGGTCCCTACCTCGGAGCAGGATCGGACTCGGAGCAGGATCGGACTCGGAGGCTCATCGGGCTACATCACGGGTTCCTGCTGCAAACTCGGCCTCACCCGAACACTTCCGAGGTAGGGCGATTTCTCCGAAAGCGCCGCGTCGGCAGACACGGACCGCCGCAGAGACA
>CAINWP010000099.1 GCA_903854475.1 uncultured Verrucomicrobiota bacterium
ATCTAGCCCAACTAGTGTCCGTTTTATCGGGGGAAGCCCAGCTCGAATCAATTGAAGCAGACCCTTGCGGTGGCCGAAACGGCACCATGCCACCTCGCAAACAATCAATCGGGATGAAAACATAGTTAGGGAAATTGCCGTTTGATCACTTCATGTGCACGTCCCGAGTATAAATCGCGCATAATACCACCCCCAATGCTTTACTTGATATACTGTTACATAATATAATATATATAAACAGGAAGATACAATCCTGGTGCGAAACCAAAAAATGAGGAGTGTGTTTAACTCTAATCCCGATGAATCGGCGATTTATCATTGCATCCGCTTCGGGGCGATGAGTATGTCGAATCAGGTCAGGAACGAATTCATAAACCCAGTTGGACATACACCCATCCTTGTCTGACCCCTCCTGTTAAGGTCGCACTATGCTCAATTCCATCGTCGGGTGCCTGTTCCTTGTTTTATGCTTGGTCTGCAATGCTGAATCCAGCGACAGGAATGAACCGGTTGTATACGGTGGTTTTGCTTTCGCAGGCAGAAGTGACGAAGTCAAATCGGCCTACCCCTATTCATCACTGTTTGATGCCGGCGCAAAACAAGATTCGAGCGCCTTGGAGAACGTTTCGCGCACAATATTGGAAGTCAACGGTCCCGGCCTTAAGAATACGAAAATCCTATTCGGGGACGTGGATAAAAATGCATGCCCCCGGGTGCTGGTCCTGGCCATGACCGAGGAGCGGGTGCTCAGGGAAAACATCGGAGATTTTTACAAGTTGGTTGTCCAACTTGGCTTTGAGATCATGGTGCTGGATTTTACGGACAAGCAGGTGGTTTGTTCACTGCCGATTTTCATCGAATTGATCGACGCCAAAAAGAGCGAATTCTCCGATCAGGACATCGTGGATCGTATCGCTTCGATGGTCAAAGGACCCGAGTCCCAGTTGGGCGAAGTAATGTCTCGCAAACTGACCCAATTGAGAATCCGCGCCAACGATGCGAGGACTTTGAGGGTGACCTCGGTCACGGTCGGCGAAAAGGCGCTGCCCTTTCTCCCGGAAAGCATGCGGAACTCGCCCACGCTCTATGGTCAGGCGGTGGCGCAGCAATTCGGAAGTTTATTGAGCTCAAAGGCTAACGTTGCACTTCTGCCCTACGGGAAGGATGCGGCCAACAGTAAAATGACCCTGCGCTTCAAGAGCGGCGATGAAGTGCAGTTCAAAATACCCGCACCCACCTTCGGTATCTCACTCGATGTAAAAGGATTCAAAAAGGTCCTGAATGCGCAAACCGACGCCGAAACACTTTGGATTTACGGAGCCTGGCTGGGTATAAAACTTATCGAACCAGAGTTTGGCAAAGTCTACTTCGACACGACCGTGAAGTATCCGGTGACGAAGCTGGTTCCAGCCTCGCAGAAAACCGTTGATGAATTCCCCGTTGTATCCGAAGCGCTCAAAGGGGCCGAACTCGAGGGAATCGATGCAATCCAAAAAGACAAGGTTGCGCTTAAAAGTGTGATTTCAAAATGCAAATTATGAATAGAATCCTAAAGCTAATGCTAATAACATGCGCGCTGTTCTCATGCCTCAGCGCGGAGATAGTGAGAGTAAAAGGGAAAGGTGAAATTGTATATTCCTCCAGTATATTTAAACAAGGGTCGGCTGAAGAGAGGCAGGCCATCATGGAGGCCAAGAAAAACGCCATCAAGCGTTACGCCGCCGATTTCGAACCCGCGCGCTTCGAACTGTATTCGAAAAACGAAGCCGCAATACTGGCCAAAGTGGACGATTTTATCGTGGATTACACGCAGATTGACCAGCAGGTCGACAAGACTTCCAAGCGCTATATGGTCATTATAGAGGCATCTATAAACACGTCGCTTATTGAACGGGAACTCAAGGTTTCGTCCGTGGCAGGCAACGCAGGCGCCGAGGAAAAATCCAATATTGTTTTTATATTCGTCGCGCGCGAAATGGCATCGCGCAAGGCCTTCGATGAAAAAAGAACATTGATAAACTCGGAGGAGAAAGCGGAGACGGCCACCGAAAACTCGGAGAGTCCGCCGAACGCCAATTCCGCACAAGCTTCGGCCGACAGCAGCAAAACTACAAAACAGACGTCGGGGGGAAGTTCAGAATTCAAGGCCGACGCAGTGACCTACCAGGTATCCAAGGCCGCCGAGATCGATAGCGCTGTAAATGCCGTTTTGGGCAAGGCGGGCTATGAAACCGTCGATCCCGCAGACGCCGGACTGGACGTGGCCAAATTCAAGGAGGACTTCAGCACCGGCAACGACATATCCGCGGCAACCCGCACCGAGGCGATCAAAGTCATGCGAGAAAACGATGTTCGCTACATGGCCATCGCCAACATGGATGTCGGGCTCGCGGAAAAGGACGGAGTTACCGGCATGACACGTGTCTATGTTACCGTTAACGCGAAGGTTACCTACATTCCGCCGGCGGCACCGGTTGGTGGCCCCAAGAAGCTGCCCAAGACCGTGGCATCGATCGCAGGCAAACCCTACTCTGGACTGGGTTCGAACCCGCAGGTTGCCCGCACCAATGCATTGAACGAAGCCGCCACGAAATCAGCCACGGAACTCACTGACCAGCTTCGCATGAAGAATGTTAAGTGAAATTTTTGTCCGTATAACTAACACCAAAAATGAAAAAAAACACCGCTCGTTTGCTTACCATAATGACCGTCACATCGGCCCTTTTTTCGGGATCCGTTTACGCGTTTGGATTACCGGGACTTCCCAAGTCCGGAGATCAAAAATCAGCACCCGCAGTGAGCTCCGCGGATTTTGAAAAACTACTTGGCGATACTGCATCCAACGTGCTTTCCGCTCGGATTCAGTTCAACAATGCGAAGAAGACCATTGCTGACGCCATTGGTCTTAAGTTAGACGCTTACGACAAAGAGGGAGTGGCGTTGGCCGCCGTCTCAGGCGCCGCATCGGATCCAGGCAAGAAGGTCGCGGCAATCAAGGATTCGTCAAAACTGAGTGCGGAGGCTGATAAGACCTTAAAAGAAGCGTTGCAGAAGGCCGACAACCTCTCCGACGAGGCGAAAGCCAAGTTCGTGGAAGGTGCGGCAAAATTTGTGGGTGGTGTGGTGCTGGAGGAGAAACAAATCGAAACGATCAAGAGCCTCGTGGATCAGGGTAAATCGTTGGCCAGTTCGGCCAGTCCAATGGAAAAACCAAAGGTCCTCGGTTTGATAAAGCCGGCCACTGAAATGGCCACCATGGTTCCCGGAGACGTGAAGGAAGGAGTCACCGTGCTGGGTATGATCACCACATTCGCCACCAAGCACAAGCTCAGCGTCCCAAGCAAAGAGGAGGCGAGTAAGAGCCTTAACGACTCACCGTAAGACTCGGAGTCATCACCATGTCCTTCCGCATTCCCTTCTGCGCTCTGCTCCTGATTGCGCTGACATTTCTGACTCCTGCGAACGCATCAAACGTGCGCACGGTCGAAATCACCGTTTCAGGTTCCGGCGCAACGTATGGGGATGCGGTCAATGATGCCCTGATCGAGGCGATTGCCCAGAAGTCGGGGCGAAGCATAGCAACTCAGACCGACCTGACGAGCATCGTCAGCAGCGTTTCCTCCGCCACCCGCAGCGATGCAGTGGCGGCGGAAACCCTTGCGCGTCAAATTCAGACGGCAACCAAAGGCGAGGTGCAGGGCTATCGCTTGTTGGAACAGAGCAAGGAAGGGAGCGGATTGATTGTCGTGAAGCTGGCGGTTCAAATGGCGGAATTCGTAAAATCCCCCCAGGCGGACCGCATTCGAATCGCTGTTTCAAAGGTTCGAGTTTCCACCGCCAACGAGGCTTTGGGAGATCAGATTGAAGCCGCGGCGAAATCCGCACTCACCGATACCCGGAAATTCGCGGTTCTCGATCGCGATTGGGAAAAGGAATACGCAAAGGAAATGGAACTGTTGACTAGCGGTTCCGCAGCAAAGATTGAATCGGCCCGCCTCGGTCAAAGACTGGGGGCCGATCTGCTTCTGGTCACCTCGGTGCAACAGATTCAAATGGGCGTTCCTTCCGAGGATACCGGACTCTTGGCATCGGTCGCCAGCGCCACCTGTAATTTCAGCCTGATTGAGGCTGCGACAGGAATGGTCAAAGTATCAAAGACCTTTAACTCAAAAATCAATCAAGTGCAGGCCAAGCAGGCAGGCAGATCTGTAGAACAGGTGACCATCGCCCTGGCCAACTCGATTGGAAAACAGGAGGCCGAATTCGTCATAGAGGCCTCCTACCCCCTCACGGTCGTATCCGTGGACGAAAAGGAGATCGTCATCAACCAAGGTGGCGACCGGCTCAGGACAGGCCAGACTTTCGAGGTTTTCGCCATGGGTGAGGCGATCACGGATCCACAGACAGGCGAAACTTTGGGACGGTCTGAAAAATTGGTCGGCCGCGCGACGATCACTCGCGTGACCCCCAAAATGGCATACGCGACCGTTGATCAGAGCACGGTAAGTGTTGCGCCGAATATGATCCTCCGGACCCCTTCCAGCCCCAACAAAGCCGTCACCGCCAAACCAAATCTGTCAAACGACTGGTGACTCCTACTATGAAAAACACGAAAGCCCTCATCCTCGCGATCAGCCTGTCGCACCTGGTGCCGTCCCTCCATGCGCAGGGCGCCAAAGCAGCCGCTCCGACAGGAGGTCCGGAGTCATTTCTCGACAGCAGTGACGAAGCACTCGGAGCAATGGCCGGGGCCGCAGCCGCAAAGCGAGACGCCGAGGAATATGTCCTGAAGAAGAATTGGACCCTCGGCGTCAGCGAAAACGGCATGTTCGTGGCAATCGGCTTCTCCGACATCGCCGGAAGACCGGAGAACCCTAATTTTCAGAAGGCCCGCGAAGTCGCCTTTGTGAAGGCATTGCTCGACGCCAAGCAGCAGGTGGCAATGACCTACGGTCAAAAGATCGCCACCGAGACCGTGATGAACGCTCAGCAGGCAGCTAAAAATCCGGAAAACTTCGCCCCGAAGCCGAATGATCCTCCGCCCCCGGGAATCACGGCGAAAATCAAGATGCTAATCAACGCCAAGCTGGACCAGGCGCTGCGCAAGAATGGTGTTGAGCCGGCGAAGGCCACCAAGGAGCAGATCACGGAGGCCGAAAAAGCCGTTCTCACCACCGAATTTCGTCGGACCATCTCTCGCATGGCGGCAGCGGAGGTCGGTGCCTTGATCACCCAAAAAGTCTTTGAGTCCGGAGACTCCATCGCGGTTGTTGCCTACTACAATCCCAAGGCAAAAGGACTGATGGACGCCATTTTGGGCAAAGGACCCGCCCCCACCGGCAAACCGCAGGAGGAGCCGATAAACCAATGGATAAGCAAGTTCACCGTGCCCGAGTTATACGCTTCTCACGGAGTTCAAATCCGAGTCGATGAACGGGGCCAATTGAACTTGGTGGCGTTCGGACAGTCAGTGGCGGAAATCAGTTCAACGATGGGCGGCAAGTTAGCCGAGACTGCGGCCGAGACCAACGCAATCGGCGCTTTGCGTGACTACGCCGGAGAATACGTCGAGGCCGACATAAAACAGGAAATCTTCGAGCGCACCAAGCAATTTGGGGATATGGACAAGGCTTCCGCAGAGGTGGAGCAAGACAGCCAGATGAGCCAGAAAGTGAATGCCCGGGCTGCCGCGCTGACCGTAGCCGGCATCAACAAGGTTCGGACTTGGACCACAAGTGACAAGAGATCACAGCGCATCATTGTCGGAGCAGTTGTCGTTTGGAACATTCGAGGATCCGAGCTGGCGACGGAGCACAAGCAGGCGTTTGCCGAGTCGGCCGGAAGCAAGGGCGGAGACGGGGCGCCCGGTTCCAATGCGAATGCCGCCGAGCCTCAGCGCCCCAAGGCAGGCCCAAGCAAGACTACATACGATCCGACCAAAGGGGTTAAGAACAACGCGGAATCACGGGAGGCGGATCCGTTTTGAACCTGCGACTGCCAACCCTGCTTCTAGTTCTGGCGCTGACAACTGAATGGGCGCGGGCGGAACCCGCGGAACAACTGTCGTTCAAGGACCCAAGGGGAACCGAGCGAGTGTTGGAAATCGCCCGGATTAGGCAGGCCAAGGTAAAGGTGGAGTCCTATGCGGTCATCGCCTACGGGACCGGCAAACTTGTTATCGCCTCATCCCGAGGATTGGCTGCCGCAAGATCCGAGGCGGAGACAGCCGCGGCTTCACTTGCCGCGGATGCGCTGGCAAAACATCGGGGCAAGGAAGTCAAAGACGGAGTTCCGACAACGCTCACCGGCGGGCGGGGAATCTTTTCACGGGTGCGCGATGGTTTCGTTGAGGTGATATGGATCTATTCACTTTAAGAATTCCCTGGGACTACGAGTTCGGGCCGGATCCCCATCTGATGACAAAATGAAGATACGCCCCCGCTGGTTCAGGCTCCTCTCGTTTATAGCAGCTGCAGCTCCGGCCGGGATCTTTGCCGCCCCGACTGAAATCCATTCGGTGCTTGGCGACACCGCGCATTGGACCGCAACCAAATGGTCACCCGACGAAACCGCGCTCTTCGGCGGGATGCCCGTCTATCACGGCCCGCACAAGGACCTGATTCTAGTCCGCTATTCGTTTTACGTCTCGGATTACGACACGGAGCAGCTCTGTCCGCTGTGGGTCGCTCACGTAGATGAGGGGGACGCACTGGCCAAAGCGCCAAGCCGCACCGAAGGACATGACCCAAAGTGGAAACGTCCGGCGAAATTCCTTCTCGATTCCAATGTCGCCGAGTTTTCCAACCGACTGCACCGGCCCGACGTAGTCCACGGCAGCCTCACTCGATGCAATCCTCCTGAGCTGCCGGGCGGGGTATGATCCGGAGACCTAGGTGACAGATTGTCCGGGGACATAGGTTACACTTTCTGGGCTATGCCCTGGAAAACAACCACCCCGATGGAAGAAGCCCTCCGATTCGTCACCCTGGCCCAGACCGAGCGTTTTACGC
>CAINWP010000100.1 GCA_903854475.1 uncultured Verrucomicrobiota bacterium
AGCTCCATTGCAATGGACGAGACGTCCTGCGCCAAAGCGGGCGATTAGACGCTCTGGGGATGGGTGACCAGTCCATAGTTTCCATCGATTCATTTGACCAAAATGAACGAGGGGATCAGACAAAAGCTGTCCACTCCAATGAAAGTCTTTTGCTAAGGGCATGGATTCGGCATTTGACTCTGCGCGGAACGGGTAGTTAGACATTGGTACACCGTATTATGGCGAAACTCACAGTTCTGACAGAGGGCTTCACCGGCCTCAGCTTCGAGGTGAAACCCGAAAAGGCTTCAGTCGGAAGGCTGAAGGAGAACGCCGTCTGTATTCCCGAGGCGAGCGTGAGCAGTAACCACTGCGAGCTTTGGCTCAAGGGTGATGATCTGATCGTTAAGGACTTGGGTTCCACCAACGGCAGCTTCATTAATGAATTGCAGTTGGCTGCCGAGAAGGAAGCTACCCTTCGCCCCGGTCAAATCCTTCGATTGGGTCAGGTGCAACTCCGCTTCGAAACAGGCAAGAAGCAGACCGAGGCTTCTCGGCAAACAGTGAAGCTTGGGGATGCTGGGTCAACTGCTGCAGTCGGCGCGACGGCGTTCTCAAAAAAATCGAACAAGGCCAACAAGGTGTTTTTCGCAGTCGGAGGTGTTCTGCTGGTGATTATCATTGGCGCACTGTTGTTCGCGTTTTTGAATCTCGGTTCTCCGAATCCTTGAGCAGCGGTATCGCGGTCTCCTCAGTTTCCCTGTTTTCCTAATCTGCGATTGAAAGAAGTGAGATCGTTCTGGGTCTCTTTCAACTTTGTCGCTGACAGGGATTCTGCCGGGTGGGGCAAAGGATGCAGTCACCCGCGCTTCGTTCACGGAATTGATGAAATCTGGTGAGACCCTGATTGGCTGTAGAGCGCTGAAATCTCAGTTGCACCTTCTCTAAAAATTTCAGTTGTGCGATGCAGTTCCAGCAACATTCCGGAAGCTACGGAAAGTTGTCGGCTTGGAATCTACGGTTGCGACGGGCTGTTTTGGGCGTTCTCTTCTGGAAAGGGGCGACCGTGTTTCATCCTTCTTCGAATGGTGGCCAAATGCGTTCAAGGCCCAACAGACTGAACCAGGATCCGCTTGATCAACCAATAAGCAGGGGGTGAATCGATGAGCCGTTGAGTTTTTGGTCACGGTGGTTTTCAAACTGGCTGGTTCCACCGGCTTTTATCCCGTCGCTGACAGTGCAGAAGCCCAACGACGGACACTCAAACCGATCTCGGCCATCGACTGGGAAAGTTTATGAATCCCGCCTACCGTACTGTTCGTTTTCAATGCGCAATCCGACTTGAGGAAATCATCCACCCTTGTTTTACGATCGTCACGGCTTGTAACCCGGGGGATCAGGTTTGCTCCGAGACGGTCAATCAGCAGGCCGACAAGGGGTTGGTTGCCGATCTGAATTACCGCGGGTGGTGGCGCTTCCGTGTCGTCGGTGGATCTCCAGATTTTCACCATCAGGAACCTGGATGGGCCGTGGGAACCGGTTCAGTGGCCGAGGCGGTCGCGATGGGGCGTCGATGGGGGCAGGTAGCCGTTTATTGGGTGGATCAGGACCGCTTGAGCCTCGTGGATTGCCACAACGGAAACGCAGAGGCCTTGGGAAGCTGGAGGGCACGTACGCGTTTCAATCAACCGCTGGGCCCATGGCTTGTGGTTTCAGAATAGGTGACCGTGCGGCATTTGCATGGCGAAGTTGGGCTTTCCCTGTTTAGATGATCTCGAACTTCCCCTCAGATAAAGCCTCCGGTCGCCATGCTAATCTACCCTGACTCGAATCCTGTGCGCCGCATCCACGCCGCATTCACGCTGATCGAATTGCTCGTGGTGATCGCCATCATCGCGATCTTGGCGGGCATGCTCTTGCCAGCGCTGGCCAAGGCCAAGGCCAAGGCTCTGGGCATTAGTTGCATCAACAACCAGCGACAGATGGGCCTCGCTACGGCCATGTACACCCAGAATTACCAGAAATATCCCGGCTGCATCAAAGTGCCCGAGTTCTACTATCTCTGGCCGCTACGCCTCTTCGGTGAGATGGGCACCAACCGCGCTTCATTTTATTGCCCGGCCAACCCCAAAGAGGCCCAGTGGGACACCAATGTTAACAAGACCTTCCCTCAGGGTATCAACTTGGTGTTGGCGTCGGGTTCAGGGACTCGCTTCAGCTTCGGATACAATGATTGGGGTCTGCGAAATCCCACTCCCGACCTGAGTCAGCAATTGGGCTTGGGCGGTGACATTAATCCGCCCAGCCAACCGGAGATGCCGGAGAGTCGGGTCAAGGCTCCGTCCGACATGATCATGATCGCCGACAGCCTTACGGATCGTTCGTGGGACGGGAACATCGATCCGAAGGAGAAGGATCAGTGGCCAGCCAAGCGCCACAATTTGCGGTGCAACATCATGTTCGCTGACGGTCACGCCGAATCGGCGCTGCGCCGGGAGGTGGTGAATCCGTTGAGTACGACGTGGCGGGCACGTTGGAACAACGACAACGAGCCGCACGCCGAGATTGGTAACTGGCCGGTGGATGACGGTCGGGGCCAAAACTGAAGGGGTTACTCCGCGCAACCTGGCGCGGCGGTATTTAATTTTCAGGAGCAGGAGTGGGTGGGAGTCTTGGCTTGTTGAGGTCGTCGCCGTGGGCAGCCTTTACCCTTTTCCATTCGGCCATGGCTTGCTTTCCTCGCCCTTGTGTTAGGGGTGTTCCAACGACTCCGGTACTGGGGCCCCCTGGTGCTGTGGATGGGAGTAATTTTCTGGGCGTCCGCCGATTCCGGTTCCGGAAAGAGGGGTTCCCGTATTCTTGGTCCATTGCTGCGCTGGTGGATGCCCGAGGCTTCGAGCGAGCGGATGGACGAAGTGATTTTCTTGATCCGTAAAGGGGCTCATGTGTCCGAATATGCGGTGCTGGCCTGGTTGGCTTGGAGAGTTTTTCTGGCCGTGGGTCGTTCCACCGGAGCCCCACAGCCGCTGCGTGCTGCTGGCTGGGCGTGGGGACTGTCGGTGATGTACGCCGTATCCGACGAATGGCATCAGACCTTTGTGCCGACTCGAGTCGGAACCCCTTGGGATGTGATGATTGATGGCGCAGGTGCTGCGTTGGGCTTGGCCTTGGCCGGACTCTGGTGGCGTTGGAGACGTCCAGGCTGAAGCATTCTGTTTGTTTGTCGAAAATTCCCTTCAGGTTCTCCGGGAAATGGTTCGATGCATGACAAGGCCCCATGCGTCGTCCGTTGCTCATTCCTGCTCTCTGTGTTGCGGCCGGCATCTGGTCGGCTGAGTTGTTTCCCGGGGACTTCGGCGGGGTTTCGCTCACGGTGGCGTTGCTAGGTTTGGCGCTGGCCGGACTCTGGTCCAAGGGGTTCGTGGCAGGAATAAGCCTCGCTCTTTTCGGTGTAGGCGCACTGAGCTACCAGACGACGCAGTGGCCACTGGGTCCGGATGATTTGAGATGGCGGCTGGATGGCCATGGTGAGCTTGGACGGGTGCGTGGGATCTTGGCCGAGACGCCATCAGTGCGGCTTTCAGAGCGCAAAGGACAGTGGGTGGAACGAACCGTGGTTCGGCTTCAGGTCACTGGGTGGTGCTCCCAAGACAAACCTTGGGAATCGGCTTCGGGGCAGGTGATGGTTAGCAGTCAAGGTGTTCCCGATGGGCGGTTTTTCCGCGGGCAGTCCGTTGAACTATCTGGATTGGTCTCCGCACCACCAGGCCCGGTAGCTTCAGGTTTGTTCGATTACGCCACCTTCCTTCGCCGACAAGGCATCGGCCTCCAGTTGCGATGCGAGGCTCCTGGAGATTGGGAGTTGGGCCCTGGGGCGACGGACGTGGTGCCCTGGAGCGAGCGGTTTCTGGCTTGGGCTCGAGCGCGCCTGGCGCAGGGACTGCCCGAGGATGGTGCGACCCGCTTGATCTGGGCCATGGCCTTGGGTTGGCGGACGGGCTTGGCTGGCGATGTGGACGACGGGTTCATGCGGTCGGGAACACTCCATGTCTTTGCCATTAGTGGCCTACACATTGCACTGATCGCTGTTCTGCTGGTGCAAGCGTTTCGTGTGCTGGGGTGGAGTCGTGCCTTGTGCGGTGGCTTGTCCTTGCCGCTGATTTGGTTCTACGTCGCGGCAACCGGATGGCAACCGTCGGCTGTTCGCTCGGCCGTGATGACTTCGGTCGTGGTGGGAACGTGGATGCTGGAACGTCCCGGTGATTTGCTGAATTCCCTCTCGCTGGCGGCGTTGCTCATCTTGATCGCCGAGCCGGGGCAACTCTTTCAGGCAGGTTTCCTGTTGTCGTTTTTGGTGGTGGCAGCGTTGGCGGTCTTCCCTTCGAGGTGGGAGGCCTGGTGGCTCGAGCATCGTCCCTGGCGCCCGGATTCCTTACTGCCGCCTTCGCAGTGGTCGCGCACGCGACGGGCCTGGGAATGGGCTGAGCGGGGTTTGTGCCGAGGGTGCGTCACCGGTCTGGCCGCGTTGGTGGCGTCCTGGCCGATGTCGGTAGAATGTTTCCATTTGGTCAGCGTCATTTCATTGGTGGCCAACCTGATTGTGGTTCCTTTGAGCAGCCTGGTGCTCATTGCTAATGCTCTATCGATGGGCGTGCCGATGGGGACCGAGCTGTGGAATTCCGCTGCCTGGGTGGGCATGCACGGAATGATGGCGGCGAGCCGAGCCTGTGAGGCAGTTCCTGGAGGCTGGTGGTCGGCTGCCTCGCCGGGCAGTTGGGTTTGGATCCCTTACACGATCCTTTGGGTTGTCGCGGCTTCGGGCTGCCTTGATACCCAGCGTCGTCGACACCTCTGGTGGGGGGCGGCAGCTCTGTGGCTCGTGCTCATGGTGGGTGTGCCGCACATCGGTGAACCGGCGGCTACTGTTACGGTGTTCCGATCGGGCGGGGCAGTGTGGATCGACCGGCCAGGTAGCTCTGCGGACCTGCTGTTGGATACCGGGGACGCGGCGACTGCCAAGGCGGTGGTGTTGCCATGGCTGCAGTCACGAGGAGTCGATCGTGTGCCGACCCTGGCTGTATCCCACGGGGATGTTCGTCACCTGGGAGGGGTGCCCGTGTTGATGACCAGTGCGCCGCCGCATCAACTCATCCTTCCAGTGGGTCGGATGCGTTCACCGCTATTCCGAGGTTTAGACGGGTTGGCAAAGTCTAATGGAGTTCCCTTTCAGCGGGTTCATCGTGGCCGCTCCATCGCCGGGATGACGGTGCTCCATCCGGACGGCTCAGATTCTTTCTCGCGGGCAGACGACGGTGCGTTAGTTCTTTTGATGGATGCGGCCGGTTGGAGGATTTTGTTGGCTCCAGACCTGGGGCCAGACGGTCAAAAGGCCTTGATTCGGCGCGAGGGCGCTTCACTGGCAGCAGATGTTCTCATTACGGGCATCCCTGCCTCAGGTGAGGCGGCGTCCGAGGCGCTTCTAGCAAAGGTAAATCCGCGGTTGCTGGTGGTGGCGACGGGAGATCGGCCCGCCACCGAACGGAGTCCAGTAGCCTTGCGACGAAGGCTCCGCGGGCGACCAGGACTCACACTGTGGACCGAACGCATCGGAACCCTGGAAGTACGCTGCTGGGCAGACCGCTTGGAGGTGCGGGACGCGTTGGGAGACCTTCGGCTGCGGCTCGACCGATCCGATCCGACAAGCCTTTAAGGCAGAGCGACAGCCTGGTAGTAGCGAGTGACGGTGGGCTGGGTATCGGTCCAGGTCGCCAGGCCATCCGGAGCCGTGGAAACCACGATATCGCGGTCGATCCAGGTCCGCAGATCGTTGCTCGACTGGATCCGGTAGCGGACCGCGGGCTCGCCCCAGACGTTCAGTCGGGCGTTGCCTTGTGCATCCAACCCGGCCATTTCCATCAGCGGGGCGACCGCGTTCGGTGGGTAGGTGGTGATGCGATAATCATCGAAAAGCATGTAGTTGTCATTCCAGGTGCCCTTGGGATTGGCAGCCCAGACGACATCCACGCTGCCTAACGAGGGGCGTTGGATTCGAGTGCTCAGTGGGAGTTCATAAACCACCGGGGTGCCATTGAGCGAGGCCGACAACCGGTTTCGCCCGAAGCTCATGGAGATCTCTAGTTGGTATACGACGTCGTATTCGAACTGGTAGCCCGTGCTGATGAAGCCCTTCCCGTCATCGAGGGCGTAATTGATCGACTGGTCGGGACCATGGTAGTCGAGGGTGAATAGACGTTGATCGTTCGGTGTATAGACACTCCAACGAAAGTCGTCGGCTGCGGCTCCCGATGGGGAATCATCTCGAATGCTGAAGGTGGCCTGGAACACCACCACGGGCAGCGTGTTGGTGTCGGGGACCAACTGAATGGGGCGGAAGAGGTTCGCACTAAAACTTTGATTCGTGGGCCCCTGATAACCCAGGTAGGCGTATTGCCCTGTGAAACCATCGACTCGGTTGGTGAGCACGCCGTTGCCGCCATGGCCCACCGCCATCCAGCCGTTCTGGCCGCGTCCCAGCGAATCCACCAAATCGAGTGCTGGATCGTAACCCTCAAATCGCTCAAAGCCGGTCTCGAAGAGCACGCGACCACTGGTTCCGGCGCTCTTGGGCTTGGTAGAGCCGTGAGCCATCAACAGGCATGGAATGGTGAGAAACCATCCCGACAACAGGATTCGCAAGAGGATCGCGGTGCTCATGGTCAGAGGTGATCCGTGTGTCGGTAGGGGTTACCGTTCTATGGGTCCACGTTGACCTGGCCGCCCCGAGGGAGCTGAGCCCGGGGCTGCTGACGGTGCAGGCCTAGGAGAGGGTTGGAACGAAGGAGCCTGGCTTGGCGCCGGTCGCGGGCCTGGAGCAATATTGGGGGCGGGAGCTGGGGCCGGAGCGAACTGCGATGCGGTGGGTGCCGGGCGCGTCTGCACATTGGGGGGAAAGCTCGCTGAGGGCGCGGGCGCAGTAGGCCGGAAGGACTCCTGACGCGAAACTGGCGGTGCCGAGGGTGCTGGGGCCAACGAGGGATTTACCGCAGGCCGGGAAGGGACACTCGCATTCGGAATGACGATGGGGCGGGAAACTGGAGCCGCAGACTGCGAGGGGGTCGATCGCACCGAGGGGGCCGGGGTCGATGGGTTGGGCGTGGGGTTCGCCGGGATGACTGACGGGCGTGCGCTTGTCACCGGAGTGGGGCGGGACCCGGATTCAAATCCGGACCCGGATCTGGCGGTCGGGATTCGGGAAGCGGAGCCCGGGCTCGGCGCGCCGAGGGGCGAGGCGGGCTCCGTCGGCCCTGCACGCGGAATGGGCGCGCTGCGTGATTCGGGCGGGCGCGAAGGGGTGGCGCTGGGGGCGGGCGTGGTGGACGGGCGGTCCAAAACCTTCGGTGCCACGGCGGTGGGTGTGCCGCCTCCGCTTCCGGGACGCGTCGTGGGGGCCAGCGTCTGCGTTAATCGTTCCGTCGGAGCACTCGTTGGAATGGGAGCGGGCCGGCCGGGAGACGAGGAGGGAGCCACGTTGGCTGACGGAATAGTGGCCGGCCGATTGGGGTTGAGCGAGCCACCGGCCGATGGAACCACCAGCGGTCGAGAATTTGGCGGTGTGATGCCGATGCGATCTGGCAGGCCGCCGGAGTTTGGTGCGGGAGCCAATCGCGAAACTTCCGGTCGCTTGAGGACCGATTCCGGAGGGCGTGAAGCATGGGTCGGCACCGCCGGTCGATACACGGCCACCTCGGCGGGCCGCCCCCCCGAGGGGTTGGGCCGCGAGTTGGCGAAGGCTTGAGCGGCCGCCGGGCTGTTGACGTCGCGGAGTTCCGTGCGCCGGATCTCCTCGCGACTGTGCTTCTGGACTTCCTCGCGGGAAATCCCGTTGTTGATGATCACCGTGTTGTTGTTGCCCCGGATATTCACGCCTTGGCCGCTGGCCACCTGTACGTTGCTCTCCCGGACGAAACGCTCGGCTTGATGCCGCGGTAGTCGATGATGATAAAGGTGCGGATCACCGAAACGGTCCCAGGTTGTCGCATACCAGGCTCCTGTGCCGATGCCAAACCCGATGCTGACGGCCGTGTGGCCGTTGACCCAAGAGAAACCCACGTTGGCGCTCCATCGGCATTCCGGAGGCAGCGGAGCCCAGCCGCAGTAGCTCGAGGAGCTACGCCAAGCGACCCAGGCCGGTGCCCAGTCATAACCTGGATTCCATACCCAACCGAAGCGGGAATGCTGATGCCAGCGGCCATAATGATACGGAGCCCAGCCCCAAGTGTAGGTCGAGTTCCAATACCAACCAGCATCGGTCCACAGCCACGATCCACCGTCGCAGTAGGGTTGCCATGTCGGGTTGGCCACCGAGGCCGAAGGGCGCCAGCACCATCCGTAGCCAGGGACTTCCATCCAACTGCCATAGGGGGAGAGGGATTGATAGAAGACCTGCTGGTTGACAACGGTCTGGGCTGCCGGTGCAGGGACAACAATGGTCGAGGAGGGCGGTGGCGGCGGCGTGCCTTCGACGGTGGTGGTAGGGATCCCCGTCGGAGCCACCGGCGGCGGGGCTAGGTTCGTGGGGATCGACTGGGCAATCGCGGGTGCTGAGGCGCTCGGAGGGGCGGGTGCTGGGCTTTCCGGTCGGATCGCGACCGCCTTGCGCATCAGTACATGAATGATATTGGAGGACACCCCTAGATCATTCAGATAGACGATCTGGCTGGCACCGAGAGCGAACGGTTCCTGGATATTGGAGATATATTCACTGACAACGCCTTCGTCGAGCCCACCACGGGTGAGTTGTACCACATCGGCCACTGGGCCAGGCAGGGGCGGCGGAACCAGAACAGCCACCGAGGCCGAGGGGTCTATCGGGGCTGGCGGTTGGGCTGCCGTGGCAGGAAGGGGTTGCGGAGGCGGTGCCGTTGGGATCGAACTCAGACTCGGGGTCGATGAGATTGCTGAATCCACCACGGGAGTGGATCGGTTGCCCAAGGCTGCCGGAACCGAGGGGGCTTGGACGACCACAGTCCTCACAGTCGGCGCTGGCGGTGCGGTGTGGACGACGGTCTTCGACCCGGTGTCGCACCCAACGGCAGTTCCCAAACAGAGCAAGATCAGCCCAAGGGTGTTGCGGGATGGACGCATGAACGAGGCATTCATTGTGTTCAGAACGGTTAGAGACAGGTATTTCGAGGGAAAAGTCGATCCAAGGGTCGCGAGCCTCCCGATGGAGGTTCGTTCTTGGGGTTGTAGGGAAAACTAGGAACGTGACTGAACCCAGATGGCTTGAAATCCCCGGAGGGACCAACGGAGAAGTCTTGCCGGCCGGGACGGAATACCTTCGCAAGGAAGGCTGCCGTCAGGGGTCTGAGTATTCACGGTTGTGCGTGTGAGACGTCATCAATGGTTCCTTATTCAAGGGATCAGGAAGGTAAGGTCTTTATGCCTATACCTCCGGATTCGAGGTGTGAATTTTGAGGTCTGCCGGTGAAGATCAGTCCGTCGTCGTGGTCGTCATCAGTGATATCTGTTTTGCGACAGACGAGGGAGACACTCATCAGTCATGAATCGATGCTGTTCTTGGATGGTCCTCCTTTGGGCCTGGTGCGGATGGGGTGCCCTCGTTCTGCTGGGGCAGGGGGCTCCACAGTTGACGGCCATCTCCACCAACCGTGCTCAGCCAGGGGCGCTCATCGCGATCACCGGGCTCAATTTCCTCAACCCTCCCCTGACCGCTGTTACTTTCAACTTCACCCCGGCGACCGTGGAATCGATCCGATCTCTGGGTTTAGGGTATCATCAAATCTCGGTGCGGGTGCCCCTGGGTGCCACCATTGGACCGATCTTTGTCGAGAATGCGTTGGGACAAACCCAGACACCTTGGAATTTCCAGTTGCCGCCGGTGGTGCAGCGGTTTGCCCGCAATGGGGCCTTCACCGAAGCCGATAAACTGCGTGGTGCGCCCGGAGACTCCGTGGCGCTCACCGGTTCCAACTTTCTGGATCCCATGGATCCCAATTACCGCTTGGGCGTTTTCTTTGACGGCATACGGGCTGGTTGGGACACCGTGACGGAAAGTTCCGTCTCGGTGGTGGTGCCGCCCGGAGCCATGACGGGCCCCATCACCGTGACCAACAATGCCGGAGCGACGGTGACGAGTGGTTACTTCTACCTCGCGCCCTGGGTCACGGCCTTCACGTCGCGGGCTCGGGTCGGCGAAACTCTCACCTTGAGTGGTCGCAGCTTTCGCGCGGTGTCTTCGGTGTCTTTCGGTGGGGTAGTCACCACCAATCTTACGGTGGTTTCCAATACGCTCATGACGGTGGTCGTGCCGTCGGGAGCGCCGTCGGTCGCGCCGTTAACTTTGGAATCGCCGGGAGGGCGGTTCATTTCGGTATCCAACTTCATCCTGATGCCGCGGATCACTGGACTCTCTCCTTCCAACGGTGCGGCGGGGACACTGGTGACCCTCAGTGGTTCAGGGCTTTCGAGTGTGACGCAGGTGACGTTCGGGGGAATCCCGGCCACGCCCGTGTCTGTCACGGCCGCACGGGTGACGGTCAAGGTGCCCTTCGGTGCGGGAACCGGTTCCGTGACGGTTTCAGGAAGTTCCGGTTCGGACGAATCCCAGACGCTCTACTATGCGCCCCCGCAACTCACGGCCATCACTCCTGGCCTCGTGAAGGTCAGTGAAACGTTGACATTGAGCGGGACCAATCTCCTGGGAGCATCGGCCGTTCTTTTTGGGACGAATCGGCTTGCGGCGAAGGTCTTCACGGTCGTGGACAATCGCCGTATCTCGGCTCAGGTGCCGGAGGGGGCTTCTTCCGGGTGGGTTTGGGTGGTGACACCGGGCGGTGAAACGTTCGGCGGACCGATTTCCGTTCAGGGTCCGGTGCCGGTCATTAGCGGGTTTTCTCCGGCCTTGGGTGCGGTGGGTACGGATGTGCGCATCGTGGGTGTCGACCTGGGCTTGCCGGCGATCGTGCGCTTCAGCGGAGTCGCGGCCTCGATGGTCAGCGCGACGACCAACGGGTTGATCGCCCGGGTTCCCGTCGGCGCTGTCAGCGGTCGGATCACTGTCGAAACGAGCGCGGGGTCGGCCGTCTCGGCGCAAGATTTTCTGGTGGGAAGCACAGCCGACTTCGATGTCTCCCTGGCCTCCTCGGCAGAACCCGTGGTCGTGGGGTCTGAGTTTCGTCTGAGCCTCAAGGCCCGTAATTTGGGGCCGCTGCCGGCCACCAATGTCACGGGGAGTTTGACGTTGCCCAGTCCGGCGGAGTTTCTGGGGGCGACGCTGGGAGAGGGGGGTAGTTTTCAAACAGGCGCCGCCGGAGTGAGTTTTCTTATTGGTACCTTGCCCGCTAAGTCGGAGTGGACCGCACTCATCCGCGTCCGGATCCCGGTGGAGGCCCTCACGCGTTTCGAGTGGGTAGCCAGCACGCTCACGCCGGATGTGGATGTCACGGACAACCGCGCCGCCGTTTCGGTGACCGCAGTTCCCCTGCGTCTGGAACTCACCGGCTTCGGCGATGACCTTTGGGTGTTGAGTTGGTCGTCACTGGCCACCGCGGTGGAGTTACAGGAATCGACCCTGGATTTGCCCCGGCAGTGGCGGGCGGTGGCTGGAAGCCCGTTGAACGACGGGGTTCGTTTTCAGTGGTCTATTGGCGCGACCAACACGGGGCGTCTGTTCCGATTGAGATCGCGGTGAGTGGTTCTGTTCCTCAGGATTTTCCAGTGAATCGTTCTGGCTTAGGCGAAATCGTGTGAGGCGGACGTCTGGAGCTGGTGATCCGGGAGTCGTTCGAGATGTAGGACGCGCACATGAATCGTGCCGTGACGGCGCTGCACGATGCCTTCGACCAGCAGGAACGGTTCGGTGCTAATTCGGAGTCGCTCGGTTTCAAAGAGTTCGGGCGACACGATGGCATTGGTGATTCCGGTTTCGTCTTCTAGGCTCAGGAAACACACGCCCTTGGCGGTGCCGGGGCGTTGACGGCAAATCACTTGCCCGGCCACCCGGATACGGGCGCCATCCGGAGCTTCCCGGAGTTGGACGCTTTGCCAAACATTCTTCAAAGTGGCGCGGCGCAAGGCCATCGGATGGGGACCAGTAGTGAGCCTCAGTGCGGCGTAGTCGGCGGCCAATCGATCTTCGGGCGACATGGGGGCCAGCGGTGAGGCCGAGCCTTCAGACTGGTTGACGACGCCACCGTCAGGGAGCCCTCCTCCCAAATCTTCCTGACGCAGCGGACGCTCTGCATGCCACAGGGCTGAGCGACGGTCGGTGGCCCAGGCATTGAGTGCGCCAATGGAAGCTAGGGCACGCAGGGCCTCGGGCCCGAGGGAACTTCGTGACTTCAAATCGCCCAGGGAATTGAAGGCCTTCCGAACGCGTTCCTTCAGCAGACGGGCGGCCTGGGAGGCGGTGAGGCCCTGGACCAGTCCCAGACCCAAGCGCAGCGACCCGTCAGATTCTACGCGGGTTTCCCAGTCGGAGCGTGCGGCGCACACTGGGCGCACGGCGACGCCATGGTTTTTGGCGTCCCGCACCACCGTGGCCGGCGCGTAAAATCCCATCGGTTGGTTGTTGAGCAGTGCGGCGAAGAATTCTGGGGTCCGGTGCACCTTCAGGTAGGCGCTGGCGTAGGCGAGCAGCGCGAAGCTAATGGCGTGCGATTCGGGGAATCCGTAAAGAGCGAAGGAGCCCACGGTCTTGGCGATGGAGTCGATGACGTTCGGGGCAACGCCCTTGCGGGCCATAGACTCGCGCAACTTGGCTGTGGCTAGGGCCATCTTCTCGTCGGAACGGTGGAAGCTCAGGGCTTTGCGCAGGTTCTCGGCTTCGTCACCGCTGAAGTCGGCCATGACCATGGCAATTTCCAACATCTGCTCCTGAAAGAGCGGCACGCCCAGGGTGCGTTGGAGGATGGGTTCGAGCCGGGGGTCGAGGTAGGTCACCGATTCGAGGCCGCTGCGGCGACGCAAATAGGGATGGGCTAAATCACCTTGGATGGGCCCGGGCCGGATGATGGCCACCTCGATCACTAGGTCGTAGAAGCAGGCAGGCTTCATGCGCGGCAGCGTGGCCATTTGGGCGCGACTCTCGATTTGGAAGACACCGATAGTGTCAGCCCGCTGCATGAGGGCGTAGGTGTCGGGGTCGTCCTTGGGAAGCTGCGACAAATCTACTGGGCGGCCGCGTTGGGTGGTTAAGGTGATGGTGTCTTGTAATACAGCCATCATGCCCAAGCCCAGAAGATCGACCTTGATGATGCCCAGTCCCTCGCAGTCGTCCTTGTCCCACTGAGCAACGACGCGGCCGGCCATGGAGGCGTTTTCGAGTGGAACGATCCCGGTCAGTTCGCCCTGGCACAAGATCATCCCGCCGGAGTGCTGGCCCAGGTGCCGCGGCAGGCGGCGCATGCGGCGGCAAAGTCGGGCGAAGGCGGTGGCTCTGGGGTGCTCGGCAGGCAGACCCGCTTGGCGCAGTTGCTCCTCGAGTTCGAGGGTGTGCGGAAAATCGCCACCAGCTTGAAGGCTTGAAAACCGGTCCAGCACATCGGTCGGCAAGTTGAGGGCCTTGCCGATTTCGCGGGCGGCGCTGCGGCCGCGGTAGGTGATAACCGTGCCTGTCATGGCGGCGCTGTGACGGCCGTAGCGTCGATAGACTTCCTGGATGACCCGTTCGCGGCGATCACCGCTCGGCAGGTCGATGTCGATGTCGGGCCAGCCCTTGCGGCTTTCCGACAGGAAGCGCTCGAAGAGCACATTAAACTTGATCGGGTCGACGGCGGTGATCCCCAGACAAAAGCAGACGGCGCTGTTGGCGGCACTGCCGCGTCCTTGCGCGAGGATCCCTTCGTCGCGGCAGAAGCGGATGATGTCGGCGACGATGAGGAAGTATCCGGAGAACCCGAGGCGTCCGATGAGGGAGAGTTCTTTCTCTAGCAACCGGCGCACCTTCTCCGGGATCTCGTCGCCGTAGCGCGTGCGTGCGCCGCGGAAGGTCCACTCGCGCAGCACGCCTTCCATGGTTTCGCCGGGGCCCACTGAGTAACGGGGGAACTCATAGCCCAGGTCTTCTAGGGTGAACTCCAGCCGATCGGCCAGTCGCACGGTCTCGGCCACTGCCTTCGGGAGGTCACTGAAGAGCCGAGTCATGGCGGCGGCGGGCTTGAGGTGCGCTTCGTCGTTGATGCTCAGGTGAGTGCCGGCGTCGTCGAGGTGCGTGTGGTGGCGGAGGCAGGCGAAGACATCCAATACCTCCCGACCTTCGGGGGTGGCCTGGCTGACACCGCCCGTGGCCAGCAGCGGGATGCGATGCGCCGCCGCCAAATCTTGAAGGGCCTGATTCCAGCGGGTTTCGCCACGGAGGCGTTGTCGCTGGATCTCGACGTAGACGTGTCCTTCGCCAAAGGCCTGAAGGAGTCGGCGTAGGGCCGCATTGGCATCTCGGCCACCGCGGATGGCTCGTAGGGTTGGCCCCTCCCGATCGCCGCTGAGCGCGATGAGGCCCGCGGCAAATTCTGGCAATTCTTCCCAACGGAGGGTGGCTTCGTTTTTGGCGGCCCGGAGGTGGGCTTGCGAGAGCAATCGGCACAGGTTGCGGTAGCCCTCGCGCGAACGGACCAGCACCGGAAAGATTGAGCCGTCGTCCATGGCCAATTCAGCGCCGATGAGGGGGCGAATGCCGTGTTCTCGGGCGGTGTCGAAGACGCGCGGCGCACCGTAGAGGCCCATGCGATCGCACACCGCCAGCGCAGGGAGTCCGAGGTTGGCGGCAGTGCGGGCCAATTCTTCGGGCAACGAGGCCCCACGCAGGAAGCTAAAGGCGCTGCGGGCGTGCAGTTCGACGTAGGCGGGACTGGAAGCGGTGGCAGCCACTGGATCGATGGGTTCAGTCGAGCAGGGCGTCGACCGTCCATCCATCGGGCTGATGAACCAGACGCAGGACTTGTCCGCGCAGGGTGGTGGCATCCCATTCTTCGCGGTGCCAGGCGCCATTCTCCCACCAGCGTCCGGAGGCGCGCCAAGGGCCCAAGGTCACCACCAGGCGGCCGTGGGCGATGGAACAGCGGATGGATGAGGGGCGTCCATCCACCGATTCGACAGTGGCTGTGGGGGCGGGTCGAAGCCGTCGCAGACCGGGAGCCTGAAGGGCTGGTCGCGATTGCGATAGAGCGGGGATTCCTTCGAAATTCGGAGGAATCAATCGGAAGGCGTCAATTCCGTGCTGCTGGAGTCGCATTGGCGTCCCCACGCGATCTGAACCCAAAATGGCGGCGATGCGGCCGAGGGTTTCCTGGAACTGGCGAGGGTCTTTGAGCGTCGTTTCGAACAGGCCGAACTGCCGCTGGACCGGTATGGTGGTCTCGAGTGTGAGTCGGAGGCCGATGACCGAACTCTCGCTGCGGAGGGTGTCGAGATGGGTTGCTAGTAAGCGTTGAAGCACGGCCGCATCGCGCGTGGGTTCCGGGACGTTGAGTTGGCGTTCGAGTCGGCTCCCCGATTCGAGTCGCAAAGATAGGTCAATGCGTTCTGCTGCACGACCTGCCAGTCCGAGTCGCGCGCACAAGCTGTCGGTGAAGCGGCGTAGCAAAAATAGCAGAGGTTCGAGTGTCTCTACGGGTTCTTCGAAATCCCAGGATTCGGTCCAGACTTCCGGTGGGCGGACGGTGTTTAGAGGGTGGGTATTTTGTGTGGAGGCCGCGGCCAGGAGTCCTAGAGCTTCGAGTCCCAGGCGGTCGGTCAATGCACTGGGATCTAGGGCGAGTAGTTGGCCCACGGTGTGCAGTCCCCAGCCTGCGAGGATTCGAGCGGTGTCGCTGGACGGTTCGAGTGCGGCCAGTGGGAGGGATGCAATGAAACCTGCGGCGTCGGTAACGATGCGTACGGCCTCACCGGATTGGGCGCCGTGCCGTGCCATGTTTGGGGTCGTAGCGATGCCGATGTGGGCGTGGAGTCCCTGGGTTGTGAGGCTCGATCGCAGCTCTTGGGCCCAGGCCTGCAGCACGTCTGGTTGGGGAGGCTGCAGCCGGCTCAGTCCCCGTAGGTCTAGGGTGCACAGGCCCGGGGCGGTGGATTCTAGGTGCGGAGAAAATCCGTAGGCGCACTGGAGTAAGACGTCGGTGGTGGCCGATTCCCGTGCGGGCGCTCGGTGGCGGATCAGAATGCCGGTGCATCGTGCCAGCGCCTGGGTGGCGGTTTGTCCTCGTTCCACACCTGCGTCCCGGGCGGGCGGGGTTGTTTCGAGGACAACCGGGGTGGTGCGCGCTGGGTCTACCAGGGCGACGGGGTGTCCCCAGAGTTCGGGTGACAATCGCAGCGCGGCTTGGAGTGCGAACTGAGGGAGGTGAATGACGGCGAACATGGCGTGAGAGCAAGGTTCGAGAAACGGGCTTTCAGGCGCTCTGCTGAGCACTTGCTTCGAGGACTGGACGGCGTTCGGTCTCGAACTGGAGGTCCAGGGTGTCCGGGTTGCGGTCGAGATCTCGATGGTTGAGTCGGGTTAGGGAAATGATGCGGGCGGCGGCTCCGGCAACCAACGGTTGAGGGGTTATGACTAGAACGGTGGCTCCTTGCTGTTCCATGAGTCGGCTGAATCGGTACCAGAGGGTGCCTGGGATGCGCCGCAGTTCGTGGGCCGGGTTTAGTTTTAGGTCGAGGACCACGAGGGCGATGTTGCGGTCGCGCAGCAGCAGATCGGTGGTTTGCAATGCTTCGGCGGTGTTCCGGCAGCGTACCCACAGCAGGTGCGCCAGGGCCTCTGGTTCCAATGCGTCGATGTCCAGGCTATCGGCACCGTCCACCAGGGTGAGGAAGCCTCCAGCCGAGGCGGTGTGTCGCAGCAGCGTGTGAATAAACTGGGCGCTGCCAGAGCCGTCCCCGGGGGCGACTAGTTCGGTGACTGTTCCCCGTGGCAAGCCGCCTCCCAGGGCTTGATCGACGGAGTTAATCCCTGTGGGCACAGTCTCCGGGACTGTTCGTGCTGGAGCCACGCCAAGCCGGGCCCGTGGCAGGCGTTCGGCCAGGAATTGGCGCAGTTCGATGAGTTTGGTGTCGGAGGGCATCGCGGTGACCGGAGTCGGGCCGGGTGGTCAGTCTACGGCTTCGCTCAGGGTGTAAAACCCAAATCCTCCGGAGAGGCACAGAATTCACTCTATCCAGGGACAAAGACTGTCTAATGGGTTGGGATCGCAATAGGAGTTTTGGGCTCGGTTTGCCTTGGAGCGTGAGGTGCGTTTCACTGGGTCGATGATGTTTCGAACGATCCTGGCTGGGTTAGCGTTTTGGGTGTCGGTTTCCGTGCTGGCGTCGCATTCGTTGGCTTTCGAGGATTTGTCGTCCCTTCGGCGGTTGAGCGATCCGCAGCCTTCCCCGGACGGTCGATGGATCGCCTGTGTCGTGGCCACGTCGGATCTGGTTGAGAACCGGGTCGACAGCGATATTTGGTTGGTGCCGGTCGGTGGTGGGGCTCCACGGAAGTTCGCTGCTTCACCCAAGCACGATCGCCATCCCCGGTGGTCGCCGGATGGGCGATGGGTGGTCTTCGAGTCGAATCGTGACGGGGAGTTTCAGGTCTGGATTCAGTCGGTGGACGGTGGCGAGGCCAGGATGCTGACGCACCTTTCTACCGGTGCTAGTGCTCCTTCTTGGTCGCCGGATGGGGCTCGAATCGCTTTCCTGTCATCGGTGTATCCGGAGTTCTCCGGGAAGCCCCCGGAGGAATCTGAGCGTCTGAATCGGGAGCGAATCCAGGGGTTGGAGAAGGGCAAGGTCCGCGCTCGGGTTTATGATGCGCTACCGGTGCGCAAGTGGGATGCGATGAGTGATGGTCGGCGCAATCATCTCTTCGTGGTGTCGGTGTCACAGGGTGCGGGTGCGGGAGAGGCGCTCGATCTCACTCCGGGAGCCCAGGACGCGGTGCCTTGGTCGAGTACGTTTGCTGCGGGTGATGAGTTTGATTGGTCTGCGGATTCGAAGTTGCTGGTCCACACGCCTTCGCCGGCGCCGGTTCGTGAGGAGTCGTGGTCCACGGATCACAATTTGGTGTCGGTGTCGGTGGACGGTTCCCGCCGCACGGTGCTGACCACACAACGAGCCGCCGATGGGTGTCCGCATTGTTCGCCGGACGGTCGCTGGCTGGCGTATCGGGCTCAGGCTCGGGCGGGCTTCGAGGCAGATCGTTGGCAGTTGATGCTTCGGGATATGAAGACGGGTCAGATCCGCAGTCTGACGAGCGACTGGGACCGTTCGGTGGAGGGGATTGCTTGGTCGAAGGAGGGACAATTGGTGGTCGAGGCGGAGTCGCAGGGACGCAAACAGTTGTGGTCGGTGGCGTTAGGCGGTGCTTCTGCGCCGCGGGCTTTGACTACGATGGGATCGGCGGGCGATGCGGTGTTCGGATCGGACGGTACTTCGGTGGTATATTTGGAGACGCGGATGGATTCGCCGGCGGTATTGAAGTCGGTGGAGGTTGCCTCGGGTCGGGTGACTACGGTGTGGGATCCGAATGCGGAACGCTGTGCGTCTTGGAATTTGCCGGTTCCGGAATCGGTGACGGTGAAGGGGGTGGGTGGGGTGCCGGTTCAGATGTGGATCTTGAAGCCGCCGGGATTTGATGCGGCCAAGCGGTATCCGTTGGTTTTCTGGGTGCATGGGGGGCCACAAGGGGCCTTTCTCGATGGGTGGTCGTATCGTTGGAATCCGCAGTTGTGGGTGGCACAGGGGTGGGTGTTGGCGATGCCGAATCCGCGGGGGTCGACGGGGTTTGGGCAGAAGTTCACGGATGACATTTCGCGGGATTGGGGTGGTAAGGTTTATGGGGATTTGATGGCGGCGTTGGATTGGTGTGAGCGGCAGCCGTGGGTCGACCAGAAGCGCATGGCTGCGGCGGGGGCTAGCTATGGTGGCTACATGATGAATTGGTTTCAGGGGCATACGGACCGGTTCAAGACGTTGGTGACGCATTGTGGAGTGTACGAGTTTCACTCGATGTATGGGTCGACGGATGAGTTGTGGTTCGATGAGTGGGAGCATGGGGTTCCGTGGAAGACGCGGGGGTTCGATCGGGATTCGCCGGATCGGTTTGCGGCCCGGTTTCGTACGCCGAATTTGATCATCCATAATGAGTTGGATTATCGGGTGCCGGTGGGGCAGGGGTTGTCGCTGTTTACGGCGTTGCAGCGTCAGGGGGTCCCAAGTCGGTTGTTGTACTTCCCGGATGAGGGGCACTGGGTGTTGAAGCCGCAAAACAGTCAGCTGTGGCATGCGACGATTTTTGAGTGGTTGCATCGGTATCTAGATTGATCGCTTCGGTGTGGGTGGCGGGTTGTGGGTGATGCTTCGCGGGATCGGTCCTGCGCGCGCTGAGGAGGCTCGGGGGAGGAGGAGCTTTCGTGCTGTCGCACGAGAGGGGTTGGGTGATCGTCTCCAATGCTCGCTCCGGTCCGGTCCCGCTGCCGCCGCTGTATGCGTAGACGCGGGTGGTGGAGGAAACGAAATGTTGTGCGTTGGAGGTGGGGACGGTGATGCTGCGGGGCCGGTTTTTGCCGGTGCGCGGAGGTGTTCC
>CAINWP010000101.1 GCA_903854475.1 uncultured Verrucomicrobiota bacterium
GAACCCGTGTTCATGAAGATCTGCGCCGGGGCATGATTGAAGGCATCCGTGTGCATCGACTTCACGATAGCGATATCATCCGCCACCCCGGCCAAATGAGGCATGAGCTCGGAGATCTCCTGACCCGACTGGCCGTGTCGGGCAAAGCGAAACTTGGGCCCCAGCAGTTTGGCGTCCGGACTAATGAAGGCCGACCGATACCCCTTGAGCAGTTCAGCCGGGGGAAGTTTTCCATTCCACTTCGCCAACTCCGGCTTGTGGTCGAAGAGCTCCAAATGGCTTGGGGCTCCGGCCTGGAATAAATAAATCACCCGTTTCGCCTTGGCCGGAAAGGCCGCCGGCTTCGCCGCAAGCGGTCGAGCACCGGCAATCCCCGAACTCACCGAAGCGGCCTGCGCCGAATCACCCAGGAGCGCATGCAAGGCCGCCATGCCGAGACCCACACCGCAATCCCGGAAGAACCACCGCCGGGTGAGGTGCGCCTGATGCTGAGCCAACGCCTGCTGAAGAATGGATTGAGGGGTCATGGGAGTCACTCCTTGGTGATGGTTTCGTCGAGATTCAAAAGAGCCCGGGCCACGGCGGTATGCGCAGCCAGGGTTGCCGGCGTGACACCCGGGGGAAGCCCCGTGACCGCCTCAGATTTGCCCACAGCCATTTCGGCCGCGTTCAACCAACCCTCGGCTATCCGCGCCCGCTGCTGATTCAGAAGACGTCGGAGCGCCTTCAATTCCTCCGCTTGCGGCAATCGGCTCAACACGTGTCGGAACGCGAAGGCAATCCTCTGGTCATCGGTCTTGCCTCCTTCATTGATCGACTTCCGCGCCAGTGCCTGGGCTGCCTCAACAAACTGCGGTTCATTGAGCGAAGTGAGCGCCTGCAACGGTGTATTGGAGCGAAGTCGACGCACGCAGGCAGCGTCGCCATTAGGCGCATCGAATGCCTGCAGCACCGGATTAGGAATACTGCGGAAGCGGAAGGTGTAGAGCGAACGCCGATAGCGGTCTGAACCGGTTTCAACCCGCCAAGTCTTGGGCCCATAGCTCGCCGGCGGCTGGAACAAAAACTCCGGCGCCGGAGGATAAACCGCCCGCCCTCCAAGGGTGGGATTCATCAACCCGGACACGGACAGAGCGATGTCCCGAACGATCTCACCCTCCACACGGAACCGCGGGCCTCGCGCCAACAACCGGTTGTTAGGGTCCCGCTCCAGCAACACCGGACTCACCCGACTGGATTGACGATACACCGCCGAGCTCACAATGAGCCGGTGCAAGTGCTTGACGGACCAAGGCGCCACTCCGGGTTGGGAGGGCTGCATGAACTCGACCGCCAACCAATCGAGCAATTCCCGATTGGAAGCCGGGGGCGACTGCATCCCGAGGTCTTCAACGCTCTCCACCAGTCCGACTCCAAAGTACTGCTGCCAGAGTCGATTGACGGCCACGCGCGCGGTCGTCGGCGAGCGAGGATCCACCAACCAACGGGCGAGTGTTAGGCGGGAATCATCGGCACCGACGGGCAACGAATGCAGGAACGCGGGCGTCCCATGAGTGACTTCACGGTCCGGCTTCAGCCAGTCCCCGCGCCGGAGCAGTCGGGTGGTCATGCGGCTTTCTCCCGGCCCCTGCCCTTGTCGCGCCGCGAACACCAGCGCTGGAGCCCCCTCCGGCCATTGCTTCCACAGCGCCTCAATCCGTGTGTTTACCTCGGCAAAGTTTGTCTGAGTGGTCCGCCAATAGGAGAACACCGCACCCGTTTGGGCCGGAGTCCGCCCCTCCGCCGGGGTCTTCATTACAATCTGGCGCACGGCCGCCGGCAGTGGATCCGCCACCGCATTGGTGGCCGACGAAACAGAAAGACGGAACCGCCCTAGGTTGTGGGTCTGCAAATCATCCGAGTTCCATCCACCGTGTTCCTGATGGAGCTCAAACTCCAGGATCGCCCCCTTCGGAAAGGACACCGGCTTTTCGGCCACGAAGACCGCCTTGCGGGATTGGTTGCGGCGCCCCGGTCCCGCATCGATGCCCCAGGCTGTGTCCTTCTTGCCATCGATGGCATGAGACACCGGGCCATAAGTACGCTTTTTATCGGAACGGTCGTCAAATTCCACCTCCAGAGGTTTCTCCTCATTCGCAAAGTCGGCGGTCGCCTGAATGAACTTCACGGAGACCTTGTTGGTCGGATTTTCTGGATCCGTGGCGGTGACCTTGAACTCGCTGAGCGCAGCCATGCCGCGGATGGACCGTCCGGGCCCTTGGCAAGGCAAGTTAGGATCGGTCAATTGCTCGAGACGGAACGCCGAGATGGAAGTGAGTCCATTGGTTCCCCGGAAATGCGGTGCCCACTGAGTGGGCGCGTAACTGGCAGCACGAATCGACCCGTCTTCGTATTGATAAAATCGCTCCCCTCGTTCTCCGACATGCTCACAGTGAACCACCGTCCACTCCGGCTGGTCGCCCCGCACCGATGCTTCCCAAGCGGCCATGCGCGCCTGCCAATCCGCCGTAGTGTGACGAAGGGTTTCCTCCTGTTCCCGGATCTGCCGCACCAACTGGTCACGCTGTTGCTGTTGCGAAGGGCTGTAGGCCACCACGGACGATTCGTGATCGTTGTTCAGGAAGGCAAAGAAGCGGTAGTACTCCTCTTGCGAAATGGGATCGTATTTGTGGTCATGGCATTGGGCGCACTGGATGGTAATGCCCAGAACCGCCTTGCCGATGCAGTCCATGCGGTCGATCAAACCATCGATGCGAAACTGCTCGGGATCGGCCCCGCCCTCTTCATTCAACATCGCATTGCGCAGAAAACCAGTGGCCACACGGCTAGAATCGGTTGCTTGAGGCAACAAATCACCGGCGATTTGCTCAATGAGAAACTGGTCATAGGGCACGTCGCGATTGAGGGCGTCGACCACCCAATCTCGGTACGCCCAGACAAACCGAGGCTTATCCTTTTCGAAACCATCGGAGTCGGCATAGCGAGCCGCATCCAGCCAATGTCTTCCCCAGCGTTCACCGTGATGCGGGGAGGCTAGCAAACTCGATACGACCCGGTCCCAAGCCCCCGACGTTTTGTCGGCCATGAATCGGTCCACCTCGGATGGCGTCGGCGGCAATCCGGTGAGATCCAGATGGAGGCGACGCAAGAGAGTGATTCGGTCGGCCTCCGGAGACAGGTTGAGCCCCTCCTTTTCCAGACGGGCGACGATAAACCGGTCGATAGGAGATCGAATCCGATCTGCCCGACGCACCACGGGCAACTCTGGTCGCACCGGAGGTTTCCAGGCCCAGTGATCGCGGCGCACGGCATTCGTCGTCGATGCACCCCAGGCGATACCCCCGACCCAAAGCCACCCCAAGAGAAGGATGCGAAATCCAGCGTGCACCGGAGAAAATGAGGAGGCGGGGGTGTTCACAACAAGAACACTCTGCCTCGCGTCCCAGGGTTGGTCCAATCGGATTTGAGCCCCTTCGATAGGGCCGCCCTGTCGCCAATGCCAGCCAGCCTTGAAATCAGCCTTCGCAATGGGGACAGGCTCCTTCGGATGAGGGACTCAGATACGGGATACCTAAGGCCAATCCGCGGACGATCAAGAGAACCCCCACTCCGGCGACTACCCATGGAACGGCTTTTTGGAACCGTGCCCGCGAGGTCGCACCCAACCGCTGCCCCAGACGATCCACGACGAGCAGCAGAGGCAGTGTTCCCAAACCAAACACCACCATGGAAAGAGCTCCGGATAGCGGATTTCCGGAGGCGGCGGCCGAAATTCCTGCGGCATAAACCAGCCCACAGGGAAGGAACCCATTGACCATGCCCAGAAACAGGAGGGATCCGATCGTCTTACGTCCCATGCCCAACCTAAACAAGGCCTTCACCCAGCTCACCGACCGAACCAACCAGGCATCGAGCGACAGGCGTGAGGCCACGGCACCCCCGACCAGCAACAGCACACCGGCAACCACTGAGACGGCTCGCTGCCAACCGGCCACCTGGAACCCGCGACCCAGCAGGCCGAACACCAGGCCAATGAGGGCGTAGGTGAGCAGTCGGCCCGTGTGATAAGCCACCCGGGAACGTCGGTGCGATGCGGCATCGCTGCCCGTGCCGGAGAAAAGAGCCATCATCAACGGACCGCACATCCCGCTGCAATGCAGGCTGCCTCCTAATCCAAGGACCAATGCCGAGAAGAATTCCATGAGTCGCACCTTCTCCACCTCACGGGGCCGGAGCCCAGGCAACCATCGGCGGAACCACCACAGAACCTTCGGCATAGTAACCGGAGTCTTCGGGTCCCCAGTGTACCCGAACCTTCCAGAGGCCCGGCTTCAGGGTGCCTGCATCGATACTCTGGAGGCCGTCGGCACCGACCAACAAAGGAACCTCGCGATCCAGGGCAGCCTCGGATGGCCGGTAAAGGCGGACACGGCCCTGTGCATCGGCCGGCCGGGAAGCCAACGGCCAAGCGATGCGGATCACTCCTCCCTGCCCGACAGGGGCATACCCAATCGAGACCCCCGAATCGGCGGAGCGCCTCAGCCGGTTGATTTGTTGCTGATAGGCCATCTCCTGCTCGTAGTAGTCGGTGCTCACGAGTTCCTCGCGGTTGCGGTGCGCGACAACAGCCCAAGTAGCCAGAGCGAAAATGAGTATTGCGAAGAAGGTGGCGATGCCGATGGGCCAAGGTTCAATCCGCGGTTGGGGGGGCTTCATGGATGGGATTTCGGAGAGAGGTTTCTGGGACTGGAAAATTGGGTCGTCACGCGCTCCAACAAGCGCCCGTTGGAGTAAACGCCCAACTTCAGCTCTGTGGTCGAACCGGTTAGTTGAGCCGGATCCAAATCAATCAGGGCCGAGGTCTGAAAATATTGACCCACGGGCACCACCGGATTCGTCGCGCCCATCAATCGGACGGAGCCCGGGAGGTTCTCGAGACGCACCTCCACCGGCAGAGGCTCGTGCGACTTATTGATCATCTTCACTGAAAATAAATTCCGAATCCGTCCGTCCGGAAGACTCTGGTACAAAGAGCCCGAGACTCGTAGGAAGGTTGTCTCGACGGGTGAGCGCGAAAGCACCAGCCACAGGAAGACACCGATCAGCGCCGCCAGGACGACCGAGTACAGGGCCATGCGCGAGGTGAATCGCTGAGGCTCGCCGCGTTCCAAATTGTTTTGGGAGGCAAAGCGGATGAGCCCATTCGGACGCCCCACCTTGGCCATAATGACATCGCAGGTGTCGATGCAGGCCGTGCAATTCACACACTCCATTTGCGTCCCGTCCCGAATGTCGATACCCGTGGGACACACCGCCACGCACTGACGACAATCCACGCAGTCTCCTAGGCCAGAGGACTTCCGGGCCTCCGACCCCTGATCGCGATGCAATGCCGCCCGCTTCTCGCCCCGAGAGCGATCGTAGGCGACCACCAAGGAATTCTCATCGAGCAGTGCCGACTGAAATCGGCCGTAAGGACAAATGAAGGTGCAAGCCTGCTCCCGAAACCGCGCAAAAATCGCATAGAACAGCAATGAAAACAGGGTCATGAAGGTCAACCCCACCCTATGTTTCCGAGGATCATCAAACTGGATATCTAAGAGTTGTTCGCTGCCGATGATGTAGGCGAGCAAGGTGTTCCCCACGAGGAAGGAAAGACCGAAAAACACCGCATGCTTGAAGAAACGTCGGGCGATTTTGGGTGGTGTCCACGGCGCAGACGCCAAGGCACGTTGCGCCGCCGAGTCGCCATCGATGAGGTATTCTACCTTCCGAAACACCATTTCCAACATGACCGTCTGCGGGCAGGCCCACCCGCACCACAGGCGACCGAAGGCGACCGTGAAGACCGCGATGCCACTGATGAACACCAGCATCGCCACCGCGAATACTCCTGAGTCTTGGGGCCAGAAAATCTGGCCCAGGATAGAAAAGCGCCGTTCCACCACGTTGAACAAGAGGAGCGGGTTGCCCTGGATGCGAATCCATGGTCCGGCGAACATCAGTACGATGAGGAACGCGGCAAACCAAGCACGCCGTCGATGCCAGATACCCGAAGGGGCCTTGGGAAAGAGCCAACGACGGCGTCCCTCCTTGTCAGCCGTAGCGATATGATCGCGGAAATCTCGCCAATCCACATCCTGCAGCGTGCCGAGCGATTCCGGGATCGAATCCGCAGTCTGATCCGGAGACCGGTTCGTGCCGGTTTTCATAGCGAGGAGTCCTCGGATAGACCCGGGATCCTTCTTCACTCGAAATCCATGGGAACTGCTGGTTTCGAGGGATCCTCCGGGGGCTTGGGATCCGGAGGATTGCTGCCGCGCAGTGTGTAAATGTAGCTGGCCACAGCCTGGATCTCGGCCGGCTTAAGCACCCCACGCCAACTGAGCATCCCCTTCTCGGCCACGCCATTGATGATCACTTTGACCGTGTCCACGTAATTGGATCCATGGCTCCAATCCAGATCGCACAAATTGGGACCCACTAGCCCACCGCCATCAGCCCGATGGCACGGCGCACAGAGGTTAGCGAAGAACTGCTTGCCCTGCTCCAAGACCACGGAGTCTGAGACCGGCTTCAACGTCGCCAAATCGGATTCAAATCGTGCCAACGCGGCATTTTTCAGGGCAAGGCCTTGGGATGCCTCGGTCTGGTATTCGGCCGCCTGCAGCGGACCCACCCGCAGCACGTGGTAATACACGATGTACCCGACGGCAAAGACCGTGCAGAGAACGAACAACCAGACCCACCAGCGCGGGAGGTTGTTATCGAGTTCACGAATGCCGTCGGCCTCGTGATCCATGAGGAGTGGATCGTTCGGTTCCTTATTCATGGTTCTTGGAAGCGGAGGGTGAGAAGGGGTGAATCTCGCCGTCGTTCAGCGGAAGTTCGCCCATGTGGCGGACATGGCTCGCCCGCTGAGCCAGAGTCCAAAGGACCGCGGCGGCAAACACGGCGAAGAACAGACAAATCGAGACGATGCCATACAGGGCAATGCCCCCGGTGTGGGTGAGGATGTTCTTGATCATGGCAGAAGGGAGTCGGTCACTGGGGCAGTGGGGTTCGAGGCCTTGATGTCCGTACCCAAGCGCTGCAAGTAGGCAATGAGGGCAATGATCTCACGATCGGGCTGAGTCTCGATCCGTGCCGTTTTGAGACTCACCACGATGACGGCCGCCTGCTTTTTGAGATCTACCACCGCCTGGGTTTCATAGCCCGCCGGATAAGGAACCCCCACCGAGCGCAAGGCAGCGATGCGGGGCCCGACGGCAGCCGTGTCGATCTTCTGTTCCAGAAGCCACGCGTAGCGCGGCATCATGGACCCGGGTGACGTGCTTTGAGGGTTGTCCATGTGGTTGAAGTGCCACGCATCCGGGTACTTGCCGCCAACGCGGTGCAAGTCCGGACCGGTGCGCTTGGAGCCCCAGAGAAATGGGTGGTCGTACACGAACTCGCCGGCCTTGGAATACTCGCCGTAGCGCTCAGTCTCAGAACGGAACGGCCGGACCATCTGGGAATGACATCCGACGCAGCCTTCCCGGATGTAGAGATCTCGTCCCATGACTTCGAGGGGCGTGTAGGGGCGAACTCCGGTGATCGTGGGAACATTCTCCTTCACCAAATACATAGGAACGATCTCCACCAAACCACCCACCAGCACCGCCACGAAGGCCAGCGCGGTCATGGTCAAGGGGCGAGCCTCCAGCCATCGATGTCCCCAAGCGAATTTGCCCGGCGTTCCCTCGACCGATTCAGAAGGAGCTTTTGCGACCACAACCACCTCCGATTCTTCCTCGAAGGATCCCGCCTGAGCGGTCTTCCACAAATTGTAGGCCATGATAAAGGCCCCAATGATGTATAGCGTGCCCCCAATGGCGCGGAGGCGGTACATAGGGAAGAGCTGGAGCACAGTCTCCAAGAAGTTCGGGTACTGAAGGAATCCGTCCGCGGTAAACTGCTTCCACATCAGTCCCTGCGTGACGCCGCTCCAATACATCGGTACCGCGTAGAACATCATACCCAAGAGGGCGACCCAGAAGTGCCAGTTGGCCAGCTTCACCGAGTAAAGCTCGGTGCGGTACAGCCGAGGGAATAACCAGTAGAGCATGGAAAAGGTGAAGAACCCGTTCCACCCGAGGGCTCCCGTGTGGACGTGGGCGATGGTCCAGTCGGTGTAGTGGGACAACGCGTTGACGCTCTTAATCGAGAGCAGCGGACCTTCCAACGTGGCCATGCCATAGGCGGTCAGCGCCACCACCATGAACTTGAGCATTGGGTCTTGGCGCACGCGATCCCAAGCGCCGCGCAGCGTGAGCAGGCCGTTGAGCATCCCTCCCCACGAGGGCGCCACGAGCATCACCGAAAACACCATACCGAGCGACTGCGCCCAGTCCGGCAGAGCGGTGTAGAGCAGGTGGTGCGGCCCGGCCCAGATGTAGATGAAGATGAGGCCCCAAAAATGGATGATCGACAGGCGGTAGGAGAACACCGGCCGCTGAGCAGCCTTGGGCAAGAAGTAGTACATCAGGCCCAGGTAGGGAGTGGTCAGGAAGAAGGCCACTGCGTTATGGCCGTACCACCACTGCACCAGCGCGTCTTGGACGCCGGCGTAAATCGAATAGCTTTTGAAGAGACCCGCTGGCACCGCCAGCGAGTTACCAATGTGCAAGAGAGCAACCGTCACCGCCGTCGCAATGTAGAACCAGATAGCGACATAAAGGTGCTTCTCACGGCGCTTCACGATGGTGCCCATGAGGTTGACCGTGAAGGCGACCCAGACCACCGCGATGGCGATGTCGATGGGCCATTCCAGCTCGGCGTACTCCTTGCTCGAGGTCAGACCCAGGGGCAGCGTGATGGCCGCGGCGACGATGATGGCCTGCCAACCCCAGAAGTGAAACCACCCCAAACCGTCGCTGAACATCCGCGCCTTGCAGAGCCGCTGCAGAGAATAGTAGATGCCCATGAACATCCCGTTGCCCACGAAGGCGAAGATTACGGCATTGGTGTGAAGCGGCCGCAGCCGGCCAAAGGTCGTGTACTGAAGGTTGAAGTTCAGATCGGGTAAGAACAACTGGCAGGCGATGAGCAGACCGGCCAGAAAGCCGATCAAGCCCCAGATGACGGTAGCGATGGCGAATGCGCGAACGATTCGGTTGTCGTAGCGGAATGTGTCCTGATTCATGGAAAAACAGTGAACCCTCACTCGAGGTCTCAGACCGGAGGCACCTGGGACTTTCGAAGCGATGCATCCAAAGCAGTTTGATTCTTGGATTTTAGAGTCCTGAGAGGCTCCCCCTCGATTGCCGAGACATTCTCATGTTTTGCAACCCGCAGAGCCCTGAGGGGCGGCGGATCATCCATAAGAATCCTCAGCGCGGGCGTGCAGGTGTCCTCGTACTGCCCGGACCGAACGGCCCAAAAGAAGGCCACCAGAAAACAGGCCGCGATCAAAACGCTCAAAGGGATGAGCAACATCAGAACACTCATGATCGAGCCCTCGACGCAGTCGGAAACCAACGACGTCCCAGCCCTTCGATGCCCAGCACTGAGAAGGCCACCACAGAGAGGGAACTCAGGGGCATCAACACCGCGCAAACCAACGGCGAGAGCCGACCGGAAGCCGCGATGGAAATGCCGACGACATTGTAGAGGCCCGAAATGAGGAACCCCCAATGCACCCAACGGACCGAGGCATTGGCAAAGCCCAAGATGCGGGCTAAATCCGGAACCCGATGCGCAGCCAGGATAAGGTCACTGGCCGGCGAGAAGGCTCCCGCCTCCTCCACGACTGCCACGCCCACATCGGCCTGCTGCAGGGCTCCGGCGTCATTCAACCCGTCGCCAACCATGAGCACCGTCCGTCCGCCCTCCGTCTGGCGCTGGCGAACGAACTCCAATTTCTGCGACGGACTTTGATGGAAACGCAACGTCGCAGACGCCCCGAACAGGGCTCGGAATCGATCCGACTCAGAGGCGTTATCCCCACTGAGCAAGGCCAACTCAGCACGGGTTTCAAGCCCTCTGAGCATTCCCTCGATCCCCGGACGCAGCGGAGGCTCCGCCACAAAAAAACCGAAATAACAACCACCCAACGCCACATGTACCCGGCTTCCGGCCGAGTCCACCACTGAGGTCTTGTGGGGCTCATTCACCCAGTCCACACCGGAATAGCGAAGGTGCTCGAGCGAACCCACCACGACCGGAACACCCTGCACTATCCCGGAGATCCCCAGACCCGGGGTCTCGACGAAGCGAGAAACCGCCTCGATCCCCAAGCACCCCTGATTATCGAAGAAATCGCGAACCCGAACGGACAACGGATGATTAGATTGGGCGCTCAGCGAACGAATCCGGCAACTGTTCAACGAATCGAGAGCCTCCCCTTCCCAACGAACTGCAGCCGCACCCGTTTGCGTCAAGGTTCCGGTCTTATCTAGGACCACGTAATCCACCCGCGCCAAGGTTTCCAGAACGAACGGATTCTTCAGGTAAACCCCCAATCGCCCCAAAACTCTCTGGGCCGTTCCCAAAGTGAAGGGTGATGCCAGAGCCAACGCACAGGGACAGGCTACAATCAGCACTGAAACCAGCGCCTGCACGGCACGAGAGCCATCGCCCAAGGCCCACCATGCGGCCGCAGCGACACTGGCGATCACCAGAAGTAACAGAGAAAATCGTCGGCTGTAGGCCTGAGTGATGCGGTCCACGGGAGTCACCGAGCGGACCTTTTGGAAAGCTTCCTGGTTCCACAGCGAAGTGAGGTAGCCCTGGGAGACCGGCTTCAGAATCTCCACCTCGATGCGACCCGTCGTTTGTCGGCCGCCGGCGAAGAGTTCCCCGCCCACCAGGCAGGACTCCGGCTGCGATTCACCGGTCACGAAGGCATAATCAATCCGTGCCTCACCACAGAGCAGGCGAGAATCGGCTGGAACCAGCTCACCATGGCGCAGGATGAGGCGATCACCCACGGACAATTGAGCCACCGCCACCCTCTCCTCACCCCGCACCCCAGAACGAGTGACCGCCAACGGAAAAAACGCTCGATAATCGCGGTCGAACACCAACCTGTCATACGTCTTCTGCTGGAAAAGCCGTCCACACAGCAGAAAGAACAGGAGACCAGCGAGGGAGTCGAAATAGCCATCGCCCCGCCGGGAGAACACCTCGAACATGCTCTGACCCATGAGAGCAAGAATCCCCAGCGCGATGGGAATCTCAATGACCGGAACCCGCTGGCGAAAACCTGTCCAAGCCGCCTGATAATAGTCCCAAGCGCTATAGATCACCACCGGCAGTGACAGAATGAAGCTAATCCAGCCCGCCAGATGTCGGAAGGCCGGGCCGCTGACACTATCGAGACCCAAGTACATCGCCAGACTCAGCAGCATGGTGTTGCCGAAGGCGAAGCTAGCGACACCCAACTGCAGCCACAAACGCCGCGAAACCGGTCGAGCCACGGAGCAGTCCAGATCGGACGCGCGAAGATCTGGCTCATACCCCAGAGACGCCAACAGCGACACCACCTGACTGAGCCGAAGAACCGAGGGATCGAAAGTCAAGGTCACCTCCCGACGCAGGAAGTTGACCGAAGAGTCGCCGATCCCGGAGCGCAGGCGGAACACGTGCTCCAAGAGCCACACACAGGCCACACAGTGGATGGCCGGAACCCGGAAAGTCACCCGAGTCCGTCGTTCATCGGAATAATCCACCAAAGCAGCCCGCACCTCCGAAGCGTCCACAAAAGAGAACCTCCCCTGCTCCTCCGCCCCACCCCCACGAACTCCCTGAGCCCCTCCCAGCCGATAGAACTCATCCAAACCCTCCTCGCGGAGCAACTCGAAGACAACCTGACACCCAGCGCAGCAGAAACACCGTTCACCCCGATGCAAGGTAGATTCGCCGCAAGGCAGCCCGCAGTGCGAGCAGGCCTCGACCTCTGAGTCAGAGACAGCCCGGGCATGGCCAGCGCTTGTGTTTTCAACCAATTCCATCGTGGGCACGGCACCCACATTCTGAGAATTCCCAGCGCCGCCGACTGCCCCGATCTTGTCCTCCCAACGGCAGGTTTTGCCCATCGCCCCAGCCCCAACACATCAACCAAAACAGCCTGTCCCCTCCCATCCGTCCCGACCAACAAGCCAAAAGAGCCTGTCCCTTCCCAGCTCACCACGAGTCGCAGCGGGATGGGGCGAAGTGAGCATTGGAACGTCCCACGTTCCCTGAGAACGCAGACCCTTCCCGCGGACTCCTCCCACGGAACCCACACCTCGACCAACAAGCCAAAAGAGCCTGTCCCTTCCCAACCTTCCAAAGGCTCTTGGAAACCATTTCTGATTCCGGTAGTTGCAACGGTACTTGCCGACGGATCACCGGCGACGCACCGTTCCATACCAGCAAACCATGAAACGCGTGCTCCTCTCCGTGATGTCCGCCGCCCTGGCGACGGCCCTCCTCTCCACACCTGCCTTAGCGGCCGACAAAAAAGACAAGAAGTCCGACAAGGAGGCGTGGAAGCAACTCTTCGACGGCAAAGACACCTCCCAGTGGCGCGGCTATAAAGCGACCTCGTTCCCAACCAAAGGTTGGCGTGTCGAAAATGGCACCCTGCGGCACGTGGCCGGCGAAGGCGGCGGCGACCTGATCACCCTCGACAAGTTTGGTGATTTCGAACTGCGTTTTGAATGGAAAGTCTCCCCCGGAGCCAATAGTGGCGTCATCTATCGCGTGACCGAAGACCACAACGCCTCCTACGAAACAGGCCCTGAATACCAAGTCCTCGACGACTCCAAGCACGGCGACGGCAAGAACCCCAAGACCAGCGCCGCAGCCCTCTACGCCCTCATCTCCTGCAACGCCGAGAAAGAACTCAAGCCCGTGGGCGAATGGAACAAGGCCCGCATCGTGATCAAAGACAACCATGCCGAGCACTGGCTCAACAAAAAGAAAGTCGTCGAGTACCAATGGGGCGGCTCCGAGACCCAGAAGCTCATCTCCGAATCCAAATTCAAGGGCATGCCCGGCTTCGCCAAAAATTCGAGCGGTCACATTTGCCTGCAAGATCACGGCGACGACGTTTGGTTCCGCAACATTAAGATCCGCACCTTCTGAGGATTTGCGTCCCGGCCGCGCAGAACTCCCCATCGTCCCTCCCTCACTCGAGTGACTCCCATCTATTGGGACTACAACGCCACCACGCCTCTGGACCCTCACGTCCGGCAGGCGATGGACCCGTACCTAGAGAACGTTTGGGGCAACCCCTCCAGCGTCCACGCCGTCGGACGCCGAGCCCGGGCGGCCCTCGACGAATTCCGCTACCGATTGGCAGGGGCCTGGAAATGCAGGCCTAGCGAAGTGATTTTCACCAGCGGCGGAACCGAATCCAACAACCTGGCCGTGTTAGGAACAGCCCGCCTCGGAGGGGCCCAGGGACGCCGCCACCTGGTGGCCTCGCCCGTGGAGCATCACGCGGTGTTGCACGCGTTGAAGCACCTCGAAACCCACGAAGGGTTCACCCTCACACTGTTGCCAGTGGATCACCACGGCCGCATCTCCCCTGAGGCCGTGGCCCAAGCCCTTCGCCCCGACACCGCACTGGTTTCCATCATGGCGGCCAACAACGAGACCGGCACCCTTCAACCCGTGGCCGAGATTGGGCGCTTGTGCCGCGAACGCGGCGTGATCTTCCACACCGACGCCGTCCAAGCCTTCGGAAAACTGCCCTTCGCGCGCATCGACCAATTCGAGGCCGACCTGGTGTCCGTTTGCGCCCACAAATTCCATGGGCCTAAGGGGGCCGGCGCGCTGTTCATCCGCTCTCCCCTGCTCCCACATCCCACGCAACACGGCGGAGCCCAAGAAAACGAACGACGCGGTGGCACTGAAAACCTGACCGCCGTAGCTGGTCTGGTGAGCGCCTTCGAAACCCTAGTTCTTAACCCGGTTTTCCCGACGGATTCATTGAGGGGCTGGACCGAACGCTTAGCCCGAACCGTGACTTCCCTTCCCGGCGTCGAACGCCACGGATGTCCAGAAAACCGCCTACCCAATACCCTGGCTTTCTCGGTCGAAGGCACTGACAGCATCTCCCTCTTGGCCAACCTGGATCTGGAGGGGGTCTACGCCTCCAGCGGCTCCGCGTGCACGGCCGGATCTGTCGAACCCAGCCATGTGCTCCGGGCTATGGGCGTGCCCGAGTCTCGCGCCAAAGCCCTAGTCCGTTTCTCGCTCGGCCGAGAATCCACCGAAGAGGAAGTAGCCCGGGTAGAAAATCTACTCCCTGCCCTCATCGATCGCTGTCGCGGGTGACCCCACTGGAATCTTGCACCCCAAGCACCGATCAGACCACCGGCTTCGTAATCCAAGGCGACGGGTCCCCCACAAAGTCCGCCAGCATCGCTACCTGCCGTTCCGGGGGAATGGGCAGGAACTTGCCGGTGGCCTCGACATGAACAACCCCGTCGGGCCCTAAGACGTCCCCGCGGGTCAGGAAGAGCCGCCCTCGACGATTGGCTGTCAGTTCGGCGCGGACCTTCAGAGGAACTCCGGGTGGCACCGACCGCAGGAACCGCACGTTCAACTCGGCTGCGAAGGCGAACGAACGAGTATTCACACCAATGACCCAGGCCATCACCTCGTCCAACACCGTGGAGAGCAATCCGCCATGCACCACGCCAGTGAACCCGCAGTGTTCATCCCGGAACTGAACCAAAACCTCCACACAGCGACCATCACTCAGAAGGGTCAACCCAAGCCCGACGGGATTTTCAATCCCACAGACAAAGCAACCCCGGGTGACCGGTAGGCGTTTCCAAGCCTCCCCTCTTTCAGTGCGCTCAGGAGGGCACATGACTGAGGGTCATTCCCAAGGCCAGCAGCGCGATCAAGCCAAAGTAGGCGATGCCGACGGTCCAACGTTGCTGAGGCTCGACTTCAAAGAAACGCCGAGACTCCTCATCCCGCGCCCGGAAGAGGGAGAACAATCGAGGCAAGCCCATGACCAGCACCATGAGCAAAATCGGGCTAATCCAGCCCCGCGTCATCCCCTCATAAACGAGGTAAGCGATCATCAGGGCGTAGCCCGCCACCCACAACCAGGGAGACAGTGCGCTGACAATCCGGCCTCCATCCAAGAACCCGACCGGAGCCATATTGAACAAGTTGAGCATAAAGCCCGAGTAGGCCAAGGCCGACCAAAAGGGATCGCCCGTGGCCACGTGAATCAAGTAGCAGATACCCGCGCCGATCGTTCCAAAAATAGGCCCACCGATGCCCACCACCGCCTCGATCCACGCATTCCGAGGGACGTCTTTGAGCGCAATAAAAGCACCCATGAAGGGAATGAAAACCGGCGCACCGACCCGGAGCCCCTGACTGCGGGCCGCCACCAAATGCCCCAATTCATGCACAAAGATGAGCACCACGAAACCCAGGGCAAACTTCCACCCCCACAACAGAGCATAGGCTCCCACGCTCAAAATCATCGTGCCGCCCGTCTTGAGGAAGACGGGGAGAAACTTCAGGAACGGCATGAGAAGCAAGAGCTTCGAGCCGAACTGGGCCACGGTTGCCGCCAGCAGAGCGATCGTGCCCCAGAGCCCCTTCTTCTTCGAGGGCCGTGCCACCGTCACCGGAGGCCGCGCTTGTCCGGAATATCCGGGGAGTACCGGGGGCTTTATGTCGGAGGATGGAGGTTCATCGCCCATAGTGCAGAACCCGACTCCAGTCCGAGGAAAACCGCAATCCAATTGCGGCATTCAGTAGCGACAGCAAGCGCGAGCATCCGTCTAGGGAATGACAGATGCCCACGTCCAGAGATCTTTCCATCAGCCACCGCTCCAGGGGTTTTTGGCCCCCCGGATGTCGCCCGAGGATCTTCTAGTTAGAAACCCGTCTCCGAGCAGTCCGACTCTGCGGCGGTCCGTGTCTGCGGACGCGGCGCTTTCGGAGAAATCGCCCTACCTCGGAAACGCCTGGGTGAGGCCGAGTTTGCTGCAGGAACCCGCGATGTAGCCCGATGAGCCTCCGAGTCCGATCCGGCTCCTAGGTAGGGACCGATCTCCGAGCGGTCCGCGTGTGCCGACTAGGCTCCTAGGTAGGGACCGATCTCCGAGCGGTCCGTCCCCACCGACGCGGCGCTTTCGGAGAAATCGCCCTACCTCGGAAACGCCTGGGTGAGGCCGAGTTTGCTGCAGGAACCCGCGATGTAGCCCGATGAGCCTCCGAGTCCGA
>CAINWP010000102.1 GCA_903854475.1 uncultured Verrucomicrobiota bacterium
AGCTTGGCCACTCCGGCATAAAAATAGGTGATCACCAACTGAGCCCGGAGAAGCCAAATCGGCCAGAATGGGATGAGCACCGTGCCGGTACGCACCGTTTTCGAGGCATCCAAACTAAACCGGGCCGCGGCCGGCATAAACGGCATCAGGAAGAGCACCACCAACTCGAGGTAGTAGTAGCTCATCCAGTAAGTCCGCGTGGACTCGACCGCGTACAAGTAGGCCCAGGCCAAAAAGGTCAGCAAGGTCGAGGCTCGGTACCGGAAACCCAATCCCATGCCAATCGCGCCGAGGCCCAGCAATACTCCGACCCCCTGAATCCAGGGCGTCGGGAGGAGCGGCAACCATTCGAACCCGGCGTAAGGAAGATGGAAGGTCACCTCGCGACCGGCGTAATAAACGTCGAGATGAGACCGCCCGCCGGAAGACTCGGAAGGCAGGAAGAGCGAAATGGCCTCCAACAGCATCACCAAGCCGACGGCCATGCGAAAGAATGCGAGAGACTCCGCACTCACCGCGCGGTCCCACCCGAGGGCACGAACCCACGACTCCCACCGGGCCCGCCAACCGGTGCTGGCATCCAAAGGCAATGAGGGACCCACGCCTGATCCTGAAGCAGGCAGACTCATGGGATGAGTGTCTGAGCGTTGCTCAGCCGCCCTGAGGCCTCACTCCTCCAGCAGTCCCCAGAGAGTCGATCCAAAGGAAACGATCCCACCATTTTCCGTTTGGTTGGAACCCTGCAAAACTCGTAGCTTTCTATACAGATCCCTCGAAGGGCCCTCTGACGATGTACACCCGAGCCTACGACTGCCCCAACTGCGGTGCCGCCGTGCCCTTCCCCTCGGCCATCGTGGTGTTCGCGGTCTGCGGATTCTGTCGCTCGAATGTGATCCGCAGGGATGCGGATGCAGTGCTCGAGCACTTGGGCCAGCAAGCCCAACTTCCGCCGGACTTGAGTCCGATACGGATTGGGACCTGCGGCGTTTACACATGTCATCGATTCACAGTGACCGGTCGTATCCGAGTCGGTTACGAACAAGGCTCTTGGAATGAGTGGCTCATCGATTTTGGGGAGAATCGATGGGGTTGGATCGCCGAAGCGCAGGGGTTCTATGCGGCCAGCTTCGAAATCGCAGCGCCACCGGACCTCCCCGAAGCCAGCGCACTCACCCTGGGAACAACCCTGCGAATCGGGGATGTGGATTATTGTGTCCGGGATATTAAATCGACCCAGACACTCGGGAGCGAAGGAGCCCTCCCCATGGTCGCGGTACCGGGTCGCACCGCAGTGAGCATTGATCTCGGCGCGCCCAACCGGCAATTCGCCAACGTGGAGTTCTCCGCGGACGGGGTTCGAGTCTTCATCGGACACAGCCTGACCTTCGCGGAACTCGAGTTCACCGACCTCCGCCCACTGCCGGGTTGGACGACCGACCGGTTGGAAAAGGAAGCCGCCGGCAGCGACGCCCTGAATTGCCCGGCCTGCGGTGCAGCATTGGAATTGCAGGCGGCGGGCCAAACCATGCGAGCATTATGCGGTCATTGCGGATCGCTGTTGGACACCTCCCACCCGCAACTAAAATGCATTGAACAGGCCATTGCGATCCAACCGACCCTCATCATCCCCATCGGCCAACGCGGGCGTTTCGATGGCGTGGACTACGCCTGCATCGGTTTCGTCCGCCGCAAGGATTGGGAAGGCTATTCGTGGCAGGAATACCTGCTGTTCAACCCCTTCGCGGGATTTCGGTGGCTAGTCGCCTACGACGGGCACTGGAGCTGGATCACCCTGCTTCAGGAGAAACCGCGCATTGTCGACTCACTACCCGTGCACGATGGCCAAGGATACCGCCTTTTCGCGTCCGGTTCAGCAACCGTGACCGAGGTTTGGGGCGAGTTTTATTGGGCGGTACGCCTGGGCGAACGCACCCTTCTTTCCGACTACATTGCTCCGCCGAACATCCTTTCCTCGGAGCAGTATCCAGAACTAACTGAGGAGACTTGGTCCCAGGGCCACTATCTGGAACCAGAGGTGGTCTTCAGCGCCTTCGGCCTGACCGGACCTCCTCGGGAACGGGCTGGCACTTACCTCAATCAACCCAACCCGCATGCCGAAAAGGGCCGCACCCTGCGCTGGCTGCTGCCGGTGTTCGGGATTCTCTGGCTGCTCATTTCGCTCATCAGTGCGGGCACCAAAGCCAATGAGTCGGCCTTCCGGGAGGTGTTTACCTTCGATTTGTCCGGCACCAATAAGACGCGGGTCTCGGCCCCGTTCCGTATCGCTGGCAGCCACCCTCAGTCGCTGCAATTTGATTTCATTACTCCAGTGAACCAATCCTGGGTCGAACTGGACGTAGACTTGGTGAACACCCAGACCAAGGCCGTCCGCGAACTCTCACTGGGCGCGGAGTACTGGAGTGGCAACGACGAGGGCGAATACTGGTCGGAAGGCTCCCAGCAGGCCACCGAACTCATCCCGGCTGTCGAACCGGGCGAGTACCAACTGGTCATGGACATCGACGGTTCCCCCGAACTGGGCCAAGCCGAATTCCGCATCGAAATCACCCGCGATGTAATGGTTTGGAGCAATGTCCTCCTCGGTCTGGTTCTGCTGTTTGCCTACCCGCTCTTCCGCTGGATCCGCGAACATGCCTTTGAGCGGGAGCGCTGGTCCCTCAGCGACCACTCACCTTACACCCCCATCACGACGAGTTGGGACAGCGATTCGGACGACGACTAACTAGGCCCCCAATCTTCCCACCATGCGTATCAAAACCCCCGTTTACCTGGCCTTTGGAACGGCCCTTTGCCTTTATCTGGCGGCTGCCGGACGCAATGGCTACAGCCTCATGAAGACCTTTTCCCCCTCGCGCCTCCTGCCTCACTCCCCAGCCACCCAACACAAATAACCCATGAGTCTCTTCGACTTCGTCCCCCCCTTCGCCACATTCGTACCCGCCCTGGTCAACAGCGTCGTGTTCTCGGTCATCGGCCTGGTCACCTTCTTGGTATGTTTCTTCATCGTCGACAAGCTGACTCCCGGAGAACTCTGGAAGGAATTGGTGGAACGGAAAAACACGGCTGTGGCCATCTTCTTTGGGTGTCTGGCCCTCGGCATGAGCCTCATCATCGCCGCCTGCCTCCACGGATAGTCGGTCCGCCTTCTGGCACCGCATGAACGATCGCGCCTCTCGCCTCCTGCTCCTGGGGAGCGTGTTTGTCATCGCCACCTGCGGGTTGGTCTATGAGTTAATTGCCGGCACCATCGCCAGCTACCTCCTCGGCGATTCCATCACGCAATTCTCCACGGTGATCGGCGTCTACCTGTCCGCCATGGGAGCAGGCTCATGGCTCTCCAAATTCATCGACCGGCACGAAGGGTGGATTTTTGTTCAGGTCCAACTGCTCATTGGACTCATCGGGGGCTGCTCGGCGGCCCTGCTGTTTCTGCTCTTCCCGATCGTCACGTCCTTTCGGGTGCCGCTGTACGGGCTTATCTTCCTCGTGGGCATGCTCGTCGGACTAGAGATCCCCCTGCTCTTGCGACTGCTCAAAGACCGCATTGAATTCAAGGACCTCGTCGCCCGGGTTTTTACCTTCGACTACATCGGAGCGCTGCTGGCATCACTGCTCTTCCCGCTGGTTCTGGTGCCGCATCTGGGACTGGTCCGCTCCAGCTTCCTCTTCGGTATGCTCAATGTGGTCGTGGGGCTCATGAGCGCCTGGCTGCTCATACCGCGCGGACCAAAACGCCGCCTCCTTTCGGTGAGCGGACTCCTACTGCTGGGGGCCCTGTTGGTAGGATTCATCGCCTCCGAACGCCTCATGGCGTGGTCCGAACGCTCGGCCTACACCGATACGGTCATTTACGCCAAGTCGTCCCCCTACCAGCGCATCGTGCTCACCCGCAACGGGGCGGACCTTCGACTGCACCTCAACGGCAACTTGCAATTCAGCTCGCGCGACGAATACCGGTATCATGAAGCATTGGTGCACCCGGGATTGGCCCGACTGCCCGAGGCCCGGTCGGTGCTCGTGCTCGGTGGCGGTGATGGATTAGCGGTCCGCGAAATCCTCCGGTATGCCTCCGTGAAAAAAATCACATTGGTAGACCTCGACGGGGACATGACCCGCCTCTTCCAGACACAACCCCTGCTGACACGACTTAATGGGAATGCGCTGAACGCGCCGACGGTTTCCGTGGTGAACGCCGATGCCTTTACTTGGTTCGCGACTAACCGTCAGCGCTTCGACTTCGTGGTCGCCGATTTTCCGGACCCCTCGAATTTCAGTCTCGGAAAACTATACACCACGACCTTTTTCCAGCGCGTCCGTTCGACGTTGGAACCCGACGGAGCCTTGGTTGTCCAATGCACCTCACCCTATGTCGCCCGAAGGACCTTCTGGTGCGTGAACGAAACTCTCCGCGCCTCCGGTTTTTCGCACACGGCCCCCTATCACCTCTACGTGCCCAGCTTCG
>CAINWP010000103.1 GCA_903854475.1 uncultured Verrucomicrobiota bacterium
AGGTAGGGCGATTTCTCCGAAAGCGCCGCGTCGGCACACACGGACCGCTCGGAGATCGGTCCCTACCTAGGAGGCCTTCGGGCGACAACCCAGGGTCCTCCACAAACTCAGCCTCACCTGGGCCCCTCCGAGGTAGGGCGATTTCTCCGAAAGCGCCGCGTCGGCACACACGGACCGCTCGGAGATCGGTCCCTACCTAGGAAACTCGGCGTGTGTTCCGGGCGGACCGCTCGGAGATCGGTCCCTCCCTAGGAAGCTCTCCGAGGTGGGGCGATTTCTGCTGTCGCACCGGTCGATTTGACGGTTCGATCTCTGCGTGGCGGTTCACTTCACGATTCTGGGCAGCGGGTCCGCGGGCAATTGCGCTTATCTGGAGGTCGGAGAAACCCGACTGCTCATCGATGCGGGCTTCAGCGCCAAGCAAATCCGGGAACGCTTGGCCTCGATTGGCCGGGTTCCCGAGGGGCTCACCGGCATCCTCATCACCCACGAGCACGGCGACCACATTAAGGGATTGGGAACGTTGGCCGAGAAAACCGGCACACGGATTTATGCCAACCGCTTCACCCACGAGGCCATTCGACGGGAATTTTCCTCGGCGCGACTCGATACAGCCACCTTCGAAACCGGGGCCACGTTCACCTTAGGCGAGGTCGAGGTCCGCACCTTCAGCGTCCCGCACGATGCCGCCGATCCGGTGGGCTTCCTCTTGGCCACACCGGCCGGAAATATCGGCTTCCTGACCGACCTGGGGCATGCCACCAAGCTCATTCTGGAGCGGGTGAAACCCTCGAACCTCCTAGTGCTGGAGGCGAATTACGACGTGAAGCTGCTGCAAGAAGACACCCGACGCCCTTGGAGCACCAAGCAGCGCATCGCCAGCCGGCACGGGCATCTTTCAAACCACGCCGCCTCCGAAGTAGCCACAGCCATCCTCCACGACGGCCTGCGCCGCATTTACCTGGGCCACCTCAGCCGCGACTGCAATACCCCGGAGCTGGCCCGCGAAACGGTCGGAGCCGCCCTGGATGCGGCCGGTGCCAACCATGTCCAACTAGAGAACACATCCCAGGACACCCCCTGCCCCACGGTGACTTTGTAGGCCTTCCCGGGCGCTTTTGCGAAAAGCGCCAGACTGTCAAAGACGCAAACCGGCGGGTTCTTCGATCAACCAACGCGGGTGCGGAATCCGAGGGGGCGCAGATCAATGGACCCGACTCGCCCTCGAGTTCTTCCTCTTCAGGCGGCAGCCGTACCGGCCGGCGATTCCGGAGTGTGGGTCTCCACCCAGCGGGCCATGAGCCACAACAAATCGCTCAGGCGGTTGAGAAAGATGAGGATCTCGTGGTTCTCCACCTCTCCGGAATCGCGCAGCACGAAGACGCGCCGTTCAGCGCGGCGGCAGGTAGTCCGGGCCACATCCAGCGCCGCGGAGTGGAGGGTCATCCCCGGCGTGGCCCATCCCTTGAACGTAATGCTCTGGGCCTCGATCTGAACAACCAGCTCATCGAGCTTGGCAGTCAGAGTCGGTGTCACCGCCTGGAACCCGTCGGCCAGGTAGCGCTGCGTGTCTTCTTTGGCCGTCGCCAACTCGCCCATCAAAATCACCAGATCTTTCTGAATGACCAGAAGGTTGTCGCCGATGAAGGCATCGACGGCAGTAGCCCTAGCCATTCCGATGGCGGCATTTAGCTCATCGACCGAACCATAGGCCTCGACCCGGGGATGGGCCTTGGAAACCCGACGGTTGTACATCAGTCCAGTGGTTCCGGAATCCCCGGTGCGGGTGGCAATACTCATGCGGCGAAAGAGTGGACGCGATACCGCGCCGCGCAACCGAATCAGCCGGACTTTTTGAGGGTATCACCCCCACTCAGAACCGCCGCCCGTTTTTGACGCTGCGGTGGCAAAAGGTCCGATTCCCGGGTCGCTCGGGCATGGCTGCGGGCGGAATCCCCCCGTTGCCGCGCCTCGTCGATGAGCATCCAAGCGTAGTGGATTTGGGTCTCTTCAGCGGAAGATCGTCCCACCCACGGAATCCGCACCAGCAAGCTCTCGGCGTCTGAGAAACGGTGGTGATTGATTAAGGCTAATGCGTGGTTGATCTGACAGGAAACCGACTCTGGTGACCGGTTGAGTAACTCCAGAGTCAGCCGAGCTGTCTCTGCTGGCTCCCGTCCGAGGGCGATCATCACGGCGGCATGATTGTGTCGGTACACCGGGTTGGTGGGTTCCAATTGGTAGGAATGCGCGACGGCCTCAGCCAGCGTGTCCATGTCTTGGGTCTCGGCGGCAACGCTGGCCAACTCGAACCAGAAGGTCGGGTCCTTCAGGAAGTCCTTTTCCACCCGGCGCAGCAGGGTCGTGGCTTCCTGAGAACGGCTAACCCGGCGCAATCCCACGACCATCCGAGCCACCAGCACAACGTCCGGCATCGGGCATTCTGCGATCCGCGCGAAGTCTGCTGCGGCATCTAGGTCTCGCCTCAGGCTCAGGTCGATTTGACCGTCTAGGTAGCAACTGTAGGCACTCATTCGGCCGGCCAGAGAACTTTCACCCCGCATGGCGATGGCTGTTTGTCGCAAACGATTCCAGTCCTGACGCTGCAGCAGCAATTCGGCCGTCGCCAACCACAGATCCGGGGCATACGGAAACACCTTCAACTGTTCCAATCCCAATTCAACGGATCGATCTGCGAGGCCAAAGGCCTGGAAGGCTTCCATCAATCCAGTCGCCTCACCTGGACTGACCGGAGCCCGCTGGAACGATTTAAGCCGATCCATTACCTCTGAGGATCGCCCGGTGCGTGCCAATAGGCGCCACAAACCCAGATGATCGGCCAGTAATTCTTCGTGTCGCTCAATTCGGCGAGCAAGGGTTTGCTCATAGCCCGTGGCCTCCCCGAGTTGCTCAAACACCATGAGCAACAACTGCGAGGCTTCCGCGTGACGCAGGGGATCTGTCTCTGCGGCCAGCAAACGATCGCGGGCCGCCGCCATTCCAGTGATGGGGCCCCAACCGGCCTCCCAGGCAAGACCAATGAGAGCCATAGGATCCGTTGCCATCAGGGCCTGCTTCTGCCGATGCCAGAGTTCCTCAAAGCGGTCCATGCGCCGCGCCAAAAACAACGAGCGGGCAAACCAACCGTTCAATTCACCGGTGTCGCGAGCAGCCAGATCGCGCAGGAGAACCACTGTGGCATTGTGGTGGCCTACGTGGTCGAGAAACCGCGCAAAACGCACAACCTCTAGGGAATTGGTCGCCGATCGTTTGAGCAACTCCACGCCGCAGGCATATCCGAAGCGCACGTCATCCTGAGTCCATTTCTCTGCTCCCGAAAGGATCTCCAGCGCACCCTGCCGAGCCTCCAAACTGGCAGGGTCATTGGCCAAGGCCGTCTTCCAGGCCGTGACAGACTCGGGGAGCTTTCTCGCAAGTCCGGTCGCCCGCGCAGTCCGGATCAATGCCCGAGATTGGAACTTGTCGAGCAGGCTGACTCGGTCCGGCGGGTCGATTTCCGGAGTAGAAACCACAAACAAGGGGGTCACCGCCACCAAGACCGATCCTACCAACGTGGCCACAGCGATCGCAGCCCAACGAAACGAACGATCAGTAATGAGAACCCGCAGCAAGCCATTCTCAATGAATTCAGATCTGTCCTCTTCGAGATCGGGCTTCTTTGGATCCAGCGGATCAGGCGGAGTTCCTGAAGAACACTGTATTCCAGAAATCATTTAATCTACATCGGCAACCATCAGGATTTTTGAAGCTCTGATCGCTTCGATCGTCGTCCGCGGGGCGAGGACAGCGGGTATCAGGACAAATTCTCCCGGTCGCACTTCACGTTGAAACTCTCCCACTTTCACTCGGGTACTGCCCGAGACACCTCCCAGAACCCACGGCCCATTTCCTGAACCCAAGCCCCGGGTCGCCCCTGCTACCAGACTTATCAAATCAACCGAGAACAACCGATGGCGCACCAGTGGCCGAACAGACACTCCTGGTGCCACGGCCGACCAGAACTCTGGGATGAGTTCCGAATGGGTGTCGGAAAAGTCGATGGACTCCAGGGCTGCCTCTCGGTGCAACTCTCGAGGTTTGCCGTCCAGGCCGATGCGATTCCAATCAAACACCCGATAGGTCGTGTCGGAATTCTGCTGAATCTCAAAAACCAGGTTCCCGGCACCCAGGGCATGAGCCCGACCGCTGGGCAGGAACATGGCATCACCTGCTCGGATCGGATGGCGATGAAAGCACTCAGCAACAGAACCGTCGTCCAACCGTCGCACAAACTCCGCGCGGGTGACTCCGCTGCGAAGTCCCACATAAATCTGTGCGCCCGGATCCGCCTCAGCGAAATACCACATCTCAGTCTTAGGCTCACCGCCTAGGGCCAACGCCTTCTCTGCCGGAGGGTGAACCTGAAGAGAGAGATCTTCGCGGCAATCAAGGATTTTGACGAGCCACGGGAAGCGCTCACCCGCCGCCACAGGCCGACCCATCAGTTCCTGACCATGATGCTCCATCAGGTCCCGAAGTGAGGTTCCGGCCAAAGGCCCTTCGGCCACCACCGACTGCCCCTCGGGTCGATCGGAAATCTCCCAAGATTCACCGACCGGTACGCCCGCCGGCAGGGGTTTTCCCCACTGCGCCTCTAGCTTGCGCCCACCCCAAAGACGCTCCTTGGGCAGAGGTCTGAAAACCAAAGGAGTCTCTAACATCAGGCCGCCGCGGTATTGGGTTCGGTGAAGTGACCAAAGGCCCGGAATTTGGCATACCGCGAGGCCAAACGCTGCGCCGGTGTTTGCGCCTGCACTTCGGCCAAGTGGCGCAGAAGGCCCTGCCGCAGCGTGGCGGCTGTAGCCTCAAGATCCAGGTGAGCTCCGCCCAACGGTTCCGAAAGCACCTCATCCACCAAGCCGAGAGAACTCAAATCATTGGCCGTGATCTTCAGCGCCGCCGCCGCCTTCGGGGCTGCTGTTCGATCCTTCCACAGAATCGCCGCACAACCCTCTGGACTAATCACCGAGTAGTAGGCGTTTTCCAGAATCAATACCCGGTCGGCCACACCAATGCCCAAAGCCCCGCCAGACCCACCTTCTCCGATGACACACGCGATAATAGGCACCTCGAAGGTCATCATTTCGCGCAAATTCACGGCGATGGCCTCAGCGATGTGACGTTCCTCGGCACCAATGCCCGGGTAGGCCCCGGCCGTGTCAATGAGAGTCACAATAGGCAGACCAAACTTGTCGGCCATCTTCATCAGGCGAAGGGCTTTACGGTACCCCTCGGGATGAGCAGAGCCGAAGTTACGCAAGATGTTTTCCTTGGTGTCACGGCCCTTCTGCGTGCCGATGACCACCACCTTCTCGCTACCGAGTCGTGCGAACCCAGCGACCATAGCCCGGTCGTCCGAATAAAGCCGATCGCCGTGCAGTTCCTCAAACTCAGTGAACGCAGTCTTAAGGTAATCCAGCGTATACGGACGCCGAGGGTGGCGAGCCAGCTGAACTCGCTGCCAGGGCGTCAGGTTTGAATACAGCTGCCGCTGGGCCTCCTGGATCTTGCCTTCCAGCAGGTGAATCTCCTCTTCCCAAGAGATCCCTAGTGAGGGAGTTGCCGGCTGGGAACGCATCTCGTCGAGCTTGCGCTGAAGTTCGGCGATGGGTTTTTCGAAATCGAGAAAGTGTCTCATTGTCGGGGCGTCCACCCCTGTTGGTGAGGCTAAAGAGCCACCTCTGGAGTCGCAACGGTGGAGTTTCACCCAACTCCTACCGTTCATTTTCTGTCTTCCGCCAGCAGGATCACTTCGCGATCATCACCGCGCAATGAAACGCCGATCGACTGCTAAGGCTCCCAGCGAAAAGTCTCAGAACGACTCCCTCCCACGCCCCTTCTCGTCCATTGTGGTGGATGGCATCGAACGGGCTCCCAGCCGCGGCATGCTCTACGCCACTGGGTTCAAAAAAGAAGATTTTCAGAAGCCTCAGATCGGAGTGGCTTCCACGTGGAGCATGGTTACGCCGTGCAATATGCACATCGATCAGCTGGCCGTCAGTGTCACTCAGGGCATCAATGAACACGGTGGAAAGGCCGTGGTCTTTAACACCATCACCATCTCGGACGGCATTTCTATGGGCACCGAGGGCATGAAGTACTCTCTGGTGTCCCGAGAGGTGATTGCCGACTCCATCGAGACCGTCGTGGGTTGCCAGGGGTTTGACGCCTTCGTGGCGGTGGGCGGCTGCGATAAGAACATGCCGGGCTGCATCATGGCCATGGCCCGATTGAACCGGCCCAGCATCTTCGTGTATGGCGGTACCATCCTGCCAGGCGAACTCCACGGGAAAGACGTAGACCTGGTGAACATTTTTGAGGCGGTCGGCAAGAATGCCGCCGGCGCCTGCTCGGCCGAAGAGGTGGAGGCCGTCGCCGAGGTAGCCGTCCCGGGAGCCGGTTCCTGCGGCGGTATGTACACGGCCAACACCATGGCCTCAGCCATCGAGGCTTTGGGCATGAGTCTTCCGAATTCATCTGCACAGGCCGCCGTGTCACAAGAAAAGACGCGCGATTGTGAAGACGCCGGAGCAGCCGTGCTGAACCTGCTCAAGAAAAACATTCGTCCCCGCGACATCATGACCAAGAAGGCGTTCGAGAACGCCATGACGGTAGTGATTGCCCTCGGCGGATCGACCAATGCGGTGATGCACCTCATTGGCATGGCCCACTGCGCCGGCGTGAAACTCACCATCGACGACTGGACTCGCGTCGGAAAGCGAGTGCCGGTACTGGCCGACCTCAAGCCCTCGGGCAAGTACGTCATGGCCCGATTGGTCGAGATCGGCGGCACCGTGCCCCTCATGAAAATGCTCCTCGACAAGGGGTTGCTCCACGGGGACGTCATGACAGTGACTGGCAAGTCCCTCGCCGAAAACCTTCGTAATGCGCCGAGCTACCCGGCCGGACAAGACATCATCCGCGGCTTCGACAACCCCATTAAGAAGGACAGTCACTTGGTCGTCTTCCGTGGCAACCTTTGCCCCGGCGGTGCGCTCGGTAAGATCTCGGGCAAGGAAGGCCTCACCTTCAGCGGCAAGGCCATCGTGTTCGAAAACGAAGAAAAAGCCCTTCAGGGAATCCTGGGCGGCAAGGTGAAGAGCGGGCATGTCATCATCATCCGTGGCGAAGGACCCAAGGGCGGACCCGGCATGCGCGAAATGCTCTCTCCGACCAGCGCCATCATGGGCAAGGGTCTGGGTAAGGAAGTTGCCCTGATCACCGATGGTCGCTTTAGCGGCGGTTCCCACGGCTTCGTTATCGGCCATACCACGCCGGAAGCCTTCGACGGCGGCCCAATCGCCGTGATCAAGAACGGGGATCCTATCACCATCGACGCCAAGAAGCGTGAAATTAACCTGGGCATCCCGGCCAAGGAATTGACCTCCCGCCTCAAGGCCTGGAAACAGCCCAAACCCAATTACACCCGCGGAGTTCTGGCTAAATACGCGGCCACGGTCAGCACGGCTAGCGAGGGCGCGGTCACCGATCGTCAGTTCTGAGGCCGTGTTTCAGAAGTCCCCAATCCTCAACAAACCCCATGGCCCTGCGCATCAAGATCTGCGGCATCACCCGAGAGGAAGATGCGTGGGCAGCCGTCAACGCGGGCGCCGATGCGCTGGGGTTTGTTTTCGTTCCTGGCACGCCCCGGTTCATTGAGCCGGGGCGGGCTGCCGCCATCACGCGGCACCTACCTCCGTTCGTGAGTTGCGTCGGGCTCTTCGTTAACGCCGACCCCGCATTCATCCGAGACACCCTCACTGAAGCGCGGCTCGACACGGTTCAACTTCACGGAGACGAACCCCCGGAGGTGGGGTTGTTGCTTCGTGGACAGGTGCGGGTCATCCAGGCGTTCCGCGTTCAGGGGCCTGAAACGCTGCAGCGATTGCCGGACTACCGGGAATCCGCCGATGCGTGGCTCTTGGATGCCTATGTCCCTGGAGCCGCTGGCGGAACCGGTGCCCGCTTCGATTGGAACCTCGCCGTCCAAGCCCGAGAACTGAGCCATCCTCTGATCCTCGCTGGCGGTCTAAAGCCTGAAAACATCGCAGATGCAGTCCGGCAGGTCCGCCCTTTTGCCGTGGATGTGTCCTCCGGAGTAGAAATCTCTCCCGGAAAGAAAGATCCCGAGAAGGTGAAGCGGCTCATCGTTGAGGCGAGATCTACCTGAACTGATGATGCGGCAGAATCCCGTCCCTCCCCAGGTAGGGCTGGATCTTTGTGCGACGGCGCGTGCCGACGCGGCGCTTTCGGAGAAATCGCCCTACCTCGGAGGGGCCCAGGTGAGGCTGAGTTTGTGGAGGACCCTGGGTTGTCGCCCGATGACTTCCTAGGTAAAGATCGATCTGCGAGCGGTCCGTGTGTGCCGACAGAGCCTCCTAGGTAGGGACCGATCTCCGAGCGGTCCGCGTGTGCCGACAGAGCCTCCTAGTGCAGTGTCTCAAATAAGTCTTTCCTAATATTAACCGGCCATGCCATCTTTTGGACATGGCCCGACCGAAGATTCCGTTCGAACTTTCCCCTGAACAACGGGCAGAACTTCAGC
>CAINWP010000104.1 GCA_903854475.1 uncultured Verrucomicrobiota bacterium
CCAGTCGGCCAGCGGAGGGCTGACCGCGTAGAAACTCACGGCCGCCGGATCCAGCGGAGGGGCCGACTCCATGTAGGCCAGTGAATTGCCGCGCTTGAACTCGGGCATTTCGATGACTTGGCAGCGGTCCGGATCCGGCAATCGCAAGATGTCCCTCTCGCGGATGAAGGTCTTGATGCGATCCACCGAGGCGCGCGCATCGGAGACCAAGGTCTCGGCGGCCCCATGTTCCTGGCTCACGGCCTGGATCACCCGCGCCACCAGCAGTCGGCGTCCTTCGGTGTCATCCGGCGGCAACGCCTGCTTCGGGAAATAACGGCTCCACAACTGCCTCGAGATCACCCGCAACTCGCCATTCACACGGACGAACTCCGATTCGGCATCGGCCAGCACCTGATCGGCCCCGACACCGGCATCGAGCACCCATTCGAGTTTCTGCGCGAAGCGCTTCCGACCCAACCGCCACTCACCCGTAGCCCGGGGCATGAGGTCTTTTTCGAGAAACTCCTGATACCGCTTCAAACGGGTCACCACAGGCACAGCCGCCGCCCGGAGTTCGGCCCGTTGCGGTGTTTCGCCGGCCAGTTCCAAGACCTCCGACTCGTAGAATGCAATGGCCCCCTTGTTCTGCCGAATGGCCGTCTCAAGAATGGACCGGGGCGGATGGCTCAACGTGCGTTCGGCCTCGTCCAGAATGGCGGGGATCTTGCGCATCCGGGCGATGGCATTCCGAATATTGTCCTCCTTGGGCCGCGTGGATTGGGCCAGCAGCGAATAGACGCTGTCGCTTACGTAGCTGCCGTACACCCGAGGATCCTCCTCGAAGGGGCGGGTGTTGTCGTTGAGCCACAGCGACGCTTGGAGATCGTGGCGGAAGATCTCGAAATCAATCTGACTGTCCCGGCTCAGGGCCCGATACTCCACCGCCTTCGGCAGCGCCTTCAGCGTGGCCCGCGTCTCCGCCACCCAGCGGGCCCGGGAGGCCTTCGAGACATCCTCCAATTGGTCATCGAATCGGTGATCGCCCAGAAGCGTGGCCGTCGTTGGCTCCAACCGGAACGACGTGTCTAGGCGCCGCTGGTAGAAGGCCCGCAGCGCCGCATCGGCATCCGCCGCCGCACCCACCAGCGGAACCAGCGCCACTGCGATACCCACCGCCCACCGCAACGATTGCCACATCATGCGTGCATGAAACCTGATCTCCCACCCGCGCGCCAAGCACATCCCGGCCAGAGGCGCATCCTTCGACGCCTCCCAGGTGCCCGTCCGAAACCGAGCCCCGTTGGCCAATCGTCCTGAATTCGAGCTGCACGGAATTCGACTTAAAGAATCTCGTCCAGAACCGCGTATCCTTTGAAGGATGAAGAACGAGGATCTGATCCCAACGCTCGCGATCCTCCTGCCTGCGCTCAAACACTCGGAGGCTTCCGGGAGTTGGCCCATGCGCTTTGAACCCTGCCCGAAACTCGTCTTCGATGCCGTCTCGACGGTCAGAGATTGACGGTCCGGTCTCTGGAGATAGAATTCCTACGTGAAGGTCTTTGTCTACCCTTTGCCCCTCGATGCGGTGCTCGCCCGAGAGGTGGCGAAGGCTGCCAAGGCATCGGCCCTCTCCCGCGCTGAACTCATGAGGCAAGCCATCGCCTTCGGTCTGCCCAAGGTCGTCAAGGCGCTCCGGAAATCCCCTCCACGGATCACAGCAGTGAATCCGCTACCGCCCAAGCAGGCCCGGGCCCTTTATCAACAAGAGGACGATGATGTTCTGGAAATCGGCCAACTCATGGCGGCTCAACGTTTTGAGGTGGCCGATTGAAAGCATGGGAAATCTACACCGCTCGACCTTTTCGGTGAGCACCCGTGCGTGCTGGTCTCGAACCAACCGCGCATCGACGCGAAACCGGAAGTTGTCGTCTTGAGCTGCCGTACCATGCGGCCGGCCAACGAGCGGGAACCCAGGGCGAACGAGGTTCTGTTGGATGAAGCCGACGGCCTGGATCTCAAGACCCTCTGCCGCCGCGATCTCTTGTTCACCCTCGAAAAAGCCAAGCTGGGTCGTCGCCGAGGCATCGTCACGCCGGCACGACGAAACGAAATCGCCCGCCGAATCATCCAAGGACTGGCCATCGCCGGTTTGTAGCCCCCTGCCCTGCTCAGGGCGCATGAAAGGGCCGGACCCGTTAGAACCGGCTATTCTCCCGCGAGCTGGTGTCGAGGAACACCTCGGAGGAACGGTGGGTACCGAGCACCGTCCAAACACCTTGGTGGGTCGATGTTTCCACTTTCAGGAATCCGCCCAGAGGACTGGCAACTTTGAAGCTGAACCCGGCCGGTAGCGCGGTCGGCGTCAACATCCGGGGCGCCGAAAGCAGGGCCGTGGATGCATTGGCCGCTCGGGATGCATCGTGCCCCATCATCGGCCATCCTCCCATCGCAATGAGACTGGAAGACTGGATGGCGAACAACCGGTCCCACGCCCCGATATAGAGGCCGCCCTTGCCGTCCAAGGCCAGAGACGATCGGTCATTTCCTCCGATGGAGTTGCAGCTCTTGTCGATGGTGCGAAATACGATCGTTCCATCGGCGGCAATCGCTGTTTCGTTGAAGACCACAGCGGAAGGAAACTTGCTGGAGTCTGGAATTCGGGAGTACTCTCTTAATGTGTCTGGGGTCACGTTCAATGCCATCAAGCGACGGGAGGCTCAAAGCCGACTGGCCGCTTTGAAGCGATCAGGACGAAGCGAGACCGCGGCAGATGCCCAGCAGAAGCGGGCCTCGCTGGTAGGTGACAGCTCAAAGTGGAGGATCACCAACCTGAAAGCAGCCGCAAAAGCCATGGCTTCGTGGCAATGAAGTCGCTGTACCGGCTCGACCAGTTCGACCGGGTGTTGGCACTTCGGAACCGGGACGGTCTTCCTTAACTCCTAATCGGAGGCCAAGCCGTCAACTTCTGGGCGGGCCTCTACGCCGTCCGCGAATCGGCCCTCGCCGATCTGAAGCCGTTCCCCAGCGAAGACATCGACTTCAAAGGCGACAGGTCCGATGTCGAACACATGGCCATCCTCACAAGTCCACACGCTGGGCAAGGCTGGACTTGCGATCTGGACGCTCCTTATCTCGGCGCTTTCAGCAAAAGCACCGACCTTTTTGCCCTGCACTGCCGCCCTGCAGCGTGCTCCCTAGCCACTCTCTGCACCTGCTCACGGCAGACTCACACTCTTCGCCAACTCAACATCCTCTGCTGGATTTTCGGACGCGGTGACTACAGGTTCTGGCTCCACGCGATGCCCGTCACCGAATCCAACCCGTCCGCCGCAGGTTCCCCCAAGAGCTCTCCCGCGAAGGAGAACCTGCTGCTGAACCTAGCGTGCAACGTCATCCTGCCCGGCCTCGTTCTTTCCAAGCTCAGCCAACCGCAGCGCCTCGGTCCTCTGTGGGCACTCGTGGCAGCCCTAGCCCTGCCGCTGGGCTACGGCCTCTGGGACTGGATGAAGCGCCGCCAGTGGAACATGTTCTCCACCCTAGGCATCGCCGGCACGCTGGCCACTGGCGGAATGTCCCTCGGCAGTCACTTCGGATGGTGGCAGGCCACGGCCTTGTGGTTCGCGATCAAGGAGGCGGCCATTCCCCTTCTCATCGGCTTGAGCATTCCTCTCACCCTGCGATCCAAGACCCCGCTGGTGAAAACCCTGCTCTACAACGATCAGTTGATGGACACAGCCAAGGTCGCCGAGGAGTTGCGTCATCGGAATGCCGAGGCGTCGTTCGAGCGATTGCTGCGCGAGGCCTCTTGGCTGCTGTCGCTGTCGTTTTTCGTCAGCTCGGCGCTCAATTTCTTTCTCGCGATCTGGCTGTTGAAGGCGGTTCCCAACTCGCCGGAATGGAATGAACAACTCGGCCGCATGAACTGGCTCAGTTGGCCGGTCATCGTCATCCCCAGCACCGGCATGATGATGTGGGCGCTCTTCCGCCTGATGAACGGCATCCAGCGCCTCACAGGCCTGCCCCAGGAACAATTGTTCCGAGGGCAGCCCCCTAAACCGAACTAATCCTGATTCTGAAGGACCCGGTCCCTGGTCTTGATTATCAGCGGACTAGGATTCAACCCTGCCCTGCCTCGTCGGCGGTGAACTCCAAATCGCCGGCCGCATTGACCGAAACGCTCACCGTGTCGCGCGGCTTGAAGTCGCCGGCCAAGAGCCGCTGGGCCAGCGGATTGAGCAGCAAGTCCTGGATCGCCCGCTTGAGCGGACGGGCTCCAAACTGCGGATCGTAGCCTTCCTCGGCGAGGCGCTTGCGGGCCGAGTCGGTGACACGCAGGTGGATATGCTGTGCTGCCACCCGCCGGATCACCTGATCCAACTGAATGTCCACGATGCGTCCCAAATGAGAGTCGTCGAGGCTGTGGAAGAGGATGGTGTCGTCCACACGGTTCAGGAACTCCGGCCGGAAATGACGGCGCAATTCGCCCAACACCTTATCCTCCATGGACTGACGGGCCCCAGGCGTGTTCTTCGCGTCCAGGAAGTACTCCTGGATGATCGATGAGCCGATATTGGAGGTCAGGATCACCACCGTATTTTTGAAGTCCACGGTGCGCCCCTGGCCGTCGGTCAACCGCCCGTCGTCCAGCACCTGCAGCAGCACGTTGAACACGTCATGGTGTGCCTTCTCAATCTCGTCGAAGAGCACCACCGAATAAGGCCGACGGCGCACCGCCTCGCTCAACTGTCCGCCCTCTTCGTAGCCGACGTATCCCGGAGGCGCTCCCACCAATCGGGCCACGGAGTGCTTCTCCATGTATTCGGACATATCGATACGCACCATCGCCTGATCGTTATCGAACAGAAACTCGGCCAAAGCCCGTGCCAGCTCGGTCTTGCCGACACCGGTCGGCCCTAAAAAGATGAACGACCCAATCGGACGCCCCGGATCGCCCAGCCCCGAACGCGCCCGGCGCACGGCATCGGCCACGGCCTTCACCGCTTCGGATTGCCCCACCACGCGGGCTGCCAGGCGCTCCTCCATACGCACCAGCTTGGCGCGTTCGCCCTCCAGCATCCGCTGCACCGGGATGCCCGTCCACGCGGCCACCACCTTGGCGATGTCTTCCTCGGTCACCTCCTGGCGCAACAGCGCGGCGGGAGCACCTTCCTTCGGAGCCTGCTTTTCGACCGCCGACAACTTCTGTTCCAAGCCGGGGATGCGCCCGTACTGAATTTCTGCGGCCTTGTTGAGATCCCCCTTGCGACGCGCCTGATCCAATTCCTGACGGGCTTCTTCCAACTGGCTCTGCAAGAGGCTCACTGCATGGATGACGGCCTTCTCGTTCTGCCATTGGGCCGACAACGCCCCGGACTTCTCCTTCAAATTGGCCAGTTCGGATTCGAGCTTTTGCAGGCGCTCGCGACTGGCCTCGTCCTTCTCCTTGGCCAGCGACGTGCGCTCGATTTGGTACTGCAGAATTTGGCGGTCCAAGCGATCCAACTCGGTCGGCTTAGAATCGAGTTCCATCTTCAACCGCGAGGCCGACTCGTCCACCAAATCCACCGCCTTGTCGGGCAAGAACCGGTCGCTGATGTAGCGGTACGACAAGGTCGCAGCGGCCACCAGCGCGCTATCCTGAATGCGCACGCCATGGTGGGTTTCGTAGCGCTCCTTGAGGCCGCGCAGAATCGCGATGGTGTTCTCCACCGACGGTTCAGGCACTTGCACCGGCTGAAAACGCCGCTCCAATGCCGCATCTTTTTCGATGTGCTTGCGGTACTCGTCCAACGTGGTGGCACCGACGCAGCGCAGTTCACCGCGAGCCAACTGAGGCTTGAGCATATTGGCCGCATCGGCAGCGCCCTCCGAAGCACCGGCTCCCACAATGGTATGCAACTCGTCGATAAAGAGGATGATCCGACCCTCGGCCGCAGTGACCTCCTTGAGGAA
>CAINWP010000105.1 GCA_903854475.1 uncultured Verrucomicrobiota bacterium
ACGCGAAGAGGAGCCTCCTCCTCCAGAAGATTCGACACGCGAACCCGGACTCCGGGATGCCCAAGGATCGCCCTCAGCTCCCTGAGTCTGTCATCGCCGATTTCGCCAAGTGGGTAGACCAGGGAGCCGTGGATCCCCGTGACCGACCTCAGACGGCGTTGCCAGATTCAATGGCCGGCCCCGTCGGTTGGGCCGCCACGATGAACGCACGCAAGGATTGGTGGAGTTTCCAACCGGTCCGAAGGCCTGCCATCCCCAGCGTCACAAATGCCGCGTGGTCTGACCATCCGGTCGATCGCTTTCTCTTGGCAAAAATGGAGGAACGCGGGCTGCATCCAGCCCCCGAGGCAGGTCGCGAATCATTGCTGCGCCGTGTGACCTTCGCGTTGACCGGGCTGCCGCCGACGGTGAGTGAACTGGAAGACTTCCTGCACGATCCTTCACCCAATGCCTACGAGAAGCGGGTGGACCGACTGCTGGCCTCGGCTCGTTTTGGCGAACGTTGGGCGAGGCACTGGATGGACCTGGTTCGCTACTGCGAATCGCACGGAAGCCAGGGCGATCCGGAACTGCCCATGGCCTGGCGCTACCGGGATTATCTCATCCGGGCTTTTAACGGTGACGTGCCCTACGACCAGTTTGTCCGCGAACACCTCGCCGGGGATCTATTAGAAAACCCGCGCCTCAACCGTGCCGAAGGCTTGAACGAATCTCGGATTGGGCCGGCGCACTTGCGCATGGTGGAGTACGGCTACATTCCGGTGGACGCCTTGGATGACCAAGTGAAGGTCGTCGACAATCAGATCGATGTTTTCTCGAAGACCTTTCTGGGACTGACCGTTTCCTGCGCCCGATGTCACGACCACAAGTTTGACCCGATCAGCCAGAAGGATTTCTACGCGCTCTACGGCGTGTTCGCCAGCAGTCGCCCCGGCCAAGTGCCTGTGGATGATCCGTCACTGCTGCAAATCAACCGGGACAGTCTTGTGGACCTTAAGAAGGAGATCCGCGTCGGCCTAGGCGAGGCGTGGAGTGCCGCGGCGCATGGGCTAAAAAACGGGTTACTGGAGCAGGCGTCGCGCACGGCACATCAGGAACATCTGGCGGCTGAAATTCGCCGGTTGTCCGATGAAATCGCCCAAGTCGAATTTCGAGCACGTTCGGAGTGGGCCCTGCAGCGCGGAGCGGCGTTCTCGAATCGACAGCCCGTACCTCTGGCTCAATGGAGATTCGACGGGGATTTGCGCGATGCCGTGGGTGCCATGCACGGTCATGCCGAAGGCGGAGCGGTGGTCCGTGGCGGACGACTCGTCCTGGATGGAGTGAACGCCTGGGTCGCCACCGAACCCCTCCCGACCGACCTTCGCGAGAAATCCCTCGAAGTCTGGGTGGCGCTCGCCGGTCTGGATCAAAAGGGCGGGGGAGCATTGACCGTCCAGACGCCAGACAGCGAGAACTTCGACTCGATCGTTTTTGGCGAACGGGAAGCCACTCGTTGGATTGCTGGCAGCGATTTTTTTCGCCGCACCCAAGATGTCGATGGTCCGCCCGAGACCGCCAAGCCGGGCG
>CAINWP010000106.1 GCA_903854475.1 uncultured Verrucomicrobiota bacterium
ATTGTGTTGGCGGCCGTTGCGGTTATCGTTGCGTTGGGCACGGGTTGCACCACGGTCGAGCCGTGGCAGCGTCGCACATTGTCGGATGCAACGATGCGCGGAGATCGGGATCCGGCGGGATTGTTGCTGGCAGAACATATGTGGTTCAGCCGTGAGGCGGCGGCCGGTGGACGCGGAGTGGGCGGGGGTGGTTGCGGTTGCAACTGATTCCTAGCCTCTGCATTTGCACGGTCCGGAAGTGCTCATATGCTTGGCTAGGTCTCTATGAAACGGATATTGATTCATCCTCACGTTTTGGCTGCCTTCCTTCAATTGGCTCCTTTGTTGCGTGTGGCGCAGTCTGCGCCCGGGGTAATGGCGGCTCCGACGCTGTTCATCCTCCGATGGGTCTTTGGTGCAGCGGCCGTGGCAGGCAGCATGCATGGGCTGTCGGGGGCCACCGGCGCGACGCCGGCGTCGGCTCGGGCGACCAATGGCGTCCGGATGTCTGTGACGTTTTCGATCACCAGTTCCTCCCATGGCACGGCCAAGTCCTATTCGGTTCGAAGCGGTTTACCGCTGCCTCAGGGCCTGACGATGTCCACCCGCGGAACTCTCTCGGGCACGCCCACCCAGAGCGGTAACTTCATCATCCGACTGACCGGATGGAATAACTCCAATCTCAGCGGCGATTCGGCTGAACTCAATGTGCCGTTGACGGTGGTGAGCGCCAACCCGCCGGTGGTTACGACCCAACCGGCCAGCGTGTCGGTGGCCGCGGGCCAACCGGTGAGCCTCACGGCTTCCTTCAAGGGAGATCAACCGTTGAACTTGCGGTGGTTCAAGGAGGATCTCGAGGTCAAGAATGCCACCAATGCGACCCTGATCATTGCCAGCGCTCAAGCGGCGGACGCGGGACGCTATCGACTGAGATTGGTGAATGATATTGCGACAGCCTACAGCGACTGGGCGACGGTCACAGTGCAAGCCGTCGTGGCCAAGCCGGTAATCACGACCCAGCCCGTGGGGCGAGCGCTGCATGCTGGCGAAGGCTTCTCGTTGGGTGTTTCTGCAACAGGCACCAACTTGACCTATGCTTGGACGCGGGATGGCGTGGTGGTCGGGAGCGCTGGCCCCCCGGGACCGACGTTGGTCGTGACGAATGTCACCGCGACTGCGGCCGGGGTGTACCGGGTGCGGATTACCAACCTGGGTGGATTCGTGGACAGCGATGGTGCGACGGTGTCAGTGGCTGGTCCGCTGGTGTGGGACAGGCCTACCCAAGTCTCGGATTCGCTGCGACTTTCTTTCAATGGGCTCACCGGGCGCCGTTATGCAATTGAGTCGGCGGCTGCCATGCCGGGGCCTTTTGTCACTCAGGCCGAGATGATGAGCCAATTGGGAGGAACCGTGCTATTCGATCCCATCGTCGGTTCAGGCCGGGTTTATCGAGTGCGTCCGTTGCCATAAAAAACAGCGCAGCCGGCTAGGCTAGTTTTGGACATGGTACGTCCGAAGATTCCATCCGAACTTTACTGAGCAACGGTAAGAACTTCAGCGCGTGAACCAAGCCCCAAGAACGCACCCCAAGCCGGTCTGACATGCGCGCATTGGAGTGCTTGCCGCAGAAGGCAAAGACAACAAGGAGATTGCCCTATTGAATCACCTGAACGGGAAGATCCTCGCTGAACGACCGCCACTTCACCGGCATTAAGGCCTCCTATTCCGACCCTGCTCCCAGGTAGGGACCGATCTCCGAGCGGTCCGCG
>CAINWP010000107.1 GCA_903854475.1 uncultured Verrucomicrobiota bacterium
GCAGCGATACCAATGGCGGGCCGATGGAGCCGCGATTCTGGAGAAAATCCACCGAGCCAGGGAAGCTCTGGAAAGAAGCCAACAAATTGATAAAGACAAATCAGAGACACTGCACTAGTACTCCTCGAATTCCGGTCGAGAAGGTGTGGACAGCCATGTAGTCGGTCACATGGGCCGGTGGGGCTACTTTGGTGACCCACAAGCCCCAGGCGACGTCACCGCCGGCAGTGGAGATGCCGTAAAAAATGGCACCAATAATGAGCCCCACGGGTGTCTCACTCATGAAGAAGGTGGCGATGCCGACGGCGAAACCGGCATTTAACGTGACGCGGAGTCGAAAGAAGTTCATCCGGTCAAACAGGCGTCCCCAAACCGGGCTCATGATCCAGCGGGCAGCATTGGGGATGATCAAGGTCAGCCAGGCGATCTCTGCAGCGCTCAGTCCTAGGCCGAAGCGCGGATTGCCGAGGTATTCCACGCGGATGGGTAGCATGGCGAGGTTGGCGAAACCCATGAGCATCCAGGCGATTAACGCGTTCCGGAACACGGGGTCTTCTCGGACGAAGCGAAGTCCCTGCAGAGGATGGGTGGCAGCGCTCGAATCCAACGCTCGTGTCGGGATGCGACGCACTGCGGCGGCGGCAGCGAAGTAGGCCAGAGCAAAGAGGGCGGTCATCCAACGCCAACGGTCGGAGGCGAAGGAAACGCTCGGAGACGCGTGGGTGGGCATCAAGCCGCTGCTGAGGATTTGCCCACCAATCCACGCAAAGACCATGGCCGCAGCGATGCGGACCATGAAGGCGCTGGAATACAATCGGCCCCGCTGATCGGCCGGGTAATTGTCGTGATAAATCTGGGTCATCAGCGGGATGGCGCAGGTCGATGTGAGCAAGGCGAACACACACCCGACGGTGTACACCACTGGATGAGGTACTAGGGTCACCAGTAGGCAGCTCAAGCCTCCAAGGCCTAGTAAGCTGGAGACGGCCCGGGAGGGTTGGAGTCCGAGGTTACGGGCCGCATTGACCACCAACGGAGAAAGCAGCAGACCGACTGAAGTGCCCGCAGCGATAAGTGCCTTGGACCAGGGTCCCAGATCAAAGACCCGTGTGGCGATGAGCAAAAGGAAGGTGTTACCCGCTGTCTCGATGATACCCCCGAAGACCGAGCGCCAGCGCTCCATCCGGAAGGTGAGTTGAGCGCGTTCGGCGGGGCTAATCATGGATTGGGGCCGCTGGGCTCCGCTGAAGGAGCTGCTGGGCGGCACCTCATTCGGACTCCGTCATCGGGGATTTGACGGCATTGGCGATCCGGTGAAGCCATTCCCAGGTGTAGATACCGGTGGAGTGGCCGTCTCCCCACAAAGGTTGGACAGCGTAATTGCCGACCCAGGGCAGTTTGCGCAACTGAAAGGATTCCGCTCCATACGGCCTCTGCGGAGGGCGGTAGGTAGTTCCAAAAATATCACTCTCGCCCATGCAGGCGGCACAGGGGCAAAAACGACGGAGACTTTCTAGGGGGATGAAATCTTCTTGGCCATCCACCCAGCGGATGGCCAGTTCTTTTGCAAAGAGGGTGATGTCGGCCGGTTGCATCGCGCTGACGGTGGTGCTGGGTGAGGCTCGCGTCCAGTGGCTTCGGTGTCGTACCGATTGCGAAACGGTGGACTTGCCTCAATTCTATCCAAATGGTGCCACGCTGCTTGATCTTGGTCCTGAGCCTCTGGATGACGGTTTGTGCCGCGAGCATTTCCGAGGAGAGCCCGTCGGTCGAAGAGATCGTGAAGGGGCTCGTCGAGCGGCTCAAATCCATGCCGGAGTTGCAGGCGGGTCGAGCGCACGTCTGCCGTCGTCTGACTGTTTTTGACACCCTTGAAGCCGACGGCAAGATTTCTGAGCGCAAGACCAAGGAGTATCGCGTGGCCGTGACCAATGGCGTGGAGACGACGCGACTGGTGCGCATCGATGACCACGAGCCGCCTCTGGCCGATGCCCGTAGCGAGGAGCGCAAGGATCGCGAGGCGCGCGAGCGCTATGGCAAACCCACCGGCGTGAAGAAGCGTCGAGGCATGGAGGTGATCGATGAGTCGCTCATCCGGCGTTTCGACTACCGATGGGTGGGTTATGAGGTGATTGCCGGTAGAACTAATCACGTTCTGGAGTTCGCGGCCCGATCGGTTGAACCCGGTCGGAGTGCGGCCAATGCCTTCGCCGACCGGCTCATGTCCCACTTGCAGGGTCGCCTGTGGATCGACACCGAAGAACACGAGTTGGCCCGGGTGGAGGCCCGACTGGGGAAGAGTTTTGACGTGCTCGCAGGGGTGGTGGCCTCGATCCAGAAAATGACACTGTTGATCGAGCGCTTCCGCTTGCCGGATGGACGGTGGGTGGATGGCCGACTCCAAACAGCCTTTGAGGGACGCAAGTTCCTCAGTGCGCTGCGCATGCGATTACAAGTCGAGCAGGATCGCTACGAGACCACGACGGTGAACCCGGGCTAAATTATCGGCGGCGCGAAGAGAGCCAGCGATTGGTCTGATCGAGCAGCACTGCGAGGATAACGACCGCGCCGATAATGATCTGCGAGTAGTTCTGGTCGATACCCAGGATGACGATCCCGCTGGAGATCAGTTGGATGATTAGGGCTCCTAGCAGGGCGCCGAGAGCCGTACCTCGTCCGCCCGTGAGACTGGCCCCGCCGACGACAGCTGCGGCGATGACGTTCAGCTCGTAGCCGTTGCCGTCGGCCGACGTGGCCGATCCGTAGTATCCCAGTGAGAGCAGTGCGGCGATGCCGGCGGCCAGTCCGGAGACAGCGAAAACTCCAAGTTTTACGCGCCCAGTCTGGATACCGCTGAATCGGCTGGCCGTCTCATTACCGCCCACCGCATAGATGCGACGTCCCGGAACAGTGCGCGTGAGCCAGAGCCCCCCGGCCACGGCGACCAACACCATGGCCGCCAGCGGGACCAAGGTGAGACCACCGGGAGTTGTCCACTTGATCCCGGAGCGGAATCCCTCCGGGAAGCCACCGGTGCTGAGTCCGTGGGTGAGCACGAAGGCCACGCCCCGATAAATAGCCATGGTGCCTAGGGTGATAATGAATGGGTGAACCCTCAGGGCGACGCTCATGCCGCCGTTGGCCAGTCCGCAGAGCACGCCTGTTCCAAGGCACACGGCGCAACCCAGCCACGCGCCTTGGGTGGCAGACGCAGCCGCGGGCCCCTCCGGTCCAAAGGCGTGAAACACCTGGGCTGCCAACACTCCCGACAGTGCGTAAATGGCCCCCACGCTCAGGTCGATTTGGCCGGCGATGATCACGAAGGTCATGCCCACGGCCATGATGGCGAAGAAGCTCGTGTCCTTAGCGAGTTGGGTGAGGTTTTCGGCGTTGAGGAACTTGTTCACCCGTTGCTTGGCGGCGATGCGGTTCCCATCGACGTCCTCGGTGAACACTCTTTGGCGCTCACCATTGGGACCGGTTTCAAAGAGAGGGCGATCGACCGATCCACCGAAGAGGGTCAGCAACGCTCCCAATACGAGGACCACGACGAGTAGCCCCGCTTCGGCCAGTCGCAGGTGCTTCGAAGAGACGATGGAGCTCACGCCCTGAAGGCTAGGCTTTTGCCTGAAAACTGAAAGGGTTCCTCGTTTCCGGTGGGCTTGAATGGCTGTCGGAACAGGGGCTCACCCTTTCGGTGAACGAGGTTGTTCGGCACAATCCCTTATAAAGGGTCATTGCTTCGGCGCTTTTCCCTTGGCTAGAACAATCAGCCGTGTCGTCCCAGTACACTCTCAAGCAGTCAGCCTCATTCGCCGGAATCGGTCTCCACGGCGGGAATCGCGTTTCGATGAACCTCCTGCCAGCCTTGCCCAACACGGGCCTGCGCTTCCGGCGGATTGACCTGGATGGTGCCCCGGAGATCGAGGCCCGCGCCGAGTATGTCGTCGACACCCAACGCTCCACCACTCTCGGAAAAGGCGCGGTTAAGGTGCATACGGTGGAGCATGTGCTCGCGGCTCTGGCGGGCGCGGGCATCGACAACGCGATCATCGAATTGGATGCCAATGAGCCTCCGATTGCTGATGGAAGTTCCCGGGAGTTCGTTCGCCTGGTTAAGGAAGCGGGGCGGCTGGCCCAGGCTGACCCAGCGGAAATCTATCGGGTGACTGCACCGATCGAGGTGAATGTGGGAGGTTCTCAGATGGCGGTATTCCCTCATTCGGGTTTCAAGATCACTTGCACGAGTTCAGACAAAGGGGGGCGCTTCACCCAATTCTTCACGCTCGAGATCACGCCCGCCAGTTGGGAGAAGGAGTTGAGCCATGCCCGGACATTCTGCTTCTACGAGGAAATTGAGTTCCTCATTAAGAACGGGCTGATCAAGGGCGGAAGTCTTGAAAACGCCATCGTCATCCGTGACGACGCCGTCCTGACTACAGAACCGCTTCGGTATCCTGAGGAGTTTGTTCGTCACAAGATGCTCGATATCGTGGGTGATCTGGCTCTGATCGGCCGCCCGATCCACGGACATGTGATCGCCACCCGGCCGAGTCATCATGCCAACACGGAGTTGGCCAAGGCGATTCTGGCTCAGATGCGCCGACCACTGGAGGCCGCCCAAACCTTCGCTCCGCCTCCCGCTCCCGCCCTCGAGGTCAAGCCCGCCAAGTCTCCCGTCGACGCCTCTACGCCCACTGTGAACTCTCCGACTTCTACTGAAACTCTCGTCCGTGACGGTGCGACCCTGGACACCATGCAGGTCATGCAGATTCTGCCGCACCGCCCACCCTTCCTCATGGTGGACAAAGTAACCAAGATCGATGGAGTCCGAATCGTCGCGCAGAAGAACGTCACCATGGGGGAACCGTTTTTCGAGGGACATTTTCCGGGCCATCCGATCATGCCGGGAGTTCTTCAGTTAGAGGCGATGGCCCAGGTAGCGGGCATCTTGATGATGAGGCAGGCTGAGAATGCTGGAAAACTGGCCTACTTCATGTCTGCAGAGGACGTGAAGTGGCGCAGGCCGGTGCGTCCGGGTGACATTCTGATGATCGAGGTGGAAATGACCAAGGCCCGGGGCAAGATCGGTAAAGCCAAGGGCAAGTGCACCGTGGATGGAGAGGTAGTCAGCGAAGCCAATGTGACGTTCATGCTAATGGACCGCTGAGTCGCTTGAAGCCTGACGGATATCCGACCCCAATGATCCACCCCACTGCTATCGTTCACCCCAAGGCCCTCATCGGAGCCGACTGCCACATCGGCCCTTACTGCCTAGTCGGTGAGCATGTCGTTCTGGCAGAGCGCTGTCGTCTGCATAGTCATGTCGTTCTGGAGGGTCATACCACTTTGGGATGCGACAACGAAATCTACCCCTTTGCCTCCCTGGGAATGAAGTCTCAGGACTTGAAGTGGAAGGGTGGCGTGACTCGGTTGCAAATCGGAGACCGGAACGTGTTCCGCGAGTCGGTGAGCGTGCACAGCGCTACCTCAGACGGAGACGTGACTCAAGTGGGCTCTGATAATTATTTTTTGGCCAATACTCATCTGGCCCATGATGTGCAGGTGGGTAATCGGGTCATCATGTCCAACCTGGCGACCTTGGCCGGACATGTGATCGTTGAAGATCACGCCATCATCGGCGGCCTAGC
>CAINWP010000108.1 GCA_903854475.1 uncultured Verrucomicrobiota bacterium
AAAGCGGTGGCCCGACCCGATCCCATCCCGAACTCGGCCGTCAAACACCGCATTGCCGATGGTAGTGCTTGTATAGCTTGCGCGAGAGTAGGTAGCCGCCGAACCTTTCTTAAGCCGGACTCCTTCAGAGTCCGGCTTTTTTTGTTGGGAATTGTTGTGACCTCCAACGTGGATTGAAATAAATCTTGGTGTAATCTTGAGACAGATCAGTGTCTCAGAAAACATTGGATTTCAAAGTGCCGACGACCACTAAGATTCAATTGAGCTATGCCAACCTACGAATACGTTTGTCTGAAGTGTCAGGGGCAGTTCGACGTTTCACAGCGGATGAGCGATGCGTCGCTGACTCAATGTCCCAAAGAAATGTGTCTGCAAAAGAAATGGGGCAAAGGGAAGGTTCAGAGGGGGGTCGGCGGAGGTTCCGGCCTGATTTTTAAAGGTTCCGGGTTCTATATTACCGACTATCGCAGCTCAGGCTATAAGTCCTCGGCTGCTAGTGATTCCAGTTCCGGAGCGGCGGCTGCCAAGCCGACACCATCGACGACTCCGTCTCCGGCGCCGAAATCACCTTCCACCTGACCTAGGATCCACCAACCGTTGGATTCATGAGGAGATTCTTCGGTGTCATTTTTATTCTCTGGTTACTATTGGTGGGCATTTGGGATGCCAAAGCCCAAGTAGGATCGGTTTCTCGACGGCCTAAGAGTGTGCCGACTCGAAGTCGAACGGGTCAGTTTTTGGTTATAGGCGAAATTTCCGACTCAGAGGAAAGTGCGCCGAATCCGATTCTGGTTCCTTCAAGGTCGCAACGGTCCGTTGCTTTCACCCCTTTGCGTCCCTTGGACTCTCAGGGGGTGGCGGTCCTCACCCCCCCAATCATTTCTGTAGCCTGTGAAAGAATCAAATCAGAGGTGCTTCGGATTCTGAAGATCGAGGACCGGTTCAACGGTTCAATCGTTGTTCGGGTTTTTCCGGTGGACAAGAGGCGTCCTCCCGCAAAAATTCTAGCCACCCAGTTTGCTGATGGATGGCGCTATACCCTGGAGATTCAGGATCGAGTGCATTGGACATTGCTGGTCCGAACTACTGTGGAGGCACTACTCCTAGAGATTGCCAATCGGGGCAATGGCGGGCAATTGAATCCAATTCCGCTTTGGTTGTCTGAAGGAGTCACAACATTGCTTATCGGGGAATCCAGTCGGGAATTGGTCCCGCAATTGAATCGTGAATTTAAGGATGCAAACCGTTCCATGGATCCTCTGGTGGCCATCGCTTCCAAAACGGTGGGACGCTCGCCAATGGGGTTTGACTCATTGGCGTTTCCTACGGATACGCTTATTAGCGATACTAACCAATTTCAATTATTTCAAGGATCCGCTGCATTGTTCGTTCACCATCTCCGGTCGAAGGGGGGTGGCCTTGGTTCCCTCGGTGCGTTGGTTTTCGCCTTCAATCGTTCCTTGAACTGGCAGACTGCTCTCCTGAAAACTTATCCTGCCGAGTTTCAGAGTTTACTGGATGTTGAGAAATGGTGGGCGGTTACCTCCGTCGCCTTCTACGCCCAGAATGCTTCTCGGTTCATCACCCCAGAGACTCTCGATCGGCATTTGCGATCCATCCTTCAAGAGACAGTGGAGGTGGCACGTTCCACGAATTCTCCTCTTGGTCGACGTGTTCTCCGTCTGTCCGAGACGATTGAACAGTGGCCGTTGACGGCTCAGATACCAGTGCTTGAGCGAAAGATGATCCAATTGCGTTATCTCTCTAATTTGGGTTTCCGATATCTCTCGCGTCAGGGTCGCGACGGTACAGAGCCTGAGATGCGGATACGATTTGAACAGGTGCGCCGCCTTCAAGAGATCCTAGATCCCTACCAGCGGGAACGCAGCAGCACCGGTTACTTGGCCCGACGGGGAGATGTGGATCCTCGGATTCGCGTCTTGGTTCGGAGAGCTGCCGATCGGTTGCGCTCCGTAGAAGCTGAGATTCTCGGGGTTCCCTGATGGCCGAGGCTATGGACTTGTCGTGGGACAGTCCGAAAGATGCTGTTTTCAGCCGAAGTCCTGAAATCGGCCTTCGGATATCATTCCCCGTTATCTTTTCTAAATCAGGTTTGATTGTTGAGACCAATTCCGGTCGGATTTGTCTCATGAGCACCTTCGGTTTCTGCGTCGCACTAGCCTTAGCGCTGGTAAGCCCGATTCTGGCCCAATCGCCAGTTGCATCCGGCTCTTCTTCGTTGTCCTGGATGCCACCAGAATCGTTATTCAAAAAAGTGATTCTGGATGAGGATGCCCTGGTGGATGGGGTCCGAAAAGACACTATTGTTGATCCGATGGAATTGACGGTGGCACCCGATGGGCGCGTGTTCTGGGTTGAACGAGCGGGTGTGGTTAAGCTCTGGAAGCCCGATACCCAATCCACCGTGGTTGCGGCAAAATTGGCAACATTCACTGGCCTTGAAGACGGCGCGCTGGGCATCACCCTGGATCCAGGATTTTCAAAGAATCAATGGATCTACGTCAACCGCTCGCTACCCCAGACCACCACCAACTCCCAAGGAAAGGTCGGCATCATTCGGGTCTCTCGTTTCACCGTGAAGGGTGATCAACTGGATCTTGGTTCCGAGACACCGATTATCGATGTCGAGACTCAACGGGAACAGTGCTGTCATGTCGGTGGATCGTTGACCTTCGACTCCGCGGGTAACCTCTATATGTCGATTGGTGACAACACCAACCCGTTCGATTCCGACGGATTTTCTCCGCACGATGAGCGCTTGGGACATTACCCTTGGGACGGACAGCGAACTGCTGCCAATGCAAATTCGTTGGTCGGCAAGGTGCTTCGAGTTAAACCGCGTCAGCAAGGCGGCTACGATATTCCTGAAGGCAACCTCTTTAAACCCGGTACTGCAGGCACTCGGCCCGAGATTTATGTGATGGGAAATCGGAATCCGTTCCGCGTCTCGGTGGATCGCAAGACAGGGTATCTTTACTGGGGCGAAGTGGGACCGGATTCGGGGCATGCCGATGCGAAGCGAGGATCTGCAGGTTTCGATGAGATCAATCAGGCTCGCAAACCAGGATTCTTCGGTTGGCCCATGTTCGTCGGTGACAACCGAGCGTACACGAAAGTGAATTTTGTCGATCGCCAGCGTGGGACCGATGCCCGTCAGGCCTTTGACCAAGTTCGTAAGAAGATCGAGGAGATGAAAAAGAAGGGTGAGACCAACAATCTTCCTGAATTGCCCTCGAAGCCGGAGGCCTGGGATCCGAAGGGAATGGTGTTTGACCCGGAACACCCCAAGAACACCTCTCCCAACAACACAGGCATCCAAGACCTGCCGCCGGCACAACCGGCCTTCATCTATTATCCGGCGTCCGCTTCAACCCGATTTCCGGCGGTCGGCTCTGGGGGGCGTACTGCCATGGCCGGACCGGTGTATTACTACGATCCTAAGAATGCCTCAGCGCATCGGTTGCCCAAAGAGTTTGATCACACCCTCTTCATTTACGAATGGTCCAGAAACTGGATCATTGCTGTGAAGTTGGATGAAAATAATAACATCGCCAAGACTGCCGACGGCAAGTGGATGATGGAGCGCTTTATGCCTGCGACAACCTTCAAGCGGCCCATGGATTTGGAATTGGGTGCCGATGGTTGTCTCTATCTCATCGAGTACGGCAAGGACTGGGGTAATAATTCGGACACGAAGATCGTTCGGATCGAGTATCATGGTTCGAGTGGTACCTAGGTCTGATGTCTTCAGCCCAGACCCATTCGTTCGACTTCATCGTTCTCGGGAGCGGTGTGGCCGGGCTGACCTACGCTCTTGAGGTGGCCCACCGAGGTAAGGTGGCCATTATCACCAAGAAGAATCGCGCCGATTCAAATACGAATTGGGCGCAAGGTGGTATCGCGTCGGTCACGAGCCATGAAGACAGCTTCGAGTTGCATGTCCAAGACACGCTTGAGGCCGGTGCGGGTTTGTGCCGTGAGTCCGTGGTGCGGACCATTGTTGAGGAAGGCCCTGAGCGTATTGCTGAGTTAATGCGGTTGGGGGCGCAATTCAGCGAGCGGGACATTCCGGGTGGGGGAGGACGCCGCGAATTGGACCTCACCAAAGAAGGAGGGCATTCTAAGCGGCGGATCTTGCACGCCGCGGATGCTACGGGACGTGAGATTGAGCGGGCCCTTCTTGCCGCGGTGGCCGCCAATCCGGCGATCACAGTGTTCGAAAACCACTTGGTGATTGACCTAATCACCACTGCTAAACTGGGGTTGGTTGGGCCCAACCGGTGTATCGGTGTCTATGTGCTGAACAATCCCGAGGGGCGGGTTGATGTGTTTCAGTCCCCAGCAGTGCTATTGGCAACCGGGGGGTGTGGCAAAGTTTATCTCTACACCACCAACCCTGATATCGCCACCGGGGATGGCGTAGCAATGGCCTATCGAGCAGGGGTTCCCATCCTGAATATGGAGTTCATCCAGTTTCACCCCACCTGCCTCTTCCATCCGCAAGCTAAGTCTTTTCTGATCTCGGAAGCAGTCCGGGGCGAGGGAGGTGTTTTGCGCGCACCGGGAGGAGAACGCTTCATGCAGCGCTATGACGCCCGATTGGAACTGGCGCCCCGGGACATCGTGGCTCGAGCAATTGACTCGGAGATGAAACGGACCGGAGCCGACTGCGTGTATCTAGACATCACCCACCAATCGCGTGAATTCATCCTAAGTCATTTTCCCACGATTCACGCTCGATGCCTGGAGTTTGGTATCGATATGACCAAGGACTGGATTCCGGTCGTTCCGGCGGCTCACTATCAGTGCGGAGGGGTGGCGACTAATTTAGATGGGCAGACTTCTCTGGACGGACTGTTTGCCGTAGGCGAAGTGGCCTGCACGGGCCTCCACGGAGCCAATCGTCTGGCGAGCAATTCATTGCTGGAGGCCTTAGTTTGTTCGCATCGGGCTGCCCAGCGGGTCCTTACATTGCCAGGAATCGGTGGGTCTATTTCAATCCCGCCGTGGCAGACGGGGCAGGCGACAGACCCCGACGAAATGGTTGTTGTTTCCCACAATTGGGACGAGATCCGTCGGTTGATGTGGGATTATGTGGGTATCGTTCGTACCACCAAGCGTCTCCGGCGGGCCCAGAAGCGATTGGCCAATCTTCAGGAAGAGATTCGAGAGTATTACTGGGACTTCATCGTTACGGCCGATCTGCTCGAGTTGAGAAACTTGGCGACCGTTGCGGAGATTATTGTGGCCAGTGCCTTGCAGCGGACCGAAAGCCGCGGACTTCATTGCAACCGGGACTTTCCCGAATCCGATTCGCGTTGGACCCAGGTGGATACACGAGTATATCGCGAGGAGTAGTGCTTCAGTCGGTGAGAAACTATTCCGATGCTCTAGGAAGGCCCAAGCCAGGGCCTAGCGCGGCCGTTTCTCATGTCCGACACATCGGTTCAAACTAGTCTTCGTCAGGTATGGTTCACCTCGGTGGTAGCGATCGTTAGCATCGCAGTCCTAGGGTTGATCTTGGAAATTGCCCTGGGCTCCAAGCCCGCAGATTTGTTCAACAAGCACACCAGTGCCCGGGACGGCGCTGAACAGATTCGTATGGAACTGAGGTTGTTAGGAACGCTGCTTGCGGACGATCCGGACTCCTATCCTGCCGATTTGTCTCGGCGATTGGCTGGCATGAAGGACTCCCTGACGGCCGGTCTGCAGTTGTTGGGCAAGTCCGGACTAAAGCCGGAGAATCAGAAAGCGTTCCAACAGTTGGAAGTTTGTTTTCAGGAGAGGTTTCTCTCGGATTTTATCAATTTTCGCCAACCCTATGGTGATCAGGATCGGCCCAAGATCCGGGCTAGTCTTAGGATGTCGCGCGACGAATTGGAATCCAGACTGAGTTTGTTTGAACGAACTTTGATCCAGTATTCGACCAAGAATTTTAAGGAGACGAGCCAGATTAAGGTGATGGCGGCCTGGGGTGGTATTGTTATGGGAGTGATGGGGCTCACGTTGCTCTGGTTTCAGGTTCGATCCCTTCAGAAGGTCATCACTCAGGCGATTCTGCAGGCTGCACCGGTGAGTGGTGCCGACGCCAAGATGACTGAGAACATCGCCAAGTATGCGACCCGAATCCGTGAGTTAGAGGGTTCCAACAAGGTGTTGAGGTCCGAAGCGGATAAATTGGCTCCGCTTGTCGATGAGGTGGTCACTTTGCGACAGCAGGGAGCAGGCACCCCCTGGGAGATCTGGTTGAAGGCAATTCATGGACGCGGACGTTCTACACTGGGCAAAGGCGGGCAGTTGGGCATCGTGCTAGAACTTGCTCCCAACGAGATCCTGAGCGTGGAACCGTCACTCAGGGAGCACACGGAGTTCATCCGTATCGAAGCGCCTTCTGATACGAACAAGCCAGCTCTATCCCGACACACTGTTTTGATCGTAGACGAAGACTTTGGAAATCGTGCCCGATTGTTGTCGTGCATCACGGGGCTCGACCTTGAAGCGGTGGAAGCGCCTTCAACCAAGGAGGCGTGGAAGATAATGAACGGTGGTTTGGTGGTCCGATTATGCTTGGTGGGGGGTAATGATGGTGAAATGTCGGCGGCCGATTTTGGTCAACGGGTCAAATCCGACCCACGATTTTCCGAGGTGGAGATAATTCTCTGCTCGGCCTTGACGAACATAGAGGAGCTGACCAAGACCCTGGAAGAGGTGGCCGCGAGCAAGACTCCCCTCGAGGAGGCTCAGGAGCAGTCGGGGCTTAACAGTCATGCCTACGGCAAGATGCTTCAGGCGGTCAACACCGAGACCAAGGAAACACTAACCTTCGCCCGCACCGCCCTCTCCCACGGTCAACGCAAAGCGGCCTGGAACCGCATCACGTCGCTTAAGGAAACAGCGAACACGGTCAGTGACAAGGGTCTCAACAATGCCATCGCCTCCGTCGAAAAAGAGATGGATCGCGGGGACGTGTTCTTCATCACCGCCGAATTGGAACGTCTTGAGCGGGAAAACCAGCGCCTGAGTAAGTTGGCTGACCAACTCCTGACCTCGGCGCCGAAAGCTATGAATCCGGGAGACCTCAACCCAGGCGGGGTCAAATAGAACACAGCAGCGCCGGCATTATCTCGGGAATGGCGTTTTCGAAAAATTGCTCCACCCGATCCAAGCCACCCAGCCCGACCGGTCGAGATTATTGAGCCTGATCGCGGGGATTCGTAAGCCGATGTCATGGGTAGGGACCGATCTCCGAGCGGTCCGTCCAAGAGTGCTGGTAAGTCTGCGACCCTAAGATGGGCTGGGGTCGGGCCTGGGCCTGGGGGCCCTTCTCTGAACCTCGACCGTTCACGCTACTTCGGACTGCGTCTGGCCACCTCGGGTGAGTGCCAGGAACGCCGCTTCCAATGTCCCGGTTGTTAGTGATCTTGCACGCAGTTCATCGGCGCTGCCGCAAGCAATCACCTGTCCTTGGTGGAAAATACCGATTCGGTCGGCCATCTCTTCGGCGACACTGACCTGATGGGTACTGAGGAAGATGGTCATGCCCTGAGTTGCCCGTTCCCGAAGGATGTCCTTCACCACTCGTGCATGGTGTGGGTCGAGGCCCACCATCGGTTCATCAATGATGACGACCTCGGGTCGGTGGAGTAGCGCGCTGGCGATCGCAATTCGCTGCCGTGTGCCGTGGCTGAGAGATTCGATGGGCTGGTGGAGCCAGTCCTCCAAATTGAACCGAGGCACTAGTTCGTCGCATCCCTCGCGGATTTGTTCGTCCGGCATCCGGAACAAGCGTCCGGTGAATCGAAGGAACTCAGCGGGCGTGAGCTTCTCGTAAAGGAACGGGAAATCGGGCACGTAGCTCAGGCGTGAACGAGCCTCCAACGGGTTCTCTTGGATATCGAATCCGGCGATCCGAACCTGCCCGGCTGTCGGCCGGATGAGCCCGACCATCATCTTGATGGTGGTGGTCTTCCCTGCTGCGTTAGGACCCAGAACCGCAAAAAATTCACCGCGTGGAATTTGAAGGTTGATCCCATCCACAGCCCGGAGGGAACCGAAGTCTTTGGTTAGGCCTTTGAGTTCAATCATGGGGAGAGTGGCCTCATTCAGTTTCCGATGATGGCATCGTTAATCAACAGGATGCGGTCGGGCAGTTGGATCCTCAGCAATTCTCCGGCGCGACTAATGAAGGCGGAGGCCTCCAGTTGTCCGGGTAATCGGGCGCTCAGGCGATAGACCCGGACGCGGCTTCGGCCGATTTGCATCCAGTCGGATCGAGCATCGATGGAAATATTCCTGGCCAGAGATTCTGGGTGGTTCAGGGCGATGTCGGGAATGAGTCCGGAAGGCAGAGCCGTGAGGTACGGAGCCAACATGAGTTGCAGGGCAGCCCGATTGCGGGTCTCGAAGGTTTGCTCGAAGCGCTGGCGTCCCTCTTCATAGATCATGCGGATCTGGTCGGATCCAGCCTCGGCTTGGATCTCCCAACTCTTGGGCCGCTGGTCGACTCGGATCTGAAGTTTCTCCCAGGTATTGGAGGGCGATAATTCCACAGTGCCTAGGATCATCATCCGGTCCAGGGGCGAGTTACTGCCATGAAAGCGGGTGGAGACCCGGATCAAGTGTCCTGCAGGTGCTGAGACCATGCCCTCAATGGCGGTGGTATTGCTGTGTGAGACTTCGAGAATGGAGGGGTGCCATTCCAACGAACCGAGGGTCCTGCCTTTGTGTCGGATGCTCAGCACGCTGGAGTCCGGAGAATCCAGAATCTTCCGCCAGATCAAGTCAGGAGAGAGTTCGGAACCCGAAGTGAAAGGCTCTCCCCATTCGGCCTGCCACAGAAGCCCGTTCATCAGCACCCAGAAGAGTGCGGAGGCAATCAGGGTAATTCGGGAAGCCATGTTCTGAAGGGAGTACCCCACTATTCAGGGGATTCGTATTTCAACGCCGGGCTTCAGCTTGCGGTTGTCCACACTGGGATTGGCGGCTTGAAGTTGCTGCAGGGTGATTCCCTGAGCCTTGGCAATTTTGGCCAGGGTGTCTCCGGATTTCAGTGTGTAAGTCTTGGGAGTGGAAGGCTTGCGCGGCTCGACCGCTCGGGGTGCCAACCGAGCCGGGGGGGCTATCGCTTTGGGGACCGTGCTCGGGGCACGAGTCGGTGCCGCGATGGTTGCGTTGGTGGGACTGGAGGCCACAAGGGCGGACGGGGCTACGCGGGAGGACGCTGAATAGAGTTGGTTGCTCAAGGACACCACGGATTTGCGTAACTCATCGTTCTCCCGTCGCATTTGCTCGAGTTGACCTTGTGTTTGGATCTTGCCGATGGTGTCGGCATGCAGTTCGGCCAGACGCAGGCCGGTGGCCCGGATGAGTTGGTTGACTATCAGGTCGTTGGTGCGCCCGGAAAGAACGATGTAGCGTCGGAGGTGATAGTAAGCGAAGCCGTACTCGGGGAGTTTGGCGGAGTCGGAATGGATAATCCCCAGTCCGAGGTGAGCATCGGCGTTGCGGGGGTTTACGTCCAAAGCCCGCTGATAGTACTCCACGGCCCGGGGGTACTGGTTCATCCGCTGATAGGCTTCGGCTTGGCGGTAGTTGTTTTCCTCCTTCGGGTCCGCCTTGCCGCTGATCCAGGGACGCTCATCACAGCCCACCCATAAGACACAGGAAAGCAACAGACCTCCGCAGATGTTCCAAAAGCGATGAGACATTGGCTGCTAGGCTGTCCGCGACGTCGGCGAGCGTCAACGCGGCGGAGCAGGACTGCGGCGATTCTGGATCATCCGAGGGTTCCTAATTCCTTTTTCCACCGTGCCAATTGACGGGCCACCTGACGGACCCCGGGAGCACCGGGAAGTTCGCGCCGTTTCATGGCCTTCTGCAAATCATACAAATCGAGAACATCGGCTGAAAAGCGGGGTTCAATTGCCTGATATTCCGCGAGGGAGAGTTGGTCGATCGGGCGTCCAACTTTCTCAGCGAAGGCTACCACGGCTCCGACGGCGTGATGTGCCTGGCGGAAGGGCATACCCTTTTTCACCAGATAGTCGGCAAGGTCGGTGGCCAGCAGAAGGGGATCCTTCGCGGCGGCATCGCAGGCCGGAGCCTGGACGGTGGTGTGATCGAGCATCGCCGCAGTGAGTCGAACACAGGAGCGGACAGTGTCCGCGGTATCAAAGAGACGCTCCTTGTCCTCCTGCAGGTCCCGATTATAGGTCATGGGCAAGCCCTTCAGCAGAACTAGCAGTGACACCAGGTTGCCGATGACCCGCCCCGATTTGCCTCGGGTGAGTTCGGCGATGTCGGGGTTCTTCTTCTGCGGCATGAGCGAAGAACCTGTCGTGTAGGCGTCCGCAATGCGGATGAAGCTGAACTCAGAGGAGGCCCACAGAATGAGATCTTCGGAGAGTCGGCTGAGATGGACTGCGATGAGTGCCGCGGCTGCACTAAATTCGATGAGGAAATCCCGGTCTGAGACGGCGTCCATGGAATTTTGCGTGATGCGCGGACGACCTTTCGTGTCTGTGAAACCGAGGAGGGTGGCCACGAACTCGCGGTCAAGGGGCAGAGTGCTGCCGGCGATGGCCCCTGCTCCGAGCGGGCACACGTTCAGTCTTCCAAAAGCATCTGCCAGACGACCAGTGTCGCGATCGAACATCTCGACATAGGCGAGGCAATGATGGGCGAAAAAGACCGGTTGAGCCCGTTGCATGTGTGTGTAGCCGGGGATAATCACCTCCGAGTGCCGCTCGCCCAGTTTGACCAAAGAGCGTTGGAGTGTGCGCAATTCGCCCAAGAGCGCTTCAATCTCGTCCCGGAGCCAAAGTCGGACATCCAGGGCGACTTGATCATTCCGGGATCGTGCCGTGTGCAGTTTGGCGGCGGCTGGCACGCGAGCGGTTAGCGCCGCCTCGATGTTCATGTGGACGTCCTCCAGTTCCATTTTCCACTGGAATCGCCCCGCCTCGATCTCCATGCCGATGGTCTTGAGTCCTGCGATGATGTCTTTGCACTCCTTGGAAGAGAGGATTCCAATCTTCTCCAACATGGTCGCGTGAGCCATCGAGCCAACAAGGTCGTGAGACCACAGTCGCCAGTCGAAGGAGACGGATTGGGAGAATTGGGCAACTTCCTGGCTTGGGCCGTCGGTGAAGCGGCCAGAACGGGAGACGACGGTGGAGGGGGACGGACGCGGTTTCTTCATGTCAGACGCTGTGCGGAGCTTCGCAAGGGTGGGGGCGAAGTCACGCGGGAAGAACTTCTGTATGGCACCAAGACCGGAGGTTTCACGCGGTTGAAAACCACCGTGAGGCGGGACTACCGCCGGGCTCAACGTTCCGCAGAGCCCGATTTTTTTGGGCTAGGGGGCTCTGCCGACGGATCGCGTTGCCACTCGCCCGAATCCAGATAGGGCTTGAGGCGGCCCTTGAGGGTTTCCCGTGCGCGATGGATGAGCGACTTGGTGGCCTGCAGGGAAGTTTTCAGGACGGCAGCGATCTCTTCGTAGCTCAATTCGCCGTCGCGACAGAGTATCAGTGCAGTTCGTTGTTTCTCGGGCAGCGCGGCCAAAGCCTCATCCACAAGGTTGAACAATTCGCTGCGGGTCGCTTCGGAATCGGCCCCGGGTTGCCGGCGGTCTTCGATTTGTCGCAGGGGGTGGTCTTCGTCATCCGGTCGCGGTTCATCCAGCGAGTCGGCCGGATGCCGGACACGCCTGCGGATCTCGTTGAGGCAGAGATTACGCGCAATAGTGAAGAGGAAGGTGGAGAACCGCGCCGTTGGTTGGTAGCGGGCGGCAGTCTTCCAGAGTTGGACAAAAGTGGCCTGCGCCAAATCCTCGGCTTCGTCCGGGTCGGGCAGTGTTCGGTAGATGAAGCCGATGACGGGATGTTTCCAGTGCTCCACCAACTCGGTGAAGGAGTCCCGATCACCCTGTTTGACGCGGAGCATCAACAGGGTGTCGGGATCCTGGCCGGGATCGGTGGGTTGGTCAGACATGAGGTTCGCGGCCCCTCCGAGATCCCGTTGGATAGCCGGTTGAGACCCAACGATTCGGGAACGGGCGGATGCGATGGAGTACTATTTGATCGGAGCCTTGCCCTGGGCTTCGACAAAGGCTTTTGCCTTGGCCACGAAGTCGTTGGGGTTCTTGGCGAAGTCGCCGCTGTCGGTCTCTATTGCTAGTCGACCACTGTAGCCGCTTTGGTGCAGTTCAGCAAAGAGCCCCTTGTAGTTGGACTGCCCCTCGCCGATATGGGTGTCGAAAGCCACGTCGTCGCCTTGGGTCTTCTCGACCCGCTTGTCCTTAAGGTGGAGATCAAAGACCCGGCCGTTGTATTCTCGATACACCTTCGCTGCGTCAAACCCGGCGCTGGTGATCCAACCGACGTCCATGCAGACGCCAATGCGGGAGTCCCGATGTTGGATGATCTGCTTCACCACGGCAGGGTTACCATAAAGGCTCTTGATGCCGTGGTTGTGGACCGCAACCCGAATGTCATACTCCTTGGCCAGTTCTTCCAGGTTGTCCCAAATACGAAAGTCACCGGGTTCGACGATGATCAGGCGAATGCCCATGAACTTGGCGAACTCGAAGAGGCGACGGTTCTTTTCCTTGTCCGTCGAAGTGCCGGCCACTCCAAAGGTGTAAGCGCGAAGACCGGCCGCATCGAGAGCCGCCTTCTTCTGAGCCCACTCCTCCTTCGAGGCGTTGGGATCGATGTGGTTTCCGATGACCTGAAGGTCCTTGATGCCATGCTTCACCGCGAAGTCGATGGTTTGCTGGAAGTTCAGGTTGCGGAGGGTCCAGGTCTGGATCGCCAGTTGGTCAGCCAGATGACCTGCGCGGGCCGAAAGCACGGCGGCTGCCAATGCGAGAGGGAGGAAGAGTCGTTTCATGGATTCGGGTGTGAATCAAAGCAGTCTGTGGCGCTGGATTCAAACGGGAAGCCGAACGATGTCAGCGACCCGGGGGATTACCCCCAGAACTGCCGGTCTAGGGATCGGTATTGGATGGCTTCGGAAACATGATCGAGCCTCACGTTTTCAGACTCGGCCAGATCGGCGATGGTCCGTGCGACCTTAAGCACACGGTGATAGGCGCGGGCCGAGAGATTTAGGTCCGTCAATGCGTGCTTGAGGAGCAAGAGGGTAGGAGAATCGAGTTGTATAAATTGCTGGAGTTCGCGGGGGCCTAATCGAGCATTGCAGGAAATAGGTCTGCCGACCAACCGATGTCGCTGGCGTTCCCGGGCCGCTTCGACCCGCAGTCGAATCTCTTGGCTCGATTCACCGGAGCGTGCGCAGTCTAAGTCGGTGAATCGGACGGAAGGAACCTCGACGTGCAAGTCGATCCGATCGAGTAAGGGGCCTGAAATGCGGCCCAGATAAGACAGAATCTCCCGGGGGCTGGAGCGCGATTCGGCCGGCATCTTGCCATCCGGCGTGGGATTCATTGCGGCCACGAGCATAAATTGAGCGGGAAAAGTCACGGTTCCAGCGGCTCGACTGATGGTTACCTTACCTTCCTCGAGGGGTTGGCGGAGTGTCTCCAGCACGGATCGCTTGAATTCAGGCAACTCGTCGAGGAAGAGAACGCCATGGTGAGCCAGGGAAATCTCGCCCGGGGTTGGATGAGTGTTGCCGCCGAGCAAGCCAGCATCGCTGGCGGTGTGGTGAGGGGATCGGAAAGGACGACGGGTCAGCAACGCCTGACCTGGAGCCAATTGGCCCACAACACTATGGATTTGGGTGGCCTCCAGCGCCTCGGCGAGTGTCAGTGGCGGCAGAATGGTGGCCAAGCGTTGAGCAAGCATGGACTTGCCGCTGCCCGGTGGGCCAATGAGCAGGATGTTATGCCCGCCTGCAGCCGCCACCTCGAGGGCGCGTTTTACCGATTCCTGTCCACGGACCTCGGCCATGTCCATGGAATTGCCGTTGCCTCCCCGGAAGAGCGCCTCGGTGTCCACTCGTAGCGGTTGGATGGAGATTTCGCCCTCCAGAAACTGGGCGGCTTCCTGAAGACTTCGAATGGGAATTACCTCCAGTCGATCCACCACTCCGGCCTCGGGTGCGTTCTCCGCGGGCAGCAGGATGCCTCGGCATCCTTCCGCTCGGGCCCGGAGCGCGAGCGCGAGCGCCCCTTTGACTGCGCGGACGGCTCCGGTCAGAGCCAATTCACCCACCATGGCGAACGCTGTCAGATTCTGCGGTTTAAGTTGTTTGCTGGCAACGAGGACTCCTATGGCGATCGGGAGATCGAAGCTGGGTCCTTCCTTGCGGACGTCGGCTGGGGCTAAATTGATGGTGGTCCGGCCCGGTGGAAATCGGAAGCCGCTGTGAACGATTGCTGTTCCAACCCGATCACGAGATTCGCGCACCGCCGCATCGGGCAGGCCGACAAGGACGATCTGCTGCGGGCCGGGACCTGAGTCGACTTCGACTTCAACGGGGAAGGCGTCGATACCTTGTATGGAGGCAGATCGGATTTGTGCGAGCATGAGACTGGGTTCAATAAGACCTGAACGGAGCGACACACTGTGATTCGCTCGGATTCAGTTGAACCTTTCAACTTAATGAGGATTTGAGGGTTGATGGGGCCAACTGGCCTAGTAGGCAGCGGCGCTGCGGGCGTTGGTTTCAAACGCGTTGTCATGGGTCGCTCTAGCTCTCGGTTAAGTGTTTGTTTCGAAAGCATTCCAAGGTTGCTGGCGCCTTTCTTCGGGGAAGTAATTTGGCCGTTGCGGATGCCAGGTTGGAGGCCTAAACATCGCGAGCTGCCGGCTTGCCGGTGGCAGGGCGGACAACGGAGAACCAACATCTCGTTCGCCCGTTCCGGGTCGGGTGCACTTGTTTCAGCAGGGTTCTCCACCCTCGCCTCCTTGGTGTGTCCGGCCCGGAACCACTTTCTTGTCCTGCCGTACTTCACTCATTCAATTTCAGCCTGCTTCGGTGCAGGATACGAAAAAGGCGACCCCTTTCGAGGTCGCCTGATGCGATAAAATCCTGACGTGTACCAAACTTTAGGGCTTTATCCGGTAAAATTTGGTCTCGATTGGGGTCGTTGTGTGCGGTGAGGTGAGCGGTGGACCGATATCCGTCCAGGGGCCGCTGAGGGTGCCTGCCTGCTGGAGTGTTCCTAGGTCCCATAGAATCTGGACGGTCGATCCAGACGTAGTAATGCGGAGGTTGGCACTTCCCAGCGGCGGCCGGTCCGCAAAGCTCTGCCCGTTGGCCCCAGCGGTGTAAATGCTGGCCGCTTCGAGGGGAGTCAACGCTCGGCGCCACACACCAAGATCATCCATCTCTCCTGCCCCGGTTTCTTGATAGAGCCCTGTTGGGTCTTGGCCAATGGTTGCAGGCAAACCGGTGTCAATGTCTGTGGCGACCGCAGTTGAGGTGCCTGAGATTTTGTAGGCCCGAGCCAGGATACCGTCCTGATAAATGGAGACCTGGGACTTTCGGTCCAAGACGTAGACGAGGTGATGCCACTCACCGTCGTTAATGCTTCCGACCTCTCCATAGAGGCGGGCTCCTGTTCCTGAGTTGCCGTATACGGAAACGGCCCAACTCCCGTAGTTGAGAGGGGCTTCTGTCGGGGAGGCGCCACTGCCAATGCCATATCCGTAGGCCGGAGCAAATACCCAGCCCGCCCCACCCAGCGAACCCGAGGTGGTGGTGAAGAAGGGGAGGTCGCCACCAATGAAGTTGGCGGGCAGCTTGATCCAAAAGGCGACCGTGAAGTCTACAGAGTTGGAGAACTGTAAATCAGGCCGGACGCCGAGTGTGACATAGGAAGTATTGGTCACGGTGGTGGCACCAGCTTCGGTGGGTGTGCCGAAATCGGAGGCGTAGGCCAGTGCTCGGCCAAGCTTTCCGCTGGTGTAGGTGGCGCCGACGACATTGCTGGCCGATGTGTGGTCGCGGGCGATGGCAGTGCCGTTGTTGCCGCGGCCAGTGGCATCGATAAGTGTGTTGTCGAAGGTGTGGTGCAAGACCAGGCCAGGGATGGTTACGGTGCTGGTGGGTGTCGGTAGCACAGTGAGAGCCACAGCGGTGCTATTGGTTGATCCGACACTGTTGGAGATCAGGCACCGGTAGAGGCCCGCCGATCCGGTCGTCAGGGTTGGCGTGGTGAAGGTGGCTGCGTTGGCTCCTGTAATATCCACTCCGTTCTTCTGCCATTGATAGGTCAGAGGCAATGAGCCTATCGCCGCGGCGCTGAAGGTGGCTGAGAGCCCCACGTAATTGGTCATCGCCTTGGGCTGCGTGGTGAAGGAGGGCGCTAGCGTTGAACCATAGGCCGCTGCGAAATGGGTGGAGATCTCGGTGTCAGAAAGGACGGTGTTGTAGATCACTACCTCGTCGATGATTCCATCGAAGCTGCCGTCATACCCCGGCGAATTGCCCAAGCGCTTGGAACCGATGCTAATCGGCGAGGTCGATGACCGGAGTCCTTGTGGTCTACCTGGGGAGCTGTCGGACAGTTCCCCGTTAATATAGAGACGAACTTCTGGGGAGCCCGGGTTGGACTGGTCGTACACTGCGACGATGTGTTGCCAACTATCATTGGGGCCCACGGTGGCATCCGCTGAATACAGGGTTGTGTTGTTGCCACGTGTGAAGAATCGGTATTTCCCTGAGGCGATATCGACAGAAAACTGCTCGTTGCCCGTGGTGCCATCGGCCCCTGTCCCTTTGGCAATCAGGGTGGACTCATCGGGTTGGCCTTCGCCTCCCTTAGCCCAGAGTTCGATAGTGAAGCTGGAGTTAGTGCCTTCGAAGTTGATTCCGCTGTCGGGAAGGCCGCTGATCAAGCCTACATAGCTATTGGTCCCGCCGAAGAGGGCCGCAGTGTTGGTGTCGACCATCGAATAACCCGGCTGTTTGAGCGTGGCGTTGAAGTAGGTGCCATTGAGTTGGCCTATGCTGTCGTAGGCTGTGCTGCCCGAAGGCTCACCCAGACGCCAGTAGGCGAGCGGTTTGGCCGTGAGCGCGGCGGCGGCAAAGCCGGTGGCAGTGGGGGTGGTCGTCAACTGCGCTTGGGCTGTAATGCTTCCGGCGCTGTTGGCGATGCGGCAGGTGTAGGTTCCGGCCGTGGCCGCTGATGCGGTTCCGCTGATGGTGTTGCCAGTGGCGCCCGGGATATTGATTCCGTTGAGTTGCCACTGGAAGGTCTGAGGCAGACTGCCTCCGCTGGAGACTGAGAACTGGAAGGGTGTGCCGGAAAAACGCTGCAGGTCGACGGGAGGCTCGAGGATCGTTGGCGGGCCCACGATGATGTTCAGCGAGACCGTGCTGGTGGCGGACCCGTAGGGGTTGGACACGACCACGGAATATACAGGTTTAGAGATCTTCAGCGGTTGCAAGGCTAGTTGCGCGGTCTTGACGTTCAGCGCGACTGAGTTGCTGTACCACTGGTAGGTCAGGGGCGGTGCTCCTTCGGCCAAGACTGACAAGGTGGCCGTGTCACCATCGTAGAGATCCGGCCAACGGGCGCTGGGGTAATCACCGGGGCTGGAGATGGGTTTGTAGATGATCGGGGTCACCAGCGCCGAGTTGTAGACGCTGGCAATCTCGGATGCGCTGAGGGCCTTGTCGAAAATAGCGGGTTCGTCGATCGATCCGCCGAAGAATTGCCCTGCCGCTTGCCATACCTCGTTGGTGTAATTGGCGGCATCGTTGAAGGCATGGGTGGGAGATGGAGGACCGAAGCGAGAACCAATGGTCCATCGGGAAATGTTGACGGTCGCTGCGGCTCCATTCACGGACGGGGTGGAAGCGAGGAGTTGGCCATTGCGGTAGAGGTTCCAGGCCGTTCCATCGTAAGTGCCAGCAAGGAACACCCAATTGTTTAGGTCGGTCTCGGGCATGGTGGCCTCGGCGGTGTCGTAGTACGTCTTTCCGTCCGAAGTGCCGATCTCATAGCGGTTGGTCGCGCCGTAACCGCTGTTCTCATAGCCGCGGGTGATGCGAAGGAAGGTTTCGGCGTAATTTTCATCCCAGCCCTTGGAGAGAATGGTGCGAATGCCGCCGCGGACTGTGGGCTTGATCCAAGCCATCAGGGTGACTTGCCCGATAAGGTTGCTCAGGGTGGTGTCCGTGCCCGCAGCGATGGCCCCATTGTTTCCATCCAGGAATACCGCTCGGTTGCCGCTGCCCATGCCGCCAAAGGGTGTTCCGGGTTGTCCTGCGAGAGTACCCCATCGGTTCACGGCGTCCGCGGTAGTGCCGGAGGATCCGGAATTGACGGCGATCGGAAGGGACTCCGGAGCCGGAGTTGGATAGGCAGGCTCGTTGAAGGGCCAGTAACCCGCTGGGGAATCGGCCAAGATCAGAGTGGAGTAGCCAGAGACGCCACCGAGGATGCCATTAAAGTGGGAATCGCATTGAGCCGTGGACAGGGCGTAGGGATAGAAGGCGACCTCGTCGATCCATCCATCAAAGCCGCGGTTGCCGCTATAGACCAAGGCCGAGGGCATCGGGGTGTCGCCAAGAGTGCCGTTGAAGGGGGTGCCACCGATGCGCAAGGGCATTTGGGTGTTTTGCCGCAGTGAAGCGATATTGGCGGGCGACAGGGTGACGTTGGTGACATTTACGCCATTGATCATCAACCGGGTGTTGCTCCCGTCGAAGACGCCCACCACGTGGCTCCAAGCGCCCGCCTTGACGTTGTATTGAGGTTGGTTGGCGTTGTTCACCGTGCCGACATATCCGCTGGCATTGCCCAGACGGAATTCCACACGGCCAGTGTTGTTAATGTAGAAGAGGTATCCGCTGCGGCTGGAAGCGCCGAAATCATTCATCATCGACGACAGGGGGCAGAATCCGGTTGCGTCGGCTCCCAAGGTGTTGGGTTTGACCCAGAACTCCACGCTGAAGGAGCCTGATTTGTTGAGCGTCGGGTGGTAGTTGATATCCACCTTGGATCCGCACCAACCGAGGGCGTTGGTTGGGTTGTACAATCGGACGCAACTGCCCACCCGTCCGGGAAGCCCTGTGGCGGCGGTAAGCACTGCGTAGCCATCAGCAGCAGAGCCCAACTCTCCGAGGTTGGCCAACCGCTTGAGACCGGGAGAGTTATTGGTTTCATTGAGCCGCCAATACCCGACGGGCCCTAACGCTTGAACAGTGGAAGCGTAGTCGGCGCGCAGAGGGGTGCGCACTGTCAAGGCCAACAGAAGCAGGCTCGACAGCAGCGACCCCAGTCGGTGGAGGGTGGGTCGGGTGTTCATGGTTGAGTTGGGGTAGGGGGTGGGCTGTAGGGGAAAATTATTGATTGATCGGGCGGGTGGTTCGTTCCTGCAACCATTCCACATCTGGGTTGCGCGGAGTGGGGATGTCTGCGGCTGCAGCGGCAGCCTGGACCTTCAGAGGCGGCATAGACCGGCCATCTATCCATCGCTTGATCTCGGAGTGGCCATCGGCGAAGGAAAAGCCGCAGGCCTTGCTATGGTAGTAGCCCGGCAGGTCCATGGTGAAGCCGTATAGGGCTGGGTTCCGAGGTTGGTAGCCAGTCATGCGTGTCATGAAATTACCCCAGTTAATGGTGTCCTCGCGTTGGTCGAGGAAGACCCAGGTCATGGAGGGTCCCGGTGTCCCTCGTCCTCCAGCGATCTCCCCGAAACGCATGAAAAGGCTATAATTCTGATTCTCTGTGGTGGTCTTTCCGGCAAAACCGCCGAGGAAAAAATTCATCGACATCGACCGTACTCGGGGCTTTCGCTCGCCGTTGACAGTGACGAATGAACGGTCCGAGGGGCATTTATAGACGCTGGCGCTTTGGTTGTACTTCCAAAGGGGGCGTAGGGTGATATCGGCGGTGGGGTCCCAGTTTTTGCGGTCCGCCGAAAAATCCATTTCGGTTCGGGTCCAGGCGTAATTGTTGTTGGGGTCGTTGGCCTGGGAGTTGTGGCTGGCGTAGACAATGAAGTCCTGATTGTCCTCTGCGTACATCCGCCAGGCCAACGTGAGTTGGCGGTGGTTGTTCATGCAGTAGATGCCTTGCCCCTTCTGTTTGGCGCGTGCCAAAGCTGGTAGTAGCATCCCCGCCAGAATTGCAATGATGGCGATGACGACGAGGAGTTCGATCAGGGTGAAGCCAGAATGGCGATGCCGACCGTGATAGGCGTGGAACCTCATGGGCGTTTGGGTTTTGAACGGCTGAGCACCTGTCGAGCTCTACAATCCAAGCTTTACAGAAAGTGTTAGAATCCAACAAAAGCAACAAAAATTTTACACGGTAGTAATAATTTACCGCAATTCTTGAGAGCTTGGGACCAAAATGTCCCAACCGATGCGAGAAGGGGCGTGCTTCAGCGGAAGAGTTGTCGAAAGACTTCAGGAATCTTGGTAGCGAAAAAGAGGAAGCTGAGGAGGAGGATGATCGAGAGGGCGAAGAGACCGAATGCGACAGCCCGAAACGTTTTGACCCGCTGCTGAAAGCTTTGTGATTCCTGTTCGCGTTGGGTCTTCCAGAGTGCGAACTCCCGCTGGACCAGCAAATCGGTCTGCGCCGCGTTTGGGCTTTGGTGCATCCACCATCCAGCCTCTCGTTGGACAAAGGACGGCAAGTCTGAGGGAAGCTGGGATTCTGGAATCGATTGGTAGCCGCTGACCCGCCAGTATTCGGCGTCTTCCTGGGTCCAGATCCGCGAGATTCCCTGGTTGCGGGTGAGGATTCGCAAACGTTTCCACACGGCCGCCCGACAGGCGTCGGGTTCGGCAAACTGAAGCGCAGACAATGCCTCGCTATGCAGAAGCGCTTGATCGCCTTCGACCAAGAGCCCGATGGCATGAAGGATCTGGCCTTCCGGATCGGTCACTACATGAAACTCGCTCAGGAACTTCCCGAGCTCGGTGGCTGGAAGACTGGCTTGCGACCACAGAATCTCCAAGGCTCCAAGATCGTCGGTCGTGGCACGACGGGATTCTAGGAATGGGGGCTCCATGACGATGAGTCTACCTCAAGAAATTGTGCCTTCAACGGTCGACCGTCCGCTTCAATTGAGAACGATGCCTAAGCGGAGGTAAGTCGGGACATCCAGATCGACGCCCTTGTGCCGGTTTCGCTCGGTGTTGTCGAAGCGACCGCGCTGGGCGATATCAAAGTTCATGATCATCTGGGAGTCGGGCCGACGGCGGGAGGGTTTGTTGCGCTGACCACTGAGGATGCGCTGGCGCTGCTCGATGTTCAGTTCCGGGGGCGGTGGGATGAATCGACTGTCGGTGGTCGCACGAGTCTCGGGTTCCCGGTTGAAATCCTCACCATTGAAGACGATGGGCTCGCTGCGTTTTATTCCGGCTTCGTTGCCCGTCGAGGTCGGCACGGGGTCGTTCCGGGCAAAGCCCGATCCGATCAGCGGATTGGGAGCCGAGGCGGCGGGCCGTGTGGTGATGGCTGTGACGTGGATGTGCCCGGTAAGGGCCGGATCAATCGAGGCGCCCACGATGAACTCAGCGGTGGGACAACGTCCTTGCAGAGCTTCGATCAACCGCTCCACCTCGCCGATTTGAAGGTCGTTGCCTCCTGCGACACTGACTAAGACCTCTTTGGCCGAGGCCAGGGCCGACCCGGTATCGAGGAATGGATGTGTGAGTAATTGCTCGGCGGCGGCATGAGCCCGGTTTTCTCCGGTTGCTTGTACAGCCGCGAAGGCGCTCTCGGCGTGGCGCCCCCGCAGCAATCGCTCAATGTGGGCGAAGTCTAACGGAATGAGGCCGGGCGCGTTGAGCAGTCGCCACAAGCCCTGAAGGGTCTGGGCCAGTAGTTCGTTGGCGAACTGGTACAGTTCGTGAGGGTGGGTGCGGTCATCGTGCATCCGCCGGACCCGCTGGTTTGAGATGGCCAAGACAGCATCGGCCGAGACGCGCAGACGTTCGAGGGCTTCTTGGGCATACAGAAGTCGGCGGCGTTCGAAGTCGAAGGGGGTCGTGGCGATCACCAGAACGAGTGCTCCGGATTCGCGCGCGGCCCGTGCAATGACTGGAGCGGCCCCGGAACCGGTTCCGCCGCCAAGTCCGGTGATGACGAAGACCAGTCGGGCTCCTTCAGTGAACTCGTGGATGGAGGAAAGGTCGCTCTCAGCGCTCAGTCGCCCGATCTCCGGATCGCCGCCGGCACCGAGGCCGTGGCTGACCGAAAGCCCTAGCGTGATCTTCCGGTCAATCAAAGAGATTCGCAGAGATTCAGGGCTGGTGTCCGCATGGGCGCATTCGAGAGGGCTTCCGGAACTCGCGCGCAGGCCGCTCAGGATTTGGGCGCCCGCGTGTCCGACGGCGATGAAGCGAATCGAGGCATCGTTCATGGAGGTGTGTGGCGAAGGGTTAGCGGAGGAAGGGCAGGACATCGCGAATACTGAAGCGGGGGCGAGGCCGGTTGCGTAGGCGCATGCCGCCATACCGAGCGATGCCGATGGCTGTTGCGAACTCCGGATGGGACAGCGTGGCAGAATTGCCGGTGATGTTGCGGGAGGTGCCTCGTGTGATTGGGAGTCGGAAAATGCGTTGAGCCAACGTGTCGATACCAGGAATGTGGGAGCATCCTCCGGACAGGAAAACTCCGGCTCGTGCCTCGTCGAGGAGGCAATTCTCAGCGCAACGCTCGGCGATGAGCTCGAAGAGTTCCTGCAGCCGAATGGACATAATGCGGTGGAGGTGTTCGAGGCTGACCTCCCGATGGGACAGGCCAAGGTCGTTTTCACTCAACGGGACTAATTGTCCCTGGCTGCCGGACGCGACCACAGCACTGCCGTGCCGAATCTTGAGACTTTCGGCTAAGGCGATGTTGATTTTCAGGCCCAAAGCGATGTCGTTGCTGAGGTGGTCACCACCGAGGGCAAAGACCCCGGAGTGGCGAATAGCCTGACCCTGCTGAAAAACAAATTCGGTGGCCCCACCACCAATGTCGATGACCAGAGCCCCGTTTTCCTTGTCTTCCGGGGTTAGGACGGCTTGTGCATTGGCCAAGCCATTGAAGACCGGTTGGTTCACCTCGATCGAAAGCGATTGAACCAGCCGCATTGAGTTTTGGATCCGCAGGGAATTGCCGTAGATGACATGAACGTGCGCCTCGACCTTGCGACCCAGCATGCCGGCTGGGTTGTCGGAGACCTCGACCCCATCGACGCAAATACGCTGGCGAATCGTGTGCAGGATTGTGTGCTCAGCAGGCAGGGTGATGGCCTTGGCATTGTTGGCGGCATCGGCCACATCTTGCGGGGTGACCAGACGGTCGTCCGACGCCACTGGATGCATTCCGGTGTTATTGAAACCCTCAATGTGGCGGCCGGAGACCCCTAGGAACAAATTGCGGACCGTCACCTGAGCCTGCTCCTCGGCATTGCCCAATGCTGAGCGGACATCCTCCTGCGCTTTAGCCAGATCGACGATTTCTCCTTTGCGGACCCCGTGCGATTTAGACTGCCCGATTCCGAGCAGGGTGAATTCGCCACGCTCGTTTTCCTCGCCGATGGCAGCGCAAATTTTCGAGGTTCCGATCTCGAGGCCGACTAGGATTGGGGAGTCCTTAAACATTGGATCGTCGGGGGATGCGTTTGGGTTTGAGACGGCTGCCCCGTTCGGGGGCTTCAGAAGGAGGGGGCACCGATTGGGGTGCGCTCCAGCGGATAGGGGAGTTCTGGGAGACGCTGAGGTCCAGACTCTGGATTACTCGCGATTCATTTTGCTCCTTGAGCTGATGCAAGATGTCGCCCCAGCGCTGCAGTTGGATGCCGTAATCGTGTGCCGCAAAGGTGATCTCCGCTGAGGTATCGGTGGTTACCATTAGAACACCGGGCTCGGCGATGGAGATCGATCGGATGTCGGGCAGTGATCCGGGTTTAGCTAATTCGTAGGTCTTGACGAATTCGAGCGCCCGAAGCGTGTCGGCCTGGGCGGTGGGCCGCTGAGCATGATAGCCGCTGAGCACCGGGAGCGCCGATTCAGCTGCCACAGCCTCAGTGGGAGAACTGGAGGGATCCAGGGGCAGTAGTAGATGGCCCGATTCGTCGAGCAGGTATCGGGCTTGGAACCCGTTCTTCGACAAGGGCTCGACTGCGACCAACGGGAGCCGCTCCCGAATGCGGATGAGTAGGCTACCGGGGAATTCAGCGATGATGCGGGCCGAGGCGATACGGGGGTGGTTCTGCAGGCGATCCCGCAGTTGGGGAAGATCCACCGAGAGAATGTTTCGTCCCAGTGGAACGCCGGCTAGGCGTCGCACTTCCTCGGGTGAGAGCACCCCGTCGACCTCGACAATGACTTCTCGAATGGCCAGTGCCGGGATGCGATTGATCCAATTTTCGCGAAGCCACCATCCGCCCACCGCCAGCGAGGCCATGAGAGTGAAGAGCACCGAGGTTCGGAGGATCCAGCGACGCAATCCGGGGCGAGCGTCACCGGATGCGTCAGCCGACAGCTTCGCCTGGAGAACGGTGCCTCCTTTGGGGCGTCTTCGGTTTTCGTGAGATCGGCCGAACATGGATTATATGGGGTTCGCCCGTCTGCGGAGGGCGAGTCGAACCATGCGGTCGCACAGTTGCGGAAATGAGATGCCTGCGGCGGCAGCCGCCTTGGGGAGCAGGCTGGTTTCGGTCATGCCCGGTAGCGTATTCACCTCGAGGATCACCGGCGACCCGTCCGGGCGTACCATCACATCGACCCGCGCATAGTCTCGGCCTCCAATGGCGTTGAACGCAGCCAGCGCCGACTGCTGAATTTGGAGGGTGACGGCCGGTTCGAGGTCCGCAGGACAGAAATAGTCCGTTCGTCCGGCGGTGTACTTGTTGTTGTAGTCGTACGAGCCCGACTTAGGGCGAACTTCCACCACAGGCAGCGCTAATCCCTCGAGAATACCCACAGTCGTCTCTCGCCCGACAATGCGCTCTTCCATCAGGACCTCACCGCCATGACCCAGCGCCTCAGCGAGCGCACGGGGAAAGTCCTCAATGCGGTCAACGAACTGAAGCCCCACACTCGATCCCTGGCGGGTGGGTTTCAGGACGACAGGCGTTTGCCAGTTCTCCGGCCACTGGGCCGAGGTATTAATGAACCGCTCGAATCGGGCCGTACCGACACCGGCCCTTAGGCAGCGACGTTTGGTTAGGATCTTGTCGAAGGCGTAGAGCGAGGCCGACACGCCGCAACCGGTGTAGAGTAGTCCTAGTTCTTCGAGTTCTGACTGGACGGTGCCGTCCTCGCCGTAGGTGCCGTGCAACGCTAGGAAAACCACTTGGGTGCCGGCGGGGATCTGCAAATCACCCGGGATGGGGTCCACTTCGTCCACGTGGTGCCCGAGGGACCTCAGTGCCGAAGCAACGGCGGCGCCAGAGCGGAGGGAGACGTCTCGTTCCGCCGAGGGGCCTCCACGCAAGACGGTGATGTGGAGAGGAGTGCTCATGCGTCTTCGCCGACGATTTCCACTTCGGTCTCCAGTTCGATACCCCGGAGTTCACGGGCGCGGGTGCGGACTTGTTCGATTAATTCGAGGATGTCTGCAGCCCGTGCCTGACCCAGATTCACAAAGAAATTGGCATGGACGTCGCTGACCATGGCATCCCCGACGCGGGCACCTTTGAGCCCCAGCTCATCGAGCAAGCGTCCCGCCGGCAGGGTGGGTTGCGGATTTTTGAAGGTGCAGCCGGCGCTCGGTTGATTGGGCTGACTGGTCCACCGTTTGCTGGAGAACTGGTCCATCTTGGCGCGGATGGCCTCAGCAGTGTCGGGACGGCCGCGGAGGACCGCCCCCAGCGCAATGTGGGTTCTCAGCAACGGACAAGCCCGGTACTCCACGGGCACCTCTTGGGCGGGCAATGTCAGGATTTGTCCTGAGGGACTCATGCAGCGCAATTCTTCTAGGGTGTCGAAGGTCCAGGCTCCCATGGCGCCGGCGTTCATTCGTAGGGCGCCGCCTAGACAGCCGGGGATGCCTTCGAAAAATTCCACGCCGCCGAGTCCGGCACGTCGGGCTTCGTGGGCGATGTTCTTGAGTCGGGCTCCAGCGCCAGCGGTGATTCGTTCGCCTGCAAGTTCGATGCGCGAGAAGTGGGGGTGGGCGAGAGAAAGTACAATTCCCCGGATACCCCCGTCGCGGACCAAAAGATTGGAACCACGGCCCAGGAGAAACAAAGGAATGCCGCGTAGATGGGCGATCTCGAGCGTGCTCGCTAGCGCGTTGTCTGAGCTCGGTTCGACGAATAGATCGGCAGGGCCACCCACCCGAAGCGTGGTGCGTCGTGCCATCGGTTCGTCGCGCCGGACGATGGTATCAGGAGGCAAGACAATTTGTAAGTCGCGGAAGACGTTGGAAATGTCCTCAGCATGCGCGGCGGCTGCTTCAATGGCTGGACCGACCGGTTCCGGACTGAGTCGGAGCGGTGTGCTCATGCGGCCTCCTTGAAGGGAATCCAGCGATGGTCCGTAGGCTGGGTGCGTGAGGCAGTGGTCCTGCGGACGGCTTGGGTGAAGGGTTGGCGAAGGTGTTGGAGAATGCTCTCGGCAATGAGTGAGGCTGCCTCAGGGCGATCAAGCTCGACCAAAGCCCGCTGCATAGAGGTCCGCAAAGCGGTGTTGTGCAA